>CAYOBI010000019.1:15811-34775 GCA_964402325.1 uncultured Propionibacteriaceae bacterium | reverse complement strand
AGTGCCGGGCCCCACTCCCCCAGCCGGGGACGCACCCGGTCGGGGACGTCGCCGTCCAGGTCGGGGTCGGAGAAGATGTGTCGTGCCACGCCATCAGCCTAGGAGGGTTTCGGCGGAAATCCACCGGCGCCGGGGTCGACTCATTGGCGCAGGCGGATCGTGCCGTGGTTGGTGACGATGAAGTGCTGGCCGCGCGGCGTCTGCCAGTGCCATTCCCCTGGTCGGGGCTGGGTGAGTCGGTAGCCGCCGTGGGTACGGGCGCGGTGGGCTGTGCGGGACAGGGGTCCGAGGTTGTCGGGGCAGGTCCTGCCACTCTGGCCCCAGGGAACGGTGTGGTCGAGATCGGTGCGGCGGGCAGTGAGGTTGCCGTAGGGGGCGATCTCGACAGGCTGGGCCAGGCGGAGCTGTTCGCGCATCCGTTCGGGGATCTCGTAGGCGTCCGCCGGGGTCGAGTCGGCCTGGTCGATGACGCGGGTGAGCCGGACCCGGCAGCCGTGCAGGAGCCGGTCCAGGGTGGTCGGGCCGAGCGGACCGTGACCCTCCAGACGGGCGAGGTATGCGTCGGGGGTGGTGTGGACGTAGAGGTGCACCACCGGGGTCGGGGAGCCACCGGACAGGGGGTTGCCGCGGGCGAGGAGACCGAGGGCGCGGGCCCGTCGGGTGTCGAGGTCGGTGGTGTCGCCGGCTGCGGCGAGATCGGCGGCGATGGTGGCGAGCGTCTGGTCGAGCCCGGTCGCATCGGCGGTGTCGAGGATCGCGAAGAGGCCGGTCGCGGCGCCCGTGCCGGGGCGGGGGAAGAGGTCGACGCGGCGCCGGTGCCGAGCCTGGTCCTCGCGGTCGTGGGCGGCGGGGTCGGCGGCGGCGATCTCGCCGTCGAGGAGGCGTTGGGCCCGGGACCACGACAGGCGGGGGACGACGTCGCCGATCCGGTCGTCGATCCACAGGGCCTGGGCCGCCGTGAGGTGGTGGCAGCGCCGCGCGATCAGCTGGGCGCGCCAGACCGGCAGGTGGGCGTGGACGGTCCGGTTCCACAGTCTGGGGTGGCGCCATTTCAGGTCGAGGGCGTCGCCGAGCAGGAGTTTGGCCCGGTCTGGGGCCAGGCCGAGGGCCCCGCCGATCTCGAGGTGCAGGAACTCGGGGACGGGTGGGGTGCCGTCGCCGCCCAGCGGGACGCGGCGCTCCCGGGCGATCGGGGGTGCGGCCTCGACGAGGTCGGCGAGGAGGGCGAGCTTGCGGATCTCGGCGAAGCGGGTGAGGGCTTCGATGTCGGCGAGCTGGGCGATGTGCTCGGCGGGGTCCTCGGGCAGGCCGTAGCCGGCGGTGACCGCGACCGGGTCCTCGTCGGCGCCGTCCGGGCCAGTCAGGGTGACCATGACCCCGTCGACCAGCAGCGGGGCACCGTCGGCGACCGGGCGGGCCGGGGGCTCGGCGGTCAGCTCGGGCCAGTCCGGCAGGCCCGGCAACGGGGGCGCGTTCCGCTCATCCATGACACCGACGCTAGAAGATGCCTCTGACATTTCCGCCGGACCACCGCTGGGGCCCGGATCGGGTCGGCCGACGACCTCAGCCGGCCGGCGTCGCCACCCCGGCCGGGCCCTCGTCCAGGAACCGCTGGAAGTCCTCGGCGGCCACGATCGGGCGGCCCAGGGCGCGGGCCTTCTCGGCCTTGGAGCCGGCACCCTCGCCGACTACGACGTAGTCCGTCCTCTTCGACACCGAACCGGCCGCCTTGGCCCCGCGGGCCACGATGGCCTCCTGGGCCCCGTCGCGGCTGTAGCCCGGCATCGTCCCGGTGACGACGACGGTCAGCCCTTCGAGGGTCTGCGCCAGCTCCGGGCCGGTCGGCGCCGGCTCGCCGTACGTGCCGAGCACACACCCCGCGGCCTGCCACTTGCGGACGATGTCGACCCGCCATTCGGTGGCGAACCAGTCGCGGATCGCGGCGGCGATCGAGGGCCCGACGCCCTCCACCGCGGCGAAGTCCTCGTCGGTGGCGTCGCGCAGCGCCTCCACATTGGGGAAGGCGGCGGCGATGTCCGGCGCGTTGCCCTTCCCGATGTGCCGGATCGACAGGGCGACGAGGAACTTCGCCCAGGGCCGGGTCTTCGCGGCCTGCAGGTTCTGCAGCAACCTGAGACCGTTCTCCGAGACCTGCCGCTCGGTGATGCCGGCCCTCTTCTCCGCAGGGTTGGGATTGCGGGTGAAGAAGTCGGTGCGGAGCAGGTCGTCCGCGGTCAGGTCGAAGAGGTCGCCTTCATCGGTGATCAGGTGACTCGACAGAATGGCGTCGGCTCCCTTGGCACCCAGCACCTCGATGTCGAGCGCGTCGCGGGAGGCCAGGTGGAACAGCCGTTCGCGCAGCTGGGCGGGGCAGGAGCGCTGGTTGGGACAGCGGATGTCGGCGTCACCGTCCTTCTCGTACGCCAGTTCGGTGCCGCACTCGGGGCAGTGCGTCGGCATCACGAAGGGGTGCTCGGTCCCGTCCCTCAGGCCGGCGACGGGCCCGACGACCTCCGGGATGACGTCGCCGGCCTTGCGCAGCACCACGGTGTCGCCGATCAGCACACCCTTGCGGACCACTTCGGTGGCGTTGTGCAGGGTGGCCTGCGCGACGGTGGACCCGGCCACCACCACCGGGTCCATCACCGCGTACGGGGTGACCCGACCGGTCCGCCCGACGTTGACCCGGATGTCGAGGAGCCTCGTGGTCACCTCCTCGGGCGGGTACTTGTACGCGATCGCCCAGCGCGGCGCGCGCGACGTGAAGCCGAGCCGGTCCTGCAGGGCCCGTTCGTCGACCTTGACCACCGCCCCGTCGATCTCGTGGACGAAGTCGTGCCGGCGGGCGGCGACCTCCTCGACGAACGCCCAGATCTCCTCCTCGGCGTCGACCACCCGGGAGTACTCGCTGACCGGCAGGCCGAAGTCGGCCAGCACCTCGTACGCGTGTGACTGGCGGGCCAGCTCCAGCCGCGTGCCGGCCTCGTCCGACGTCGCCCCCCAGCCGTGCGCGGTGAAGCCGAGCCGGCGCGAGGCGGTGACGTCCGGGTCCTTCTGCCGCAGCGAGCCCGCCGCACTGTTCCGCGGGTTGGCGAAGGGCGCCCGGCCGGCCGCGACGAGTTCCTCGTTGATCCGGCCGAACTGCTCGACCGACAGGTACACCTCGCCGCGGACCTCCAGCAGCGCCGGCACCGGATGCCCCGCCCTGCTGGCCAGGGTCCTCGGGATGGCCTCGATCCGGCGGACGTTGGCGGTGACGTCCTCCCCCACCCGGCCGTCGCCACGGGTGGCGGCCCGCACCAGCGTCCCGTTCTCGTACACCAGGTCCACCGCCAGGCCGTCGATCTTCAGCTCGCAGACGAACGCCCCCTCTCCGGGGCGCTCGCCGAGCCGGTCGAGCGTCCGGTCCACCCAGGCGAACAGTTCCTCCTGGCTGAACACGTTGTCCAGGCTGGTCATCGGCTGCAGGTGCTCGACCGGGGCGAACGTGGCCGACGGGGCGGCCCCCACCTGCTGGGTCGGCGAGTCCGGCGTCCGCAGCTGCGGGTAGCGCTCCTCCAAGGCGTCGAGTTCGCGCATCAGGGCGTCGAAATCGCCGTCGGAGATGGTCGGGTCGTCCAGCACGTAGTAGCGGTGCCGGTGCTCGGTGATCTCGGTGGCCAGCTCCTCGTGCCGCTGACGGGCCCGCTCGTCGGGCCCGGCGGCCGGGTCGACGTCGCTGGTCGGGGCGGGGTCCGGCGGCTGTTCGGTCACGGGCCCCAATCTAGCGGCCCGGACGGACGGTTCAGCGGGCCAGTTCCTCGTCGACGATCTTCGCGGCGGCGCCGAGGCGGCGCAGCAGGGCGGTCGCCGGACGCTCGGTCCACCCGGCCAGGCCGCAGGCGGGGGTCAGCACGACCCGGTCGGCGATGGCCGGCCCGAGCTCAAGCGGCCGGAGCACCCGCAGAGCCCGCCGGGCCAGCGCGTCGGCGGTCGGCACGACGTCCGGCACCGCGGTGGGGGCGACGCCGAGGTGGACGGTCCGGCCGCCGTCGAGCAGGCCGGCGAGGGCGTCGAGGTCGGGACGGACCAGGGTGTCGACGTCGAGGCCGACCCCGCCGACCCCGGCCTGCACCAGGTCACCGATCCCGATCCCCCGGGCACAGGAGTGCACCAGGGTCCGGGCCGGGTCGACCCCCGACGCCGTGACCCGGTCCACCAGCGGTCGCAGGTGCCCGATCACCTCCTGGCTCCCCCAGGACGGCAGGAACCGCAACCCCGAGGCGGTCCGCACCGTGCCGGCCCGGACGGCGCCGAGCAGCGGTTCGTCCCACTGCACGCTGACCGCGGCCCCCGGCACCCGCCGGACGACGTCTCCGACCAGGTCGACCGAGGCCTCCCCCAGCGCGTCACGCAGGTCCCGGGTGGCCCCGGGGTCGCCGAGCACAGCCCCGCCACGGGGCAGCTCGACCGCGGCGGCCAGAGTGAGCGGCCCGGTGAGGGTGACCCGCAGCGGTCCCGCGAACCCCTGGGCCTGTTCCTCGAGGATGTCGAGGTCGTCGCGCAGGGTGGCGTGCGCCCGGCGCTGGGCCAGGGACCGGCCCTCGACCAGGCGCCAGCCACTCGGCTGCAGGTCGGCGCCCAGCCCGGCCAACGCGCCGAGCGCCCGGCCGATCATGTCGGAGCCCGGGCCGCGGGCGGGCAGCTCGGGCAGGTACGCGCCGTCGGGGAGTTCACCCAGGGTGAGCCGTACGGCCGCGGCGACGTCGCCTCCGGGCCAGGAGCCGACCCCGCTGTGCGTGACGCTCATCCGGCCCGCCGTCCGGTGGTGTCGATCGTCGCCGAGCCGACGACCCGGTCGCCGTCGTAGAGCACCACTGCCTGGCCGGGGGCGATCCCGAACGCGGTGTCGGCGAGCGTCACCCGCACGGCGTCGCTGTCCGCGGTGACGGCGCACTCGAGCGGCTCCCCGTGCGCCCGCACCTGGGCCCGGGCGGGCCAGTCGCCGAGCCGGGCGGGGCCGGTCCAGGTCGGCCGGATCGCCGTGATGGTGTCCACCGCGAGGGCCTCGTGCGGGCCGACGGTGACCCGGTTGTCGACCGGACTGATGTCGAGGACGTAGCGGGGGCGCCCGTCGTCGGCGGGCATGCCGAGGTGCAGGCCGCGACGCTGGCCGACGGTGAACCGGTGGGCACCGTGGTGGTGGCCGACAACGGTGCCGTCCTGTTCAACGATCTCCCCCTCGGCGGTGCCGAGCTCCCGGTCCAGGAACGCGCCGGTGTCACCGTCGGGGATGAAGCAGATGTCATGGGAGTCGGGCTTGCGGGCGACCGACAGGCCGCGCTCGGCCGCCTCGGCCCGCACCTCGGTCTTCAGCGAGTCGCCCAGCGGGAACAGCGAGTGCGTCAACTGGTCGGCGTCGAGCACGCCGAGCACGTACGACTGGTCCTTGGTCGGGTCGACGGCCCGGTGCAGTTGGCGGCCGTCCGGCCCGTCCACCAGCCGGGCGTAGTGGCCGGTCGCGACCGCGTCGAAGCCGAGAGCCGTGCCGCGGGCCAGCACGGCGGCGAACTTGATCGACTCGTTGCACCGCAGGCAGGGATTGGGCGTACGGCCGGCGCGGTACTCGGCGAGGAAGTCCTCGACCACGTCGACACGGAACTCCGCGGACAGGTCCCAGACGTAGAACGGGATGCCGAGCAGGTCGGCGGCCCGCCGGGCGTCGTGGGAGTCCTCCAGCGAGCAGCAGCCACGGGCGCCGCTGCGGAACGACTGCGGGTTGCGGGACAGGGCGAGATGCACCCCGGTGACGTCGTGGCCGGCGTCGACCAGCCGGGCCGCGGCCACCGCCGAGTCCACTCCCCCCGACATCGCCGCCAGGACCTTCATCGCCGCACCCCTCCCGTCCTCGACCGATGCCCGTCGATGGTAGCCCCCACCGGCCGGATCACCCTCGTGGCCGTGAGCCCGCCCTGGCCCGGCCGGCCCGGCGGGCCCGGACCAGGGCCTCGGGCAGGGCCGCCAGCAGCGCGTCGACGTCCTCGTCGACGGTGTCGGCTCCGCAGGAGAACCGCAGCGACGACCGGGCCTCCTCCTCCGGCAGCCCCATCGCCAGCAGGACATGGCTGGTGGCGCTCACCCCGGCGGTACAGGCCGACCCGACGGAGGCGTCGATCCCGGCCGCGTCCAGCAGGAGCAGCAGGTCGTCGGCCTCGCAGCCCTCGAAGGCGACGTTGAGGATGGCCGGGCTCCCCACCGTCGGCAGGTGCGGCCGGACTCCTGCCAGCCCCGCCAGGCCGGCCAGCAGCCGGGCCCGCAGCCGCTCCCAGCGGGCCGTCCGGGCGGCCAGCTCGGCGGCCGCCTCGGTCGCGGCCGCCGCGAAGCCCACCGCCAGCACCGGGGCGAGGGTGCCCGAGCGTACGCCCCGCTCCTGCCCGCCGCCGAAGACGATCGGGGCCGGCGACACCTCCCGGCGGACCAGCAGGGCGCCGATCCCGACCGGGCCGCCGACCTTGTGTGCCGAGATCGAGGCCATGTCGAGACCACTGTCGCCGAAGTCGAACGGGACGTGGCCGAACGCCTGGACCGCGTCCGAGTGCGACCAGGCCCTGACGGTGCGGCACGCCTCGGCGAGCACCGTGACCGGCTGCACCGCACCGGTCTCGTTGTTCACCCACATCAGCGACGCCACCGCGGTGGCCCGGCCCGCGTCGCCGGCCAGCACCGCCCGCAGGTCGTCCGGATCCACCGTGCCGTCGGGGCGTACGGCCGGCCGGACGACCTCGGCACCGTCCCGCTCCAGGGCCGGCACCAGGTCGTGCAGCGCGTGGTGCTCGATCGGTCCGACCACCACCCGCGGCCGTCCCACGGGCTCTCCCGGCCCGGCCGCGCGCCGGGCGATCCAGGACCCGTGCACGGCGAGGTTGTCGGCCTCGGTGCCTCCGGCGGTGAACACCACCTCCGTCGGGTGCGCACCGACCGCCGCGGCCACCTCCTCCCGAGCGTCCTCCAGCACCCGGCGGGCGGCCCGCCCGCTGGCGTGCAGGCTCGAGGCGTTGCCCACCAGGTCGAGGTGCCCGGCCATCGCCCGGGCCGCCACCGGCGCCAGCGGGCCGGTGGCGGCGTGATCGAGATAGGCCCGCCGGTGCGTCGCTGGATAGATCTCCGAAATCACCCTTGTACGGTATCCTTGCCTGGCGTTTGTCCGGCCCCGTTCCAGGGGTTGCCCCGGGGTGACGGTCGGACAGGAGAGCAGCGGCGCCGGGCGCACCGGACACGACCCGGTTCGTACGGGCCGACCGCCCGCCGCACCGCCCCATCCGACCAGAAGGACGTGCCATGAGTGGCGTCACGCTCACCGCCCCGATCGACTCCAGCGTGCTCGGCGCACGCCTGCTCGCCGGCGGTGCCCGATTCAGCCTGTGGGCGCCACGCGCCAAGCGGGTCGAGTTGGCCTTGGTGGCCCCGGACCGCTCCCAGAAGAACCACGACATGGAGCGGAACGACGACGGCGTCTGGACCGTCTTCGTCCCCGGCGTCGCGGCCGGCCAGCAGTACGGCTTCCGGGTGCACGGCGACTGGTCGCCGCAGACCGGCGAGCGGTTCAACCCGGCGAAGCTGCTGCTGGACCCGTACGCCCGGGCGATCACCGGCGGGGTGGACTACTCCGGCCCGATCCTGGACCACACCGCGGAGTCGGACTACCTGCCCGACCCGATGGACTCCTTCGCCTCGGTGCCGCTGAGCGTCGTGGTGGCCGACACCCCGCCGCCCACGCCGATCGCCCACCGCCGCACGATGACCGAGTCGGTCATCTACGAGGCGCACGTCAAGGGGCTGACCCACCTGCACCCGGCCGTCCCCGAGCACCTGCGCGGCACGTACGGCGGTATCGCCTACCCGGCGGTGATCCAGCACCTGCAGGACGCCGGGGTGACCGCCCTCGAGCTGCTCCCGGTGCACCACTTCGTGTCGGAGCCGTTCATCATCGGCCGCGGACTGTCGAACTACTGGGGCTACAACACGCTGGGCTACTTCGCTCCGCACGCCGCCTACTGCTCGGTCGGCACCCGCGGGGAGCAGGTCGCCGAGTTCAAGGCGATGGTCAGCGCGCTGCACGAGGCCGGCATCGAGGTGATCCTCGACGTGGTCTACAACCACACCGGCGAGGGCGGCCACGAGGGTCCCACGCTGGCCTGGCGCGGCATCGACCACGGCGCCTACTACCGGCTCACCTCCGACCTGCACAACGACTACGACGTGACCGGCTGCGGCAACTCCGTCGACACCTCCCAGCCCGGCGTGCTGCAGATGATCATGGACTCGCTGCGCTACTGGGTGACCGAGATGGGCGTCGACGGGTTCCGCTTCGATCTTGCCACCGAGCTGATCCGCAACGAGAAGCACTACGTCGTCCACGACCACCCGTTCAAGAAGCTCATCGCGGCCGACCCGGTGCTGCGGGGCATCAAGATGCTCTCCGAGCCGTGGGACATGGGTCCGTACGGCTACCAGGTGGGCGCCTGGGGTCCCGGCTGGAGCGAATGGAACGACCGGTTCCGTGGACACACCCGCGACTTCTGGCGCAACGCGGTGCACGGGGTGCAGGAGCTCGCCACCCGGCTGTCCGGCTCCGGTGAACTCTTCCAGCACTCCGGGCGCCGGCCCGAGGCGTCGGTGAACTTCGTCACCGCCCACGACGGGTTCACCATGCGCGACCTCGTCACGTACGACGTCAAGCACAACAACGCCAACGGCGAGGCGAACCGCGACGGCTCCGACGACAACCGTTCCTGGAACTGCGGCGTCGAGGGCGAGACCGACGACCCGGAGATCAACGCGCTGCGCCACCGGCAGGTCCGCAACATGATGGCGACCCTGCTGCTCGCCACCGGGGTGCCGATGATCACCGCCGGCGACGAGATCGGCCGTACGCAGCTGGGCAACAACAACGCCTACTGCCAGGACTCGCCGATCTCCTGGGTGCACTGGGACACCGCCGAGGCCTGGGCCGACGTGCTGGAGGTGACCCGGACCCTCACCCGGCTGCGGGCCGAGCACCCGGTACTGCGCCCGCAGGACTGGCGCAACGGTGAGTACGTCCTCGCCCCCGACGGCACCGAGCTCGGCCGGAAGAACCTGGCCTGGTTCGACGGCGAGGACATCGAGATGGACAACGAGGACTGGCGCGACGGCAGCCGGCGCACCCTCGGGATGTACGTCTCCGACGCCGACGAGGGCTTCCTGGTCTGGGTGCACGGCGGCGACGAGACGGTCGACGTGCCGCTGCCGGCCGGGCCCTGGGCGACCGGCTACCGGATCGTCGCGCACACCGGGCTGGCCGACGAGCTGCCCACCGAGGACCTGCCCGCCGGCGTGAAGCTGGAGCTGCCGGCCCGTACGGTCGCCGTGCTGCAGGTCGACCTCCCGGACCGGCGCCCGGCGGCCGCGGCCCCGGCGACGACGAGTGCCCCGACGACGGACCTCGGCCCCGCCGGCCCGACGGCCACCGAACCGACCATCGTCACGCCCGCCGCCCCGCCGGACGATCCCGAGCCGAGCGCCGAGGACGTACTCGAAGGCGTCTGAGCCGGGCGGCTCGTCCCGGCAGGTCACGTCGGCGAACGGCCGGCACCCGTGGGGTGCCGGCCGTTCGCGTCGGTCGTCGCGGACCCGGTCAGTCGCCGGACACGGTGGCCAGGCCCATCTCGGCAATGGTGGCCAGGCCGTCACGCTTCGGGACGACGCGGCAGGTCACCCCGACCGAGCCGGGAGCGTCCAGCACCGTCGTCGCCGCGTACCGTATGCCACCGTCGATCCGCTCCCCGGCGACGGCCGGGTGGATGACGATGTCGTGCAGTTCGTCGTTGTCGTCGACCGACCCGAGCACCATCTGCACCTCGACGTCGTCGGGGGTGAGCTCCCCGAGGCGGACCACGGCGTTCAGGGTGACGGTGGAGCCGAGCGCCCGGGAGCCGGAGTCGAGACCCTCGACCCGGGAGACGCTGACGTGCGGCCAGGCGGCGCGGATCCGCTTCTTCCAGGCGGCGGTCTCGGCGGCGTAGTCACCCTCCGCCATCCGGGCCGACGACAGGGCGGTGGGCAGGTACATCCGCTCGGTGTACTCGCGAACCATCCGGGAGGCCAGGATCTTCGGGGTCAGGCCGGACATGATGTCGCGGATCATCGTGATCCAGGCGGTCGGCACCCCGTTGCCGTCGCGGGTGTAGAAGCGCGGGACGATCTCGTTCTCGATGATCTCGTACAGCGCCACGGCCTCCTGCGCGTCGCGCTGGTCGGGGCTGGTGACGTTCTCAGCCGAGGGGATCTCCCAGCCGAACCTGGCGTCGTACCACTCGTCCCACCAGCCGTCGCGCACCGACAGGTTCGCGGCGCCGTTCATCGCGGCCTTCATGCCCGAGGTCCCGCAGGCCTCCTGGGGTCGCAGCGGATTGTTGATCCACACGTCGCAGCCCGGGTAGAGCGGGCGGGCCAGCGACATGTCGTAGTCCGGCAGGAAGACCAGTCGCTCGCGGACGTCCTCGGCGTCGGCGAACCGGACCATCTCCTGGATCAGCCCCTTGCCGATGTTGTCGGCCGGGTGGGCCTTGCCGGCGATGACGATCTGGATCGGCCGTTCCGGGTCGTTCAGCAGCCGCTTCAGTCGCTCCGGGTCGCGCAGCATCAGGGTGAGCCGCTTGTACGAGGCGGCCCGCCGGGCGAAGCCGAAGGTCAGCACGTTGGGGTCCAGGGCGTGGTCGATCCACTCCGGGTTGCCGGACAGGCCGCGGGCCCGGTGCGAGGCGGCGAGGCGCTCCCGGGCCATCCGGACCAGACCGCCGCGCATCCGCTGCTTGAGCGCCCAGATGGTGGTGTCGTCCACCCGGTCGAGTGCCGACCAGTCGTACCCGTCGATCACGGTGTCGCTGTCCGACGTGGGAGTGGCCATCAGTTCGAGCAGGTCGGGGTGGATCCACGTCTTGTGGTGCACGCCGTTGGTGACCGACCCGATCGGCACCTCCGACACGTCGAAGGACGGCCACAGGCCCTGGAACATCTGCCGCGACACCTCGCCGTGCAACTGCGACACACCGTTGGCGCGCTGGCCCAGCCGGAAGCCGAGCACCGCCATGTTGAACACGTCGCGGTCGCCGCCGACGTAGTCCTCGGTGCCGAAGGCCATGATCCGGTCCAGCGGCAGCGGGGCGAAGCCGCGGAACTGGTCGGTGACCAGGTCGCGCGGGAAGCGGTCGATGCCGGCCGGCACCGGGGTGTGCGTGGTGAACAGCGAGCCGGCCCGGGTCCGCTCCACCGCGGTGTCGACGTCGATGCCCTCGTTCATGTACTCGCGGATCCGCTCCAGGCCGAGGAACCCGGCGTGGCCCTCGTTGGCGTGGTACACGGTCGGTGTCGGCTCCCCGGTGATCCGGCAGTACTCGCGCAGGGCGCGGACGCCGCCGATGCCGAGCAGCACCTCCTGCGCCAGCCGGTGGTCCACGCCGCCGCCGTAGAGGCGGTCGGTGACCACCTGGGCGGCCTCGGAATTGCCCTCCACCACCGAGTCCAGCATCAGCAGCGGCACCCGCCCGACCCGGGCCACCCAGATCTGCGCCCGGTAGGTCTCCTGGCGCAGCGGGACCTCGACGGTGACCGGGTCACCGGCCTCGTCGCGCAGCAGTGTCAGCGGCAGGTCGAGCGGGGCGAGCAGCGGGTAGCGCTCCTGCTGCCAACCCTGGGCGTCGAGGGACTGGCGGAAGTAGCCGTCGCGGTAGAGCAGGCCGACGCCGATGATCGGGATGCCGGAGTCGGAGGCCGCCTTGAGGTGGTCACCGGCCAGGATCCCCAGACCGCCGGAATACTGCGGCAGCACCTCGGTGACACCGAACTCCGCGGAGAAGTAGGCGATCCGCTCCGGGGCACCGGGGTGCGCGGCCGCGAAGCCCTGGTACCACCGGTCCACCGTCAGGTAGTCCTCGAGGTCCTCGCGGGCGTGCTCGACCTTGCGGGCGAAGCGGGCGTCCTCGGCCAGGGCGGTGAGCCGCTTCGCGTCGATCCGCGACAGCAGCCTGCGCGGGTCCTGCCCGGTGGCCTCCCAGAGCGCGGGGTCCATCGCCCGGAAGAGTTCCTTGGTGGGTTCGTTCCAGTACCAGCAGAGGTTGCCGGCCAGCTCCGCGAGGGGCTTGAGCGGCTCGGGGAGCACGGGGTGAACGGTGAAACGTCGAATAGCTCGCACGGCCCACCAGCCTACCGAGGATACAATGGTGGATCGGGGGCACCGGGCGACTTGCCGCTGCCGGTGACCGAACGGTGACCGTACGGGTGCCCGGACGCCCTCCGAGGGCGGCGACGTGCCCACAACGTACGGAATGCACCTGTGCCGGGGACTCCCCGCCCGCTAGGTTGTTGTCGTGACCCCGCAGCAGCCTTCCGACGAGTCCCGCACCCCCGCCGCGTCCGACGTGGACGCCAAGGGCACCACCACGCGCAAGACGACCGCCAAGAAGTCGACGACGAAGCGCACCACGGCCAAGTCGTCGAGCAGCACGAAGTCCGGCACCTCCAGGTCGAGCTCCCCGAAGTCCGCCACCACCAGGACTGCGACCCCGAAGGCCGCCGCAGCGAAGCCCGCCGAGGCCCCGGCCCCGGTGGCCGAGCCGGCCCCGGGTGCCCGTTTCCCGGCCCTGCACACCGCCGAGGCGTACGCCGCGGACGTGCTCGCCGCCACCTCCCCGAGCAGCGACCTGCCCGCGGTGCCGGCCGGCGCGCCGGCCATCGGCGCCCGGATCGGCCGGATCCCGGTCACCGACGTCTCCCCGGTGATCGCCGGCGGCGCCTACCCGGCCAAGGCCGTGGTCGGCGAACTGTTCCCGGTCCGCGCGACCGTCTGGCGCGAGGGCCACGACGCCGTCAACGCGTCCGTGATCGCGGTCAGCCCCGAGGGCCGGGAGATCCGGACCGACATGCACCGATGGGGCACCCCGGGCCTGGATGGCTGGGAGGCCTGGATCAGCCTGCCCTCCGAGGGGGACTGGCGGTTCCGCGTCGAGGGCTGGGACGACCCGTGGGGCACCTGGCTGCACAACGCCGAGATCAAGCTGGCGAAGGGCATCGACGTCGACCTGGTCTGCGCCGAGGGCCAGCTGCTGCTCGAGGGTGCGGCCCTGCGGGCCGAGGCGGGGTCCCGGCGCGGTGACGCGGCGATCCTGCGCGGCGCGGCGATCGCCCTGCTCGCCGAGCGCCCGGCCGACGAGCTGCTCGAGCTCATCGCCAGCAACGGCCTGCGTCGCGCGATGCGCACCCACGGGCCGCGCCTGCTGATCTCTCCCTCCCCCGAGTACCCGGTCCGGGTCGACCGCGAGCGCGCACTGTTCTCGTCCTGGTACGAGTTCTTCCCGCGGTCCCAGGGGGCCTACCAGGACGCCGACGGAAGCTGGCACTCCGGCACCTTCGAGACGTCGATCGCCCGGCTCGAGGACGCCGCGGCGATGGGCTTCGACATCGTCTACCTGCCGCCGATCCACCCGGTCGGCTCGGCCTTCCGCAAGGGCCGCAACAACACCCTGGTCCCCGAGCCCGGCGACCCGGGGTCGGTCTGGGCGGTCGGCTCGGCCGACGGTGGCCACGACGCCATCCACCCCGACCTGGGCACCTTCGAGGACTTCGACCGGTTCGTCGCCCGGGCCAGGGGGCTCGGCCTCGAGGTGGCCCTCGACCTGGCCCTGCAGGCCTCCCCGGACCACCCGTGGGTCACCGAGCACCCGGAGTGGTTCACCGAGCGGGTGGACGGGACGATCGCGTACGCCGAGAACCCGCCGAAGAAGTACCAGGACATCTACCCGATCAACTTCGACCGCGATCCCGAGGGGATCTACGCCGAAGTGTTGCGGGTCGTCAAGCTGTGGATCTCGCACGGCGTGACGGTCTTCCGGGTGGACAACCCGCACACCAAGCCGATCAACTTCTGGGCCTGGCTGCTCAACGAGGTCCGCCGGACCAACCCGGAGGTGATCTTCCTCGCCGAGGCGTTCACCCTGCCGGCGATGCTGCAGACCCTCGGCCGGATCGGCTTCCACCAGAGCTACACGTACTTCACCTGGCGCACCGAGCGCTGGGAGATCGAGGAGTACGTCAACGAGGTGGCGTACGACACCTCGGCCTGGGTGCGGCCCAACTTCTTCGTCAACACACCCGACATCCTGCACGCCTTCCTTCAGTACGGCGGTCCCGCGGCGTTCACGATCCGGGCGGTGCTGGCGGCGACGACCTCGCCCAGCTGGGGGATGTACTCCGGCTTCGAGCTCTTCGAGCACGAGGCGGTCCGTCCGGGCTCGGAGGAGTACCTCAACTCGGAGAAGTACGAGTACCGGCCGCGTGACTTCGACCAGCAGCCGAACCTGAAGATGCTGATCGGCAAGCTGAACGGTGCCCGGCGGGCCCACCCGGCCCTGCAGCGGCTGCGCAACGTCCGCTTCCAGGAATCGGAGAACCAGCAGGTCATCGCGTACGTCAAGGAGACCGCGACGGCGGATGGTCAGGACGCCGTCATCGTCGCGGTGAACCTCGACCCGCAGCACACCCAGGAGTCGACCATCCACCTCGACATGAGCATCTTCGGGCTCGGCGAGAACGACAAGCTGCGGGTCCGCGACGAGCTGACCGGCCAGGAGTACGACTGGGGGGCGCATGACTTCGTCCGGCTCACACCCCAGCAGCCCGCCCACGTGCTGGCGGTGATCTCGGCCGAAGCGCAGCGGGACTGACAGTCACGATGACGGCGGCGGCCGACACGCAGTGGTTCCGCACTGCTGTCTTCTACGAGGTGATGATCCGCAACTTCGCCGATTCCGACGGGGACGGGATCGGCGACCTGGCGGGGCTCGCGGAGCGCCTCGACTACCTCCAGTGGTTGGGGGTCGACTGCCTGTGGCTGCCGCCGTTCTTCCCGTCCCCGCTGGCCGACGGCGGGTACGACGTCTCGGACTACCGCGACGTGATGCCCGAGCTCGGCACCCTGGAGGACTTCCGCAGTTTCGTGGCGAAGGCCCACGAGCGCGGCATCCGGATCATCATCGACTTCGTGATGAACCACACCTCAGACCGCCATCCGTGGTTCCAGGAGTCCCGGCGCGACCCGGACGGGCCGTACGGCGACTACTACGTGTGGCGCGACGAGCCCGACGCCTACCTCGACGCGCGGATCATCTTCGTCGACACCGAGGAGTCCAACTGGAGCTACGACGAGGTGCGCGGCCAGTACTTCTGGCACCGCTTCTACAGCCACCAGCCGGACCTCAACTTCGACAACCCCCGGGTGCTGGACGAGATGCTGTCGGCGCTGCGGTTCTGGGCCGACATGGGCATCGACGGTTTCCGCCTCGACGCGGTGCCCTACCTGGTCGAGACCGACGGCACCGACTGCGAGAACCTGCCGGGCACCCACGACCTGCTCAAGGCGGTCCGCAAGGAGCTCGACGACCACTACCCGGGCACGCTGCTGCTGTGCGAGGCGAACCAGTGGCCGCACGACGTGGTCGAGTACTTCGGCGACGGGGACGAGTGCCAGATGGCCTTCCACTTCCCGGTGATGCCCCGGCTCTACATGGGCCTGCGGCTGGCCGACCGGACCTGCATCTCCGACATCCTCGCCGAGACCCCGGCCATCCCGGCGGGGTGCCAATGGGGCACCTTCCTGCGCAACCACGACGAGCTGACCCTGGAGATGGTCTCCGACGAGGACCGCGACTACATGTGGTCGGAGTACGCCCCCGACCCGCGGATGCGCTGCAACATCGGCATCCGGCGGCGGCTCGCGCCGCTGGTCGACGGCGACCACGGCCGGGTCCGACTGCTGCATGCCCTGCTGCTCGGACTGCCCGGCTCCCCGTGCCTCTACTACGGCGACGAGATCGGCATGGGTGACAACATCTGGCTGCACGACCGCGACGGCGTCCGGACCCCGATGCAGTGGCGCGACGCGCCGGGGGCGGGCTTCTCCGCCGCCCCGGAGTCGGAGCTCTACCTCCCGCTGATCGTCGACCCCGAGTACGACCGGTCGTTGGTCAACGTCGAGGCGCAGATGATGGACCCCGGTTCGCTGCTCCAGTGGGTGCGGGCGATGCTGGTGATCCGGCGGGCCCACCCGGTCTTCGGCACCGGCGACTTCACCGACCTGGGCGGGGACAACACCGCGGTCTTCGCGTTCCTCCGCCATGACGAGGACGAGACGGTGCTGTGCCTGAACAACCTCTCGCCGGACCCGCAGGAGGTCGCCCTCGACCTGTCGGGGTATGCCGGTCGGACGCCGCGACGGCTGGCTCGCGACGAGTTCCATCCGCCGATCGGGGCTGAGCCGTACCACGTGCGGCTGCCGGGCCACGGCTTCTCCTGGCTGGTGCTGGAGGCGCAGGCGACCGAGCCCGTCCCAGTGTCGCACGGAACACATCCCGATCCACCGGCGGATCCGTTGCGGCGTGACCATGATGAGGGGACATCGACCGCCCGGCCGCCCGAGGCGCGACGGGCGGAAGGATGGGCCGAGGCGCGCCCGCCCCGGCCGCACCGTACGACCGACGGGCGCAGCGTCGAGGAGGTGGGTCGTGGCCGAGGGGTTCGCTGATCTCGCCGCCCGCGTCCTCGCGGGGGCACGGTGGTTCGCCGGCAAGGGCCGGCCGCTGCGCGTCGTCCGGGTCGTCCCGCTGCCCTGGACCTGGCGTTCGGACCGGGCCGCGGGCCCGGTCGGTGTCCGCCCGGTGCTGGTGACCGTCGCGCACGACGACGTCCACCCGGTCGCCACCGACACGTACCAGTTCCTGCTCGCGGTGCACCGCCCGGGCGACACCACCCCGCCGGGGGCGTACGGGACCTGCCGCGACGAGCCGGTGACCGGGTCCGCCGACGCCTGCCCGGTCGCCGACGCCACCCGCGACCCCGAGGCGATGGCCCGGGTGCTGGCGGCGTACGGCTCCCCCGCCGGGCACCGGCCGGCCACCCAGGGTGCGGTGCACCACCATCTGGTCGTCCCGCTGCCGGACGCCGACCTCACCCCGCGGCCGTTCACCGGCGAGCAGTCGAACAGCTCGGTCTTCTACGGCGACGCGCTGGTGCTGAAGGTCTTCCGGCGCCTGGAGATCGGCCGCAACCTCGACATCGCGGTGCACGAGGCGCTGGGCCGGGAGGGCACCGACGGGATCGCGGTGCTGTACGGCTGGTCGGAGGCCCGCTGGGACGACGGCCACGACGTCCTCGGCGCCGACCTGGCGATGCTGACAGAGCGTTTCCGCGACGCCCGGGACGGCTGGGAGCTGGCCCTGGCGGCCTGCACCGCCGCAGCGGACTGGACCGCCGAGGCACAGGCGCTGGGACGTACGCTGCGGTCGATCCACGAGGGCCTGGCCCGGCGCTTCCCGACCGAGGTCACCGACGGCGGGTCGGTGGCCACCACGATGAGCCGTCGGCTGGCCGACGCCACCGCGGCCGCGCCCGCCCTGCTGCCGTACGCCCCGGCCCTCCGGGAGGTCTTCGCCGGCCTCGAGGGGCGGCCGCTGGATGCCCAGCACGTCCACGGCGACTTCCACCTGGGCCAGGTGCTGGGGACCCCGGCCGGCTGGCGGGTGATCGACTTCGAGGGCGAACCGCTGAAGTCGCTGCCCGAGCGCTGGGCGCCGGACTCGCCGTGGCGCGACGTCGCCGGGATGCTCCGCTCGTTCGACTACGCGGCGGCCACTGTGGCCCGCGAGCCGGACGGCCCGGGCCCGGAAGCGACCACGGTGTGGCGACAACGATGCCGTACCGGTTTCCTGTCCGGCTATCTGCACGGTCACCCGACGCCGCCCGATCTGGCAGTCTTACGGGCGTACGAATCGGACAAAGCCGTCTATGAAGTCGTCTACGAGATCCGCAACCGCCCCGACTGGGTGTCCATCCCACTCACCGCGGTCGCCGAGCTCACCTCACCGTCGCCGGATCCGAGCGGCGGAAAGTCACCGAACCCCGAGGAGCGGTAGGTTATGCACGATTACTTTGGAGGGCTGACAGGGTGGGACCTGGAGGGGTTCCACCAGGGCGGCGACACGGAAGTGTGGCGTCGACTGGGAGCCCACCTGTGCACGGTGGAGGACGACGAGCGCGGCACGCTGCACGGCACGCGCTTCGCGGTCTGGGCCCCCAACGCACAGGAGGTCCACGTCACCGGTGACTGGAACCACTGGCAGAACGAGCCGCTGCGGCTCATCCCCGGCTCGGGGTGCTGGGGTGGCTTCGTCGAGGGGATCGGCGAGGGCGCGCTGTACAAGTTCCGCATCCTCGGCGGTGACGGCCAGTGGCACGAGAAGGCCGACCCGATGGCCCGCAAGGCCGAGGGCCCGCCGAACACCGCCTCCATCGTCGCGGTCGACAACTACCCGTGGCACGACCAGGGCTGGATGGAACACCGGCCGAGCACGGAGCTGTGGAAGTCCCCGATGAGCATCTACGAGGTGCACCTGGGGTCGTGGAAGCCGGGGAAGACGTACCAGGAGCTCGCCGAGGACCTGGTCGAGTACGTCAAGTGGCAGGGCTACACGCACGTCGAGTTCATGCCGGTCGCCCAGCACCCGTTCTCCGGGTCGTGGGGCTACCAGGTCACCGGTTACTTCGCCCCGATGTCGAAGTTCGGCAGCCCGGACGACCTGCGCTTCCTGATCGACCGCCTGCATCAGGCGGGCATCGGCGTGCTCGTCGACTGGGTGCCGGGGCACTTCCCCAAGGACGAGTGGGCGCTGGGCCGGTTCGACGGCACCGCCCTCTACGAGCACGCCGACCCACGGCTCGGCGAGCATCCGGACTGGGGCACCTACATCTTCAACTTCGGTCGCAACGAGGTGAAGAGCTTCCTGGTCTCCAACGCGCTCTACTGGCTGAGCGAGTTCCACGTCGACGGCCTGCGGGTCGACGCGGTGGCCTCCATGCTCTACCTGGACTACTCCCGCGAGGACGGGCAGTGGATCCC
>CAYOBI010000019.1:8314-15711 GCA_964402325.1 uncultured Propionibacteriaceae bacterium | reverse complement strand
TGGGAGCTCGACCAGGACCCGGCCGGCTTCCGCTGGATCAACGCCGACGACGCCGCCGCCAACGTGTTCAGTTTCCTGCGCTTCGACGCCGACGGGAACGCCCTGGCCGCGGTGATCAACTTCTCCCCCGTGCCGCACGCGAACTACCGGATCGGACTGCCCCTGCCGGGCGTCTGGAAGGAGATCATCAACACCGACTCCCCGGCCTACGACGGCACCGGCGAGTGGGGCAACCTCGGTGAGGTCCACACCGAGGAGATCTCCAACAACGGCCTGCGGCAGAGCGCCTCGGTCGTCGTGCCGCCGCTCGGCGCCGTCTGGTTCACCCATCAGGCCGCCGACGTGGCCGACGTCTGATCGTTCGGGCCCGCGACCCCGGGCCCGTCGCCAGGGACGGCGGAGGCCGCCCACCCCTTGCGGGTTGGGCGGCCTCCGCCGTCCCGTTTCCGACCGACCGGTTCAGAACAGGGCGGTCGCCAGGTCCCGGCGCGCCTTCGCCAGGGCGGGATCGGCCGGGTCCAGGGTCTCGAACAAGTCCAGCAGCCGGCGACGCAGCGGCTCGCGACCGTCGCCGAAGGTGGTCCGGATCAGCCCGATGACCAGCGCGAACGCGTCCGCCGGACGGCCCTGCACCATGGCCAGGTCGGCAGCGTCCAGCACCGCGGTGCCGTCCTGCGGGTCCGCGGTGAGCCGGGCGTCGACGGCGACCGGGTCGAGCCGGCCGGCGCGGGCCCACAGTCCTGCCTGGGCCTTGCCGATCCGGGCCTCGGCGTCGGCAGGGTTCGCCCGCAGCAAGGCGTCGAACGCGTCCTCCGCGGCGGCGAAGTCGCCGCGGGCCACGGCCTCGTCGGCCACGACGTAGCGGGCGTCGCGCGCGGGGGCCTCGGCCGCATCCTCGGCCACGGCGATCGGCTCCGCACGACCGGCGATCCCGTTGGCCAGGGCCGCCTGGAGCAGCTGGTCGATCACCTCGACCAGGTCGTCGTGCGCCAGGACGCCCTGGAAGAGCGGGACGGCCTGGCCGGCCAGCAGGCCCAGCACGGTCGGGACGGCCTGGACCTGCAGTGCGGCGGCGATCTGCGGGTGGGCGTCGCAGTCGACGCGGGCCAGCAGCCAGCGGCCCTCGGCGCCGTTCGCCAGGGCGGCGAGGTCGGCCGACAGCTGGTCGGCGCCGCGGACCCGGGCCGAGGTCAGCTCGAGCACCACCGGGTACTGCAAGGAACGCCGGATCGTGCCCTCGACCGTCGACTCGTCGACCTCGACGACCCACGAGTTGCGGGTCCCGGTCCGGCCCGTCCCGGCCATGGCGCCCGCCCCGGGGGCGGCACCGGACCGCTTCAGCGCGGACAGGTCGACGGCACCAGGCCGATTGAAGGTGGAATTGGTCATCGCTGCTCGGTTCTCCTCGTCATCCACTACCTGTTCCGTCCGGAGGACGGAATTGCTCGCTCCGCCGCATTCCCCCGATGTCGTTCCGCAACATCCCCCGAATGCGTTCCGCCGGATGTCGGCACAAACCATGGCGTATTACCGGAACGGGACCCGTACGCCACAGTTCGGCGGTATGTTCCACCGTCCGGATGACGTCCGGGCGAAATCCTGACAAACGTGCGGTCATCTGCCGGGTCGCCTGCCCGGCCCAGCCTACTAGGGGCATGATGAACCCATGGCTCACGCACGCGCTGGTCAGCCGGCACTCCCGGAAGATCTCATCAACGTCGACGACGTCCTCTCCGCCTATCACGACATCGTCCCCGACCCGACGAATCCCGACCAGCAGGTCGTCTTCGGCACCTCGGGCCACCGGGGCTCGAGTCTCGACGGGGCGTTCAATGACGCCCACATCGCCGCGATCACGCAGGCGATCGTCGAGTACCGCACCGAGCAGGGATTCGTCGGTCCGCTCTACCTCGGTAAGGACACCCACGCCCTGTCCCTGCCGGCGTGGCGGACGGCGATCGAGGTGCTGGTCGCCAACGGCGTCGACGTCCGGGCCGAACGTGAGGACGAGTACACCCCGACCCCGGCGCTGTCGCGGGCGATCGTGGTGCACAACCGGGACAGGGCGGAGTCCGCGCCGCCGGCCGACGGCATCGTCGTCACCCCCTCGCACAACCCGCCGCGGGACGGTGGCTTCAAGTACAATCCGCCGCACGGCGGGCCGGCCGACACCGACGCCACCTCGGTGATCGCCGCCCGGGCGAACGCCCTGATCGCCGACCCGGCGCCGATCAGGCGCATCCCGTACGAGCAGGCGGCCCCGCAGGTCACCCGATTCGACTACCGCACGCCGTACTGCCAGGACCTCGCCAACATCATCGACCTCGACGCGATCCGCAACGCCGGGGTCCGGATCGGGGCCGATCCGATGGGTGGCGCCTCGGTGCAGTACTGGGAGTACATCGCGGAGAACCTCGGCCTCGACCTCACCGTGGTCAACCCTGTGGTCGACCCGACCTGGCGGTTCATGACGCTGGACACCGACGGCAAGATCCGGATGGACTGCTCCTCGCCGAACGCGATGGCGTCGCTGATCCGCAACCGGGACAGGTTCGACCTGTCCACCGGCAACGACGCCGACTCCGACCGGCACGGCATCGTCACCCCCGACGCCGGCCTGATGAACCCCAACGCCTACCTCTCGGTGGCCATCCAGTACCTCTACACGCACCGTCCCGCCTGGCCGGCCGACTGCGGCATCGGCAAGACCCTGGTCTCCTCGTCGATGATCGACCGGGTGGCCGAGGACATCGGGCGCACCCTCGTCGAAGTCCCGGTCGGGTTCAAGTGGTTCGTCCCCGGTCTTGGCGACGGCTCGGTGGGCTTCGGCGGCGAGGAGTCCGCCGGCGCCTCGTTCCTCACCCTGGACGGCAGCACCTGGACCACCGACAAGGACGGCATCCTGCTCGACCTGCTCGCCAGCGAGATCCTCGCGGTCACCGGCCGTACGCCCTCCCAGCTCTACGCCGACCTGGTCGCCCGGCACGGGCAGCCGTTCTACGCCCGGACCGATGCCGACGCCACCCGTGAGCAGAAGGCACGACTCAAGGCCCTCAGCCCGGCCGACGTCACCGCCGACTCCCTGGCCGGCGAGCCGATCACCGCGATCCTCACCGAAGCCCCCGGCAACGGGGCACCGATCGGCGGGCTCAAGGTGACCACGGAGCACGCGTGGTTCGCCGCCCGGCCCTCGGGCACCGAGGACAAGTACAAGATCTACGCCGAGTCGATGATCAGCGCGGAGCACCTGGCGCAGGTCCAGCAGGAGGCGCAGGCACTCGTCTCGGCGGTGCTCTCGGCCTGACCCGTCCCGACACCCCGCACCACGCCACCCCGCCCGGCGTCATCCGACCCACCACCCGGTGGGTCGGGTTGCGCCGGTCGGCCCTGTTCATGGTAGGAACTGACCCATGGTGCACATGCCCGGCGCGGGGCCTGTCGGGCCCGGGCGCCGCCGCGGCCTGCCGACCCATGACGCGCTCCCCCGGACCTGGGGTGACCTGCCCGGTCACCTCTGGTGGTACGCCGTGCGGCGCTCGGTCGACAGCGTCCTGCGCCTGCAGTGCGTCGACCTGGCGGCGGCCCTCACCTTCTACGCCGTGCTCGCCTTGGTGCCCGCGTTCATGGTCGTCGTCGACCTGGTCAGCTTCGTCGGCATGGACGACCGTACGGTCGACCTGATCCTGTACGTGCTCTCGGCAGTCGCACCATCCGTCGTCGCGTCGGCGCTCGACGCGCCGCTGCGCAGCTTCGCCGACTCGGGGCTGCCGCCGCTGACCCTGATGGTCGTGGTGCTGTTCACGGTCGCCACGGCGAGCATGTACCTGGGGGCGCTGGCCCGGGTACTCAATCGGGTCCACGAGGTGATGGAGGGGCGGCCGCTGCTCGTGCTACCGCCGATCCAGTACCTGACCACGTTGGCACTTGTGGTCGCGGCGGCCCTGATGGCGGTGATGCTGATCGCAGGCCCGGCCGCGGTGGGCGCGATCGGCGCCCTGGTCGGCATCCCTGATGCCTTGCTGCGGGGCTGGAACGCGATGCGCTGGCCGGCGCTGGTCGTGGTCGCGCTGTTCGCCGCGATGATCGTCTACCGGACCGCGCCGAACGTCCGCTCCGAAGGGGCCCGCTGGCTCGTCCCCGGGGCGCTGCTGGCGGTCGCCCTCGGCGCGCTGGCCTCGTGGGTGCTCACCGTCTACGCCAGCCGGGCCTACATCCGCCTGGACCTCAATTACGGCACCCTGTCGGGGATCATCGTCACCCTGATGTGGCTGTGGTGCTGCAACCTCGCCCTGGTCATCGGCGGGGTGGTCAACGCCGAACTCGCCCGGGCCCGGCGGCTCGCGGCCGGCCTCCCGGCGGAGGACGACCAACTGGCCCCGCCGATCGACACCCGCCGATCGACCGCCTTCTCCGCGCAGCGACGCGGCCTCGTCCTCGAGGGCCGCCGCCACCGCCTCAACGGCCGCCGCTGACCCCCGCCGGCCCGCCCGTCAGGTGCCGTCGTCCTCGTCGAGGACCGCGACCTTGAAGTCCTTGCGGAGGCCGGAGCGCTGGATCACCCGCTGAATGGTCAGGTCACGCTCGTCGGGGCGCCCGACGTAACGGATGTCGCGCAGCCCTTGGTCCTGGGCTGCCGACTCGAACGTGAAGTGGCCGAAGCCGAGCAGCCGGCCCATCAGCGGCTTGTGGACGCTGATGTCGAGGATCCGCGTCATCGGCACGGTGGCGAGCTGCTGGTTGAACACACCGTGGACCCGGAACACCCGCATGTTGGTGATCACGAAGCGGTCCATGAACTCGGCCTGGATGCGGTACAGGCCGTACGTGACGGGAACGAGACCGAGCGCGAGGAAGAACCACCACAGGTCCCCGACAAACGGCATCACCAGGATCACCGCCACCCCGAGCAGCACGACGAGGACCGGCTTGACCATCACCACCCAGTGGTGCATCACCTCGTCGATGACCACCTCACCCTCGTCGGAGATGAGGTGGTCGTCGATGTGCGGATCGAGCAGCCGGTCCAGCAGTCCCCCACGCCGGCTCATCTGACCGTCCCGGCCATCGTCGGACGATCCGGTCAGCCGCGGGTCAACGCGGTGAAGAACGTCCCGATGGACGCGAAGAGGCCGAAGAACCCGCGGACGGCCGCAGCCGCCCCCTGGGGGTTGGTGAACAGGTAGAACACGGCGAACGCGATGATCAGGACCAGAAGGGCCTTCCTCACCCAATTCAGCACGTCGACCTCCGATCGGGACGAGGACATGGAACGCCCATGTCTACCCCACGAGACAGCCGTCCTCGTCCCGACACGCCGGACGGGTGTAGCATCAGGCGATTCACAGCGCGCAGGCCTGTTGGCCGCCCCGCCCCCGCTGGTAACATTTTGGTCAACGCACCGACGTGGCACATGCTCATCGCCTCGAGTCCGCCGAACGGGGGTGACACCATGACTCTCACAGCACCCATCCGGCATCACGTCCACTCGCGCCACCCAGCGCCTCCGCCCAGCGCCTGGGACCGACTCGTGGAACAGCGTCTCGCCTTCGAGGCCACCCAGCAGGGCCTTCGCCTCACGAAGACCTGCGTCTCCACCGTCGCCGCGCCGTACTACCTGTACGTCGTCCGCACCAACCATCTCCTCGCTGCCGCTGAGGGGGGCATGACGTTGGACCAGGTCGCCCGCTACCTGTTCCGCTGAGCCTCCCGCCCCGTACACCCACACCGAGACGCGCCGCCCGCCCTGGATCCGGGCAGCCGGCTCGGTGTGGCATGCCTGTGTCCTGCCCGGGTGGCTGCGCCCTGGGGGCACCCGCGGAGCAGCGTGTGCCGCAGCCTCAGAGATCCTCCAGGATCGCGTCGGCCGCCGCGTACGGATCGGTCCTGCCGTCGCGCACGTCGGCCGCGATCGCGTCGAAGTGGGCCTTGCCCTGACGAAGGAACCGCTGACGTACGTTGCCCAGGGCCAGCGCCTCGACCTCCGCGCGGGCGCGGTCGAGCCGCCGCGCCTGCCAGGCCTCGCTCTTCTGGGCGTGCTCCCGGTGGGCCTGGATCTGGTCCACGACCTCGCTGATCCCCTCCCCCTGGCTGGCGATCGTGCGGACGATCGGCGGCTTCCAGTCGTCCGGGCCCAGCTTGGCCAGGGCGACCATGTTGCGCAGCTCGCGGACCAGCGACTGGGTGCCGTCGCGGTCGGCCTTGTTCACCACGAAGATGTCGGCGATCTCGAGGATGCCCGCCTTGGCCGCCTGGATCGCATCCCCCATCCCGGGGGCGTTGAGGACGAGTACGGTGTCAGCGGT
The DNA here is from genome assembly GCA_964402325.1 of uncultured Propionibacteriaceae bacterium. Taxonomy (GTDB): domain Bacteria; phylum Actinomycetota; class Actinomycetes; order Propionibacteriales; family Propionibacteriaceae; genus Raineyella. Next base: position 9,409 of record CAYOBI010000019.1, on the reverse strand, counting down.
CTGGGTGATCTCCACCTCCGACTGCCCCACCCCGACGGTCTCGACGATGACCGTGTCGAAGCCGGCCGTGTCGAACACGCGCAGGGCCTGCGGCGCGGCCGCCGACAGACCGCCGAGATGGCCACGGGTCGCCATCGACCGGATGTAGACGTCGGGGTCGAGGGAGTGCTTCTGCATCCGGATCCGGTCACCGAGGACCGCACCGCCGGAGAAGGGGGATGACGGGTCGACCGCGAGCACGCCGACCCGCTGCCCCCGGGCACGCAGTTCGGTGACCAGCGCCGACGTACTGGTGGACTTGCCGACGCCGGGCGAGCCGGTGATCCCGACGATGTGGCAGTGACCGGTGTCGGGTGCCATCAGTTCCATCGCCTCGCGCAGTGAGGCGGAGTTGTTCTCGATCAGCGTGATCAGGCGTCCCAGCGCCCGCGGCCGGCGCTGCCGGGCCCCCTCGATGAGCTCGGGCACGGTGGGCTGGGTACGGGCCACGGGGCACGTCCTTCCGGTGTCTCGGTGGGAGGCTGGCGGATCATCCCCAGCCTAGTCCGCCGGGGATTGCGGGGGGTCGGGACCCCCCGTCCCGGGATCCACCGGACTGTGGAAAGCTGGAGCCATGAGCGAGTCATCTGTTGTTTCCGACAACCAGGACATCTTCCTGTGCGTTGACCATGTCGGCTACGCGGTCCCCGACATGGACGCGGCGATCAAGCTGCACACCGAGGTCTTCGGCTGGCACGTCGTGTTCCGCGGCAAGAACGAGGAGCAGGGCGTCGAGGAGGTCATGCTGGGCACCAACCGGCACGACTTCACCGACCGGGACGCCGAGATCCAGCTGCTGGCCCCGCTGAGTGAGGAGTCCACCATCGGCAAGTGGCTCGCCAAGAACGGCGGGCGCGGCGGCATCCAGCAGGTCGCCTACCGCGTCGCCGACGTCGAGAAGGCCGCCGAGATCCTCACCTCCCGCGGCGTCAAGATGCTCTACGACGCCCCTCGGCACGGCACGTACGGCTCCCGGATCAACTTCTGCCACCCGAAGAGCACCGGCGGCGTCCTGCTGGAGCTCGTCGAGCGTCCCGCCGACCCCGAGGGCTTCCT
>CAYOBI010000019.1:0-8214 GCA_964402325.1 uncultured Propionibacteriaceae bacterium | reverse complement strand
CGCCTGATCGGACCCGCCGATCGGCCGACGCCGAAACAGCGGCGACACACCGACAAACCACCGCTCCGCCCCGGATCGCCGGGGCACCCGCGGTGGTTCGTCGTTTTGTCCCCAGGGCTGGGTAGCCTGGGACCAGTCGCCCACCCATGGACGGACAGGAGACAGCAGTGCCAGACAACGAGGGCCTCGACCTCTTCGACGAGACCGCCAGCGCGGTGGGCAGCTTTCCCACCGCCGCATGGGGCGGCTACAACAAGGTGTCGGTGGACGAGTACCTCCGCTCCCTGGAGGCGCAGATCGCGAATCTCAAGCGCGTCCAGCGGGACTTGCGACTGACCGTCGACCAGCAGCGCTCCGAGCTCGACAAGCCGGTCCAGATGGACTTCAGCAACCTGGGCTCACACGCCACCCAGATGCTCTCCACCGCCGAGGCACAGGCCCGCGAGATCACCGACCGCGCCAACAGCCAGGCCGAGCAGATCCTCGCCGAGACCCGCCAGCAGGCGGCCGAGATCCGCAACAACGCGGAGCGTGACGCCGAGGACCTGCGGACCACCACGCTGGCCGAGGCCAGGGCGTTGCGGGAGCGGTGGGAGACCGAGACCCAACAGATCCTGGCCGCCACCCGCGCCGAGGCCGAGGCCCTGGTCACGACCGCCCGGCAGCACTCCGACGACGTGACCGGCCAGGCCGACGCCCAGGCGGAGATGGTCCGCTCGGGGGCGCAGGTCGAGGCCAGTGCCATCATGGCCGAGGCCCGCCGGACGGCCGACGAGGCTCGCGACACCGCCGGTGCCGGCGCCCGGGCGACCGTCGAGGCGGCCCAGGAGCAGGCACGACGCACCGTTGCCGCCGCGGACGACACCGCCCGCACCACCGTCGCCGAGGCCGAGGAGGCGGCGCGCACCGCCCTCAGCGAGGCCGACGCCAGGGCCGAGGCGATGCTGGCGGCGGCCCGGGCCGAGGCCGCCAAGCTCCGCGACGAGGCCCGCGCCGAGTCCACCCTGCTGCAGAACTCCGCGCGCACTGAGGCCGCACGGCTCCGCGACGAGGTCACCGAGGAGGTACGGACGACCCGCGCCGGGCTCGCCGACGAACGGGAGAAGGTGCTCAAGGCTCTCATCCAGGAGAAGGAGCGGGTGCAGGAGCAGACCGCGCGGATGCTGGCCGATGCGCAGGCCCGCCACGAGGCCCTGATCACCTCGATCGCGGAGGAGACCGAGCGCGCCCAGCGGCTCCGGACCACCGCGGCCGCCGACGCGGAACAGACCAAGGTGCTGGCGGCCCGGGAGGGCCAGCAGTTGGTCAACCAGGCCCACAAGGAAGCCGAGTCCGCCCACCAGACCGTCGCCGACCGCTGGGCGGAGCGGCAGAGCCGCCTGCGGCGGGAGACCGACCTGCTGACCCAGCGCAAGCATGCGATCCTGGCCCAGCTGTCAAACCTGTCCACTCTCGCCGGGACCACCGCGGAGGACTTCCCCGACATGGAGTTCGGCGCGCTCGACGACCTCGGGCGCGACCCGGTGATCGAGCTGCCGTTGGAGGCCGACGAGCCCGAGGTGGTCGACGAGGCCACCGTCGTCCTCGACCGGGCGAGTGCCGAGCGGCTCACCGCCGACCAGCCCGCCCCCGTGGCGCCGGTCGGCGCGCAGGAGGAGACCCCGACGCAGATCCGGACGATCGCTCCGACCGCCCCGGCCTCCCGGGGCGCCGAGGCGAGCAGCCACGACGGGGAGCCGACGCCCGACTGACCCCGACCGTCGGGCCCGGGGCCCGGGCCCGACGGTCGGTCGGGCTCCCGGGGCCGATCGGTGTCAGAACAGTCGGTCCTCGGAGTGATCCATCCCGCGCAAGGCGTCGTAGTCGACGGTGACGCAGCTGATCCCCCGGTCCTCGGCGAGAACCCTGGCCTGCGGCTTGATCTGCTGGGCAGCGAAGACCCCGGCGACATGCCCGAGCCGTGGGTCGCGACGCATCAGCTCCAGGTAGCGGGTGAGCTGCTCGACGCCGTCGATCTCGCCGCGGCGCTTGACCTCGACGGCGACGTACGCCCCGGCGGCGTCCTTGCAGAGCAGGTCGACCGGGCCGATCGCGGTCGGGTACTCGCGCCGGACCAGCGACCAGCCGACCCCGAAGGTCTCCGGGTTCTCCGCGAGCAGCGCCTGCAGGTGGGCCTCCACGCCATCCTTCTGCAGTCCCGGGTCGACACCCAGCTCGTGCTCGGTGTCGTGCAGGATCTCGGCGATGGCGATCTGCAGCCGGGAAGGCTCCTTGCCCGCCCCCCGGACCGTCCAGACCTCCGAGATCTCGGCGTCCAGGTCGTCGGTGACCGCCGCCTCGTCCCCGTCGGCGGGTCGTACGGTCATGGTGCAGGGTGCGCTCATCCAATTGAGAGGCTTGTACGCCCGGTCATCGGCGTGCACGGACACCGACCCGTCGGCCTTGATCATGATCAGCCGGTTCGCCATCGGCAGATGGGCGGTCAGCGCCCCCGAGTAGTCGACCTGACAACGAGCAATCACCAAACGCACCGCTTCACGCTACCTGACTATGCTGGGCCGCGACATCCGGACGTGCTGAGGAGGACCATGAAGCGGCGGCCGAGCAAGCACCTGCGCGCCCCGAGGCCGCTCGGCACCAGCCACGCTCACGCCGAGTCGAAGGCGGACGGGCGTTGGGTCGTCCGCACGATGGCCGGACAGAACGCCGTGAAGACATACCTGTGCCCGGGCTGCAATCATGAGATCCGGCCGGGCACGCCCCACCTGGTGGTCTGGCCACACGACCCCGGACCCGGGGCCGACAGTGCCGTGACACAGCGCCGGCACTGGCACACGTCCTGCTGGAGCCGCCGTCCATGAGCACCGTCCCCGATCTCTTCCCCATCACGTTCGGCTCCGAGGGGCCGTTGGTGGTGTTCTGCCACGGCCTGCTGGGCCAGGGGCGCAACTTCGCCCAGATCGCCCGGCACATGGGCCTGCACGGCGCCCGCACCGTGCTGCTGGACATGCCCAACCACGGCCGTTCGCTGTGGACCGAGCACTTCGACTACCCCCAGATCGCCGACATCGTGGCCGCCTGGCTGGCCGACTCCACCGAGGTCGGCGGCGAACCGGTCACCCTGGTCGGGCACTCGATGGGCGGCAAGATCTCGATGCTGGTGGCGTTGCGCCATCCGGAACTGGTGGACCGGCTCGTCGTCGCCGACATGTCCCCGGTGACCTACACCGGCCACCGGCAATTCCAGGACATCATGGCCGCGATCGCGGCGGTCGACCTCGACACGCTCCCCGATCGCCAGACCGCGTCCGACATCATGCGGCCGCTGTTGCCCGACCACGGCGTACGGCAGTGGGTGCTGCAGAACCTCTCCCGCAAGGGCACTTCGTGGTACTGGCAGCCGAACATCGCGATGCTGTCCGCCGACCTGGACAAGGTGCTCGGCTGGCCGGAGGGGGTCGAGGGGTCCTGGGACGGTCCGACCCTGTGGATCAAGGCGGCCGACAGCGACTACGTGCTGCCGGAGTACGTGCCGGTGATGCGCCGCTACTTCCCGGGCACCCTCCAGGTGACGATCAAGGACTCCGGCCACTGGGTGCACACCGAGCAGCGTGACGTCTTCACCGCCGCCGTGGAGCGCTTCGTGCTACGGCGCCGGGTCGGACGCGCCGAGCCGGCCCGTACCGGGGCTCCGACCCCCCGCTAGCCGAGCCGGACGGCGGTGATCGCGGCGAGGTTGTTCGGTCGGCCGGTGCCGTCGCCCCAGGAGCCGTCCTGGCCCTCCGCCGCGATCCGGCCGACCACCGAGGTGGAGGCCTCGTCCATCCGGCCGAAGACCGTGTAGGCCGCCGGGAGCCGCGAGTCCTGGTAGACGAGGAAGAACTGCGACCCGTTCGTGTCGGGGCCGGAGTTCGCCATCGCGACCGTCCCGGCCGGATAGGTCGCCGCAGGGTCCACCTCGTCGGCAAAGGTGTAGCCCGGGCCGCCCGTGCCGGTACCGGTCGGGTCCCCGCACTGCAGCATGAACAGCCCGTTGTCGGCCAGCCGGTGGCACCGGGTGCCGGTGTAGAATCCCTGTCCGGCCAACGACTCGAAGCTGTTGACGGTGCACGGTGCCGCCGCCCGGTCCATCGTGACGGTGACGTTCCCGACGGCGAAGGAGAGCACCACGGCCGTCGTCCCGGTCGTCGGCGCCGTGGTCGCCGGTGGGTCGACCGCCCGGGCCGGCTCCCCCGAGTGCCGGTAGCGGCAGTCGACGGTGCCGGCGCCGGCCGCGGCGGTCGAGGCCGTGGCCGCCGTCGCCGGTGCGGCGGCCGAGGTCCGGGCCACACTGCCACTCGTCGCGGGAGCACAGCCGCTGGTCGCCAGCAGGGCCCCCAGAACCGCCAGTATCGCCCACCGGGTCGGTCGGGTTCCCATCGTCGCGCCTCCTGTCGGGTCGGTGATGCCGAATCTAGCGGCCGTCCCGCGACGCGTGACCGGCCCACGCCGGGGTGTGTCGGACCCATCCCTTAGGCTGGGCGCCATGGTCAACCTCAATCGCATCTACACCCGCACCGGGGACGCCGGCCGGACGCGGCTGTCCGACATGTCCTGGGCGGCCAAGACCGACCCACGGGTGATGGCGTACGGAGATGTCGACGAAGCCAACTCGATCATCGGGGTGGCCCTCGCCACCGGCGGCATCCCCGAGGAGGTCGCCACCGCGCTGCGGCTGATCCAGAACGAGCTGTTCGACGTCGGCGCCGACCTGTCCAACCCGCTGTCGGACCACCCGCCCTATCCCCCGCTGCGGATCGAGCAGGCCTCGATCGACCGCCTCGAGGCCTGGTGCGACGAGTTCACCGCGCAGCTGCCGAACCTGTCGTCGTTCATCCTGCCCGGCGGGGTCCCCGCCGCCGCGCACCTGCATCAGGCCCGAACGGTCGTCCGGCGCGCCGAGCGGACCGCCTGGGCCGCCGTCGAGGCGTACGGCACCGAACCGGCCACCGACGAGCAGTCCGTCGGCGGGATCAACCCGCTCGCAGTCACCTATCTCAACCGACTGTCCGACCTGCTGTTCATCCTCACCCGGGTGGTCAACGGAGAGTCCGGCGACATCCTCTGGGTGCCCGGGGGCGAGCGGCTGCCGGAGGACCACCGGGCGCTGCGTCGGCGAGCGAAGATCACCGGGCAGGCCAATGCGCTGGCCGAGGGCCAGCCGACCCAGGCCCCCGGCGAGGCGGACTGAGCGGCGGGGAGCTTCGACGCCAGATCAGGAGCCCTGCCGGGCCTCGGGCGGTGGCGGGAGCTGCGAGCGGTGGTGTCCCATCCCCGGTGGGGCGGCCTCCAGCCAGCTCAGCACCGCCGTCACCGCCGGCGGGGCCATGGCCAGGTCCCACACCGCGGTGCCGCCACCGATCTGGCGGCTGAGCGGCACGACCCGGTAGTCGGCGAACTCGGGGCCGGGCTCCCTCCCGAGCAGGTCATGACTGGGCAGGGCGATCGTCCGGTCCCGCGGGAACCGCAGCCGAGGGGCGAAGGACAGCCCGAAGTCGGGGTACCACCACAGCTCCTCGCCCCGGAAACGACAGACTCCGGGCACCCAGCGGGTACCCGGAGTCGCGGATTCCATGATCATGCTGCAGTCGAAGACCCCGACCGCCCGCACCAGCCAGATCCGCCGTGCGACGAGGACGAGGACAGGGATGGCCAGTACGACAAGCGCCACGATGCAGACCTTGAGGACGGCCAGATACATGGGCACAGTCTACTGACGCGGACCCGGATCAAGAACTCCGGACCTGGACACCAGCACAGGAACGGCACGGCCCCCGCACACAACCAGGACAGTACGGCGCCCGGCCCCGACGGGCCCGGTCCGGGAGACGACGAAAGGGACGGGACACCCGGAGGTGTCCCGCCCCTTCGACGCGGTGTGGTCAGACGAGCTGGGTGCTCGCCTGGCCGCTGTACTTCTCCGCGGCGCGCACCTGGGCGCGGGCCCGGTTGAAGTGCTGGCGGGTCGCCTCGTCGTCCGACTCGTGCTCGAAGCGTTCCACGGCCGCGGCGTACTCCTGCTCGGCCTCGTGCTGGTCGATCTCGTGACCGAGCCGCGCGAAGGCGCTCAGCACCGAGACCCGGCCCTGGGCGACGGAGATGAACCCGCCGTCCACGGCCACGATCTCACGGTTGCCTTCGAGGGTGAAGATCTCGACCGCGGAGGGCTGCAGCAGCGCCACCAGCGGGGAGTGACCCGGGAGGATACCGATGTCGCCCTCGACGGTCCGGGCGATGACGTTGACCGCCTCGCCCGACCAGATGCTGCGCTCGGCCGAGACAACCTCGACGTGGAGGGTGCTCGTGGCCATGGCTCAGCCTTCCTTCTTCATCTTGTCCCAGGCGCGGTAGACGTCATCGAGACCGCCGACGTTGAAGAACGCCTGCTCGGGAATGTGGTCGACCTCGCCGTCACAGATCATCCGGAAGGACTCGACGATGTCGGGCATCTCCACCGTCGAACCCGGCACGCCGGTGAACTTCTCACCGGTGTAGGTGTTCTGCGACAGGAACTGCTGCAGCCGCCGGGCCCGGTTGACGGTGATCTTGTCCTCTTCGGACAGCTCGTCGATACCGAGGATGGCGATGATGTCCTGCAGCTCCTTGTTGCGCTGGAGGATCTGCTTCACCCGGGTGGCCACGTCGTAGTGCGCCTGGCCCACGTACTGCGGGTCGAGGATGCGCGACGTCGAGGTCAGCGGGTCGACGGCCGGGTAGAGACCACGCGACGCGATCGAGCGGCTGAGCTCGGTGGTGGCGTCGAGGTGGGCGAAGGTCGTCGCCGGGGCCGGGTCGGTGTAGTCGTCGGCCGGCACGTAGATGGCCTGCATGGAGGTGATCGAGTGACCACGGGTCGAGGTGATGCGCTCCTGCAGGGCACCCATCTCGTCGGCCAGGGTCGGCTGGTAACCCACGGCGGAGGGCATCCGGCCGAGCAGGGTCGAGACCTCGGAACCGGCCTGGGTGAACCGGAAGATGTTGTCGATGAAGAGCAGCACGTCCTGGTTCTGCACGTCGCGGAAGTACTCCGCCATCGTCAGACCCGACAGGGCGATCCGCAGACGCGTGCCCGGCGGCTCGTCCATCTGGCCGAAGACCAGGGCGGTGTCCTTGAGCACGCCGGCCTCGTCCATCTCGAAGATGAGGTCGTTGCCCTCACGGGTCCGCTCGCCGACGCCGGCGAACACCGAGGTGCCACCGAAGTTGTGGGCGATACGGAAGATCATCTCCTGGATCAGCACGGTCTTGCCGACACCGGCGCCACCGAAGAGGCCGATCTTGCCACCCTTGACGTACGGGGTGAGCAGGTCGAGGACCTTGATGCCGGTGTAGAGCTGCTCGGTCTTCGACTCCAGTGCGTCGAAGGGCGGCGGGTCGCGGTGGATCGGCCAGCGCTCGGTCACCTCGAACGAGGCCGGGTCGACGTTGAGCACGTCGCCGGTCACGTTCCAGACCTTGCCCTTGGTCACGTCGCCGACCGGCACCGAGATCGGAGCACCGGTGTCGACGACCTCCTGGCCGCGGACGATGCCGTCGGTCGGGTTGAGGGCGATGGCACGCACGGTGTTGTCACCGATGTGCAGCTCGACCTCGAGGGTCATCGTCTTCTGGTCGCCCATCACGTCGACCTGCAGGGTCAGCGCGTTGAGGATCTTCGGCATGGCGTCCGGCGGGAACTCGACGTCCACGACGGGGCCGATGACACGCACGACGCGGCCGGTGGCGCCGGGCTTCACCTCGGCGTTCTGTTCAGCAATCGCAGTCATATTTCTCACTCACTCGCTCTCACGCGCTCTCGGACAGCGCGGCGGCGCCACCCACGATCTCGGTAATTTCCTGGGTGATCGCTGCCTGACGTGCCTGGTTGGCCTCACGCGTCAGGTTTCGGATCAGTTCGTTGGCGTTGTCGGTCGCAGACTTCATGGCGGCCTGACGGGCGGCCAGCTCGGAGGCCGCGGCCTGCATCAGCGCGTAGTACACCCGGTTGCCGATGTACAGCGGCAGCAGGGTGTCCAGGACGGCCTCGGCACTCGGCTCGAAGTCGAACGGGGTTTCGACTCTGTCCTCCTGGTACATCGGCGCGTGGTGCAGCTCGGTCATCCGGGCACCGTTCTCGGCACACTCGGCGGCCTCCTCCTCGGAGACCACCTCGAGCGGCAGCAGACGGATGATCTG
>CAYOBI010000018.1:32879-35708 GCA_964402325.1 uncultured Propionibacteriaceae bacterium | reverse complement strand
CGCCATCGTCGACGAGGTCGACTCGATCCTGGTCGACGAGGCCCGTACGCCGCTGATCATCTCCGGTCCCGCCGAGGAGAACCGGCAGTGGTACCCGGTGTTCGCGGCACTGGCGGCCCGGAAGCTGACCGTCGACCGCGACTACGAGGTCGACGAGAAGAAGCGCACGGTGGCGATCCTCGAGCCGGGCATCGACCGGGTCGAGGACGAGCTCGGCATCGACAACCTGTACGAGTCGGCCAACACGCCGCTGATCTCCTACCTGAACAACGCCATCCGGGCCAAGGAGCTGTTCAAGAAGGACAAGGACTACGTCGTGATGAACGGCGAGGTCCTGATCGTCGACGAGCACACCGGCCGTACACTGCCGGGCCGGCGCTACAACGAGGGCCTGCACCAGGCGATCGAGGCCAAGGAGCGGGTCGAGGTCCGCGACGAGTACCAGACGCTGGCGACGATCACGCTGCAGAACTACTTCCGGATGTACGACAAGCTCGCCGGGATGACCGGCACGGCCAAGACCGAGGAGTCGGAGTTCCAGAAGATCTACGGCCTCTCGGTGCTGCCGATCGAGACGAACCGCCCGCTGGTCCGCAAGGACCAGAAGGACCTGATCTACCGCACCGAGCTGGCGAAGTTCCGGGCGATCGTCGAGGACGTGACCGAGCGCCACGAGAAGGGCCAGCCGGTGCTGATCGGCACCGCGTCGGTGGCCAAGTCCGAGGTGCTCTCCTCGCTGCTCAAGCAGGTCGGCGTGCCGCACGAGGTGCTGAACGCGAAGAACCACGAGCGTGAGGCCGCCATCGTCGCCGAGGCGGGCCGCAAGGGTGCCGTCACCGTCGCGACCAACATGGCCGGTCGTGGCACCGACATCATCCTCGGCGGCAATTCCGAGTTCCTCGCCGACAAGGCGCTGCAGGACCGTGGTGTCGACCCGCTGGAGAACTCCCTCGAGTACGAGGCCGACTACCCCGAGGTGCTGAAGAAGTACGAGGGGCAGTCGAAGGCCGAGCACGAGGAGGTCGTCGACCTCGGTGGGCTGTACGTGCTGGGCTCCGAGCGGCACGAGTCGCGCCGGATCGACAACCAGCTGCGCGGTCGTTCCGGTCGCCAGGGCGACCCGGGGGAGTCCCGCTTCTACCTGTCCCTCGAGGACGACCTGATGCGGCTGTTCAAGTCCGACATCGTCGACTGGGTGATGCAGGCGCTGAAGATCCCCGATGACCAGCCGATCGAGAACAAGCGCGTCTCGAAGTCGATCCAGCAGGCCCAGGAGCAGGTCGAGTCGCAGAACTTCGAGATGCGCAAGAACGTGCTGCGCTACGACGACGTAATGAACCGCCAGCGGCACGCCATCTACGGTGACCGTCGCAAGGTGCTGGAGGGCGCCGACGTCTCCGAGCGGCTGCGCGCCGCCGTTGACGAGGTCGTCGAGGGCTACGTCCGCGAGGCCACCGGAACCGGGTTCGCGGAGGACTGGGACCTGGATGCGCTGTGGACGCAGATGCGCACGCTCTACCCGGTCGGGCTCGACCTGGAGGACTACCGCGGGGTCAACCTCAGCTCCGCCGAACTGGTCGAGGACTTCCAGGGCGACGCCCGCGCGGCGTACGACGCCCGGGAGGCGAAGCTCGGTGCCGAGACCATGCGCGAGCTCGAGCGGCGGGTGCTGCTCACCGTGCTGGACCGCAAGTGGCGCGAGCACCTCTACGAGATGGACTACCTGCGCGAGGGCATCGGCCTGCGGGCGATGGCGCAGCGCGACCCGCTGGTCGAGTACCAGCGCGAGGGCGCCGAGATGTTCACCGCGATGATGGACGCCTTCATGGAGGAGGTGGTCGGCTACCTGTTCAACCTGGAGGTGCAGGTGCCTGACCAGCCCCGGGTCGGCATCGTCCGCGACGAGCAGGGCAACCCGGTCGTCGTCGGTGCCGCCGCCGGGCGCCCGGCAGCCAGTCCGGCAGTCACCTCCGGTGGCTCCGCCCCGACCGCGACGCTGCGCGCCACCGGCCTCGAGGAGCGCCACGAGGCGCCGTTGGCCTACTCCGCCCCCGATGAGGACGGCCACGCGGCGCAGCGCAACGAGGTCCGGGCCACCGTCCGGGGCCGCAGCGCCTCGAGCGAGGATCCCTACGCCGGCGTGGGACGCAACGACCCCTGCCCGTGCGGCTCGGGCAAGAAGTTCAAGTACTGTCATGGCCGCAAGGGCGGCCCGGGGGAGGCCACCGCCTGACCCGTCCTGGGCGGGCCGGGGATCCACCCCAGGTGGCAGCAGTGCCAGCGGCCGACGTACGGCTCCACCCTGGCCGTCAGCACCCGCAGCGGCGCCCAGTCGCCCTGCCGGGGCAGGCACGGGACGACGATCTCCGCGGCCCGGTCACCGACGACCTGGACGTACGGTGACGCCGTGCGGACCGGGTGGCGGCGGACCGCACGGGCGAGCATGACCAGGTCCGTGAGCACCTCCTCGGTGGTCCAGCGGGCCAGCTGATGCGGTGCCCGACGGCCGGCGAGGACGTCGACCAGGGCGGCGGTGCAGGCCTCGCCGGCGCCGGCCAGCAGCCGGGCCCGGGAGGTGCCGGGCGCGGTCCGTGGCGCGGCCCCGGGCAGGGTGTCGAACAATTCCGCTTGGTCGAGCGGGCGGTCCGGCGGGCCGGACAGGTCGAGGCGGGGCGGTCGGGTCTCGGGCAGCAGCACGGTGAGCACGTGTCCACCGTGCCGTCCCGGGACCTCTCCCGGAAGGGCCGGACAACACATCTGTGGACAGCTCGCGCCACGGACAACACCTCGGCCGGTCCGGACAACACCGGCGGTCGTCCGGACAACACC
>CAYOBI010000018.1:0-32779 GCA_964402325.1 uncultured Propionibacteriaceae bacterium | reverse complement strand
CGTCCGGGCACTAGCCTGAGGGCATGGCGAGCGCACGCAGCACCCGGACCGTCTACCTGCCCTCCGACACCGGGGCGGCGGCGGAATTCCGCCGCACCGGCCGGCTCGACCGCGGCGAGGGGATCAGCGTCGACGAGGCGTACGCGCGGCGTCGCGACCTCGACCCGGCGGTGCCGGACGACGAGGAGGAGGCCGACTACTGGGCCCTCACCGACGCCGGCCTGGCCGGCCTGGGTGCCGCGGAGGGGCCACGGTTCGTGGTGGCGGTGCGGGTCCGGCCCGAACAGGTCACCGCCGCGGAACCCGACGGCAGTGGCCGGGTGACGGTCACGGACGTCGCCTGGTCGCAGGTCAGCGCCCTGTTCATCGACGAGGCTCAAGCACTGCCCGCGGTGGCGGCGGCGCGGGCCGCGCTGGCCGATCCGGAGGCGTTCGCCGAGCGGACCGCGGCCCTGGTGGCCGCGCACGACCTGCTCTGGTACGCCCCCGACGAGCTCGACGTCCTGCTGGTCTGAGCCCCTGCCGATCAGGCCAGGTAGCCGCGGGCGACCGTCTCCTGCACCTCGACGCCGGCGGTCAGGGCCGGGGCGGCCGCCTGCTCGAGCTTGCGCCCGACGAGCGGCAGCTTGACCACGAGGTCACCGGTCACGACGATCTGGCTGCCGGCAGTGGTGGGCGAGAGGACGGCCGCGCCGGTCATCCGGCCCGGGGTGCCGGGGACGTCGACGACCAGGTCGGCGGTCCGGGTGCCGTCGTCCGTCGGCTCGCCCCAGACGTACGTCTCGACGACGGTGATGGTCTCGCCGACGAACTTCTTGGCGAGGTCCGGCGAGGGCATGCTGCGCGACATCCGGGTCCGGTTGCCGTCGGCCTCCACCTCGTACGCCACCGCACCGCCGGTCCGGCAGACCTCCTCGAGGAAGGCCCGGTCCGTCTGCATCGCGAAGACGCGGGCGGGGTCGGCGGGGAACTGTGCTGTGGCGGAGATCTGCATGGGACCCATGGTGCCATCCCCCTACGATGGGTTCCATGAGCGTCCCGGGCCGGATCGACCTGCACACCCACTCGTCCGTGTCAGACGGGACCGATGCCCCGGCGCGGCTGGTGCAGGCCGCAGCCGCGGCCGGGTTGACGGTGGTGGCGCTGACCGACCACGACACCTGGGACGGGCTGGACGAGGCGGCCGGGGCCGCGGCGGAGCTCGGCCTGGGGTTCGTGCCCGGGGTGGAGATGTCGTGTGAGCACCTCGGGCGCTCGGTGCACCTGCTCGGGTACGGCGGCGACCGGTCCGATCCCGCCTGGGTGGCCGAACTGGCCAGGATCCGGGAGGGGCGCGCCGACCGCATCCCGACGATGCTGAGACGCCTGGCCGCACTGGGTCTGCCGCTGACCGAGGAGGAGGTCGCTGCCAGGGCCCGTGACACCCCCTCGATCGGCCGGCCACACGTCGCGGACGCGTTGGTCGCCCGGGGGTATGTGAAGGACCGGGACGAGGCGTTCGCCGGCTACCTGGCCGAGGGTGGGCCGGCGTACGTGGACCGGTATGCGCCCGACGTCTTCGACGCGGTCCGGCTGGTCCGGTCGGCGGGGGCGGTACCGGTGGTCGCGCACCCCTGGGGCCGTGACTCGCGGCGGGTGCTGCCGCTGGACGTGCTCGGCGCGCTGCTCGAGGCCGGGGCGGTCGGCTGGGAGGTGGACCACGTCGAGCACGGGTCCGACGACCGCCGCGAACTGCGGTCGTACGCCGCGGCCCGCGGGGCCATGGTCACCGGCTCGAGCGACTACCACGGCACGGGCAAGACCCGCAATCCGTTGGGCTGCGAGGTCACCGCACCCGACCAGTACGCCCGGCTGCTGGACCTGATGGGGTGCTGAGCCGGCGTCCGGTCAGTCGAGCTCGAGGAAGTTCTGCACCAGGGCGCGCGCGGTGGCCTCCGGCCGGTCCTCGGCCGGATGGTCCGAGCAACCCTTGAGCACCACCGGGTCGGCGCCGAACGTGCGGGCCATCGCCACCTGCGCGGCGACCGGCCAGGAATCGCCGTATTCCCCGTAGACGACATGGAAGTCGATCCCGGTCGCGCACAATTGCGCCGACCGGTCCGGGGTGTGTTCGGCGGCGCGGACCATCGCGGCGACGGCCCGCGGGTCGGTCCGGGCCAGCCGCTCCTCGATGAACGCCGCCGGGTGTTCCTCCATCAGGCCGAGCAGCGCCAGGAAGCCGCGGTGGATCTCCGACAGCGAGCGGTCCCCGGCGAGGCCGTCCTCGACGAAGCCCAGCGGACGGGTGCGCCCCAGGCCGCCGGGACCGGAGTTCACCAGGGTGACCGAGTCCCAGAAGTCCGGCTCGGCCAGCGCTGCCTCTTCGGCCACCAGCCCCCCGAACCCCTGGCCGACCAGGTGGACCGGGATGTCCGACCCGATCTCGGCCACCAGGGCGATGACGTCCTCGGCGAACACCTCCAGTGAGAACGGGCCCGGCGAGGTGGACTCGTAACAGCCCCGCAGGTCGGGAGCGCAGCAGGTGAAGCCCTCGGCGGCCAGCACCGGCAGGACGGTGTCGAAGTCTTCCTTCGACCCGAAGATCCCGTGCAGGAGGACGACGACGCCGCGTTCGTCATCGGGACTGCAGGTGTGCAGCGCCAGCGAGGTGCCGTCGTCGAGGTCGACGACGGCCGTCTCGATCGGCAGCCGGGGGCTCTCGGTCATCCGGTCCTCACTCGGTCGGGGCGGGTGCCGTCCCGACCCCCTCACCATCGCGCACGATACCATCGCGCACGATCCGACGGCGGCGACGCCGACGCCGGGGTGTGGCCTCCTCGGCCGTGGTGTCGACGGCCTCGGGGGAGGTCTCGGGGCCGCGCGCGTCGTCCTCGGGGCGTGCCTCGCCGCGGGGGTGCCGGGTGGCGGGCGTCCGGCTCGGCGACCGGTGACCCGAGGACCGGTGCGCGCCGGTGCCGGAGCCGCCCTTGGCCGGGGTCTTGCCGCCCTTGTGGCCGGCGGTGCCGCTGGTGGGGCGCGGCGGCCCGACCTGGCCGGTGGTCCCGGGGTCGATCTCGAGCTCGGTGAACAGGTGCTCCGAGGTGGAGTACGTCTCCTGCGGATCGGGCAGGTCGAGGCCGAGCGTCTTGTTGATCACCTTCCACCGGGTCACGTCGGCCCAGTCGACCAGGGTGACCGCGACGCCCTCGGCGCCGGCCCGGCCGGTGCGCCCGATCCGGTGCACGTACGTGCTGGAGTCCTCGGGACACTCGTAGTTGATCACGTGGGTGACGCCGGTGACGTCGATCCCGCGGGCCGCCACGTCGGTGGCCACCAGGACGTCGATGCGCCCCTCCCGGAACCGGCGCAGGGCCTGTTCCCGGGCCGCCTGGGTGCGGTCGCCGTGGATCGCCGCGGCGGAGAAGCCCCGCTCGCACAGGTCGTCGGCGACCCGCTGGGCCCCGCGTTTGGTCCGGCAGAAGATCATCACTCGGTCGCGATCCTTCGCCTGCAGGATCCGGGCCACCAGCTCGGGCTTGTCCAGCGGGTGCGCCTGGAAGATGAACTGGCGGGTGGCGGGGACGGTCTGCACGTCCTCCTGATGCTCGGCCCGGATGTTCACCGGCGACTGCAGGTGGGTACGGGCCAGCGCGACGATCGGGGCGGGCATCGTGGCGGAGAACATCAGGGTCTGGCGGTTCTTCGCCGTCTTCGACATCAGTCGTTCGACGTCGGGCAGGAAGCCGAGATCGAGCATCTCGTCGGCCTCGTCCAGGACCGCGATCCGTACTCGTGACAGGTCGAGGGCCCGGCGGTTCGCCAGGTCGAGGAGCCGGCCGGGCGTACCGACCACGACGTCGATGCCCTCGGCGAGGGCGTCCAGCTGGGGCTCGTACGGGGTGCCGCCGTAGAGCGTGAGGATCCGCGCCGTGGTCCTGGCCGAGGCGGTGACCAGGTCCTTGCCGACCTGGTTCGCCAGCTCCCGGGTGGGGGCGATGACCAAGGCTTGCGGGCTGGTCCCGTGGCCGTCCTCGGCGTCGGCCGGCAGGTCGATGCGCTGCAGCAGCGGCAGCCCGAACGCGAGCGTCTTGCCGGTGCCGGTGCGGGCCTGCCCGATCAGGTCACTGCCCTGCAGTGCGATCGGGATGGCCATCTCCTGGATCGGGAAGGGATGGACGATGCCGTGTTCGGCGAGGGCGTCCCCGAAAGCGGTGTCGATCCCGAGATCCGTGAATGTTGTGGTGTTGTCTGACAGGGCTCTGGCCTTTGCAGTCGCGGGCGCTGCGCACGACGGTGCGGCGCCCTGCTTGGACGCGCTCTTCGGCTCGGCACGCCCGGGAGGTACGGTGGGCGCCCCTGTGGAGGGGCCGTCACGCGGCCATTCTAGCCCAGCACCCGGGCGTGCCCCGAAAGCGCGGTCCTCAGAGGCTGCCGAAGCCGACCGGACGCGCGTTCGGCTGGCCGATCTCGACGTACGCGACCGCTTCGGCCGGGATGAGTACCTGGCGTCCGTGGGCGTCGGTAAGGGACAGCACCGACCCGTCGGCCAACGCCTTCTCGAAGGTCTGCCGGAACTCCTCGGCCGTCTGGTCGAGGTCGACGACGACCTCCCGGGCAAGGTTCTTGACGCCGATCTTGATCTCCACCGCTGTGCCTCTCTGTTCGGATGTGGCTGCCCTCCACCGTGCCACAGCAGGGGATCGAGGACGAAAGACGTTCGCTGACGGCGGAGACCGGCGTTCCCCGACGCGCCCCGGGCGGGCCTCCCGGGGATTGTCAGTGGCCTCTGGTGGGATGTCGGACGTGGACGCAACGACACTGGCGGACGTGACCGCAGGCACCGCGGGGACCCCCGCGGGCCTCTCTCCGGACGGGGTCCACCGGCTCGACGCCGGGCCGGTCCTCGACGCCGCCCAACGGGTGGTCGTCGACCACGCGCACGGCCCCCTGCTCGTCCTGGGGGCCTCCGGCACCGGCAAGACCACCGCCCTGGTCGAGGCTGCCGTCGCCCACGTACGTGACCACGGCGTCGCGCCCGAGCGGGTCCTGCTGCTCACCTTCTCCCGCGGCGCTGCCCGGACCCTGGCGGAGCGGGTGGCCGAGCGGCTCGGCGAGACCGGCGCGAGCGTGCCCGTGCTGAGCATCCACGGGCTGTGCCACGCCCTGTGGACCGAGACGACGCGTGAGGACCCCTGGCGGGTGCTGACCGCCCCCGAGCAAGAGCTGCGCCTGCGCGAGGTGCTGGAGGGATCGGCCGAGCCCTGGCCAGCGGACGTCCGCGAGGCCATCGGCACCCGGGTCTTCACCCGGGAGCTGCGCGACCTGGTCGCGCGCGCCCGCCAGCTCGGCCTCGACCCCGCCGACGTCGCCCGCCTCGGCCAGGTCGAGGACCGGCCGGTCTGGGTGCGCGCGGCCCATCTGGTCGAGGAGTACCTCGATGTGCTGGACGCCGAGCGGGTGCTCGACTACGACGAGCTGGTGCATCGGGTCCGGATCCTGCTGGCCGACCCGGTGACCGGCGGGGCACTGCGGTCCCGCTGGGACCACGTCCTGGTCGACGACCTGCAGGACGCGGTGCCGGCCCACGCTGCGCTGCTGCGCGACCTGGTCCCGCCTTCGTCCGGCGCCGGGCTCGTGGTGACGGCCGACCCGGACCGGGCGGTGTTCTCCTTCCGCGGCGCCGACGGGGAGGCTGTGGTGCGGTTCCCGGCGCAGCACGCGGACCTGTTGGGTCGGCCCGCCCCGGTGCACGTGCTGCGCACCGACCACCGGCGCGGTGCAGGGCTGGCCGCGGTGGTGCACCGCCCGATGGGGGCCCGGCCCAGGCCGGCCTCGCTGCCGGACTGGCGGCGGCCCGTCCCCGGGCGGAAGGCGCCGGGGGATGCGCGCCTGGTGGTGTGCCCTGACGCCCGGGAGGAGGCCTCGGCCGTCGCCCGCGCCCTGTTCGCCGGGCACGAGGACGGACAGGTCCCCTGGCACCGGATGGCCGTCGTGGTGCGCTCCCGCGGCGCCGAGGAGTCCCTGCTGCGGCGACGCCTGGTCCGGGCCGGGATCCCGGTGGCGGTCGCCGATGACACCCCGCTGGTCGACGAACCCGCTGTCCGGGTGCTGCTCGACGTGGTCCAGACCGCCCTGGGCGCCGGAGAGACGGACCCGGCGGCGGTCGAGCGGCTCGCCCTCGGCCCCCTCGGGGCCGTCGACCCGATGGACCTGCGACGGCACCGCCGCCTGCTCGCCCTGTCGGGGGGACAGGGGACGGAAGCCGGGCTGGCCAGGGTACGCCGCCGACTGGAGCGGGTGACGGCGGCGATCGCGGCGACCAGGGACGAGCTCGCCGCGGCCGGCAGCGCCGAGGAGGTGCTCTGGGCCGCCTGGTCGGCCACCGATTGGCCGCAGCGGCTCCGGGAGACCGCGCTCGGCGCTGGCGCCGACGCCACCCGGGCGGATCGCGACCTGGACGCGGTGCTGGCGTTGTTCGACTTCGCCGCCCGGAGTGGGGCCCGCCGGGGCCGGGCGGCCGCCCAGGAACTGCTGGAGGAGGTGCGCCACCAGGAGATCGCGGTGGACACCCGGATGACCCGCCGTCTCGTGCCGGACGCCGTCGAGGTCCTCACCCCGCACCGTTGCGGTGGACGCGAGTGGGACCTGGTCGTCGTCGCCGGGGTTCAGGAGGGTACCTGGCCGGCCGCCCGCCCCAGCCGGTCCCTGGTCGGGGCGGACCGGCTCGGTGCCGACGGCGCGGTCCCGCCGGTGACCCCCGGTGAGGTCTTGGCCGAGGAGCGGCGGCTGTTCCACCTGGCCTGCTCCCGGGCCCGGGACGCCCTTCTGGTCACCGCGGTGGCCGAGGACGGTGGCGAGGGCGGGCGACCGTCTCGCTTCGTCGCCGAGCTCGGCCTGGAGCCGACGCCGGCGGATCCCGACGACGGCCCGGTCCCCACCGCCGCCGCCCTGGTCGGTGAGCTGCGCCGGGTCGGTGCCGATGCCTCGCTGGGGCCTCTGGTCCGCGAGGAGGCCGCCGTCGCGCTGGCCCGGCTGGCCGACCACCTGCCTGCGGCCGCCCCCCGCACCTGGTGGGGCGCCCGGGAACGGACCCGTCGCGCCGAGCCCCTGGTTCCCCCGGACGCGCCGGTGGTGCTCTCGCCGAGCGGGGTGGACGCGCTGCGGCGCTGCCCCCGGCGGTGGTTCCTGGAGCGACGGGCCGGGGCGGCCGGACCGGCCACCGAGGCCGCCGCAGTCGGCACCCTGGTCCATGACCTCGCCCGCCGGGCCAGCCAGGGCGAGATCGCCCCGGAGCAGCTGCGGGACGCGTTCGAGGAGGCGTGGGGCGCCGTCAGCGCCGGGCCGGCCTGGCGGCAGGAGACCCGTCGCGAGCGGGTCTGGAGCATGCTGGAGGCCTGGCGCGCCTGGGACGCCGAACGGCCGGCCGGCGCGCTGGTCGGCGTCGAGGTGCCGTTCCACTGCGAACTGGCCGTCGGCCTCCCCGACGGCCGGACCGACCGGGTCGAACTCCACGGGATCGTCGACCGGCTGGAGTCTCTCGACGGCCGACTCGTCGTCGTCGACTACAAGACCGGGCGCCGGGCCACCGCCCGCGAGGTCGAGACCCTCGGCCAGCTGGGCGTGTACCAGCTGGCGGTGCGGGCCGGCGCGTTCGACGAGGTGATCGGCGAGGCCCGGCACCGTCCCGGCGCCGCCCTGGCCGTCTACCTCGACGCCGGCGAGGGCACCCCGCGGGCCGCCACTCTCGGCCAGCCGTCCCTCGACGACGTCCCCGTCCCCGACGGGCTGGACATCGGGGCCGCTCGCGACTGGGCCACCGCGGCGGTCGCCGAGGCCGTCCGCATCGTCCGCGACGAGGACTTCGACGCGCGCCGGGGGAGTCACTGCCGCGGCTGCCCGTTCGACGGTGACTGCCCGCAGAAGGGAGGAAGGGCATGACGCCGCTCGACGGAGCCGCCCTCTGCGAGCTGGTGGGCATCCCGTTCTCCGCCGAGCAGCTCGCCGCGATCACGGCCCCGCTCGAGCCCGGGGTGATCATCGCCGGCGCCGGCACCGGCAAGACCACCGTGATGGCGGCCCGGGTGGTGTGGCTGGTGGCCTCCGGGACGGTGCGGCCCGACGAGGTCCTCGGGCTCACCTTCACCCGGAAGGCCGCGCGGGAGCTGGGGGCCCGGATCGCGGCCTCGCTGGAGCTGGCCGGGCTGTTCGAGGCCGACGGGGAGAGCGGTGGCCCCACCGTCGCGACGTACGACTCCTTCGCCGGCATGCTCTGCGCCGAACACGGCCCGCGACTGGGCGTGGAGGGCGATCTGCGTCTGGTGGACGACGCCGAGCTGTTCGCGCTGGCGGACCGGGTCGTCGCGGCGGGACGCACCCCGGCGTCGGCGCTCGCGGACGTCTCGGTCGCCACCGTCGTCGAGCGGGTGGTGGCACTGAGCGGCGAGATGCTCGCGAACGGCGTGTCCGTGGCGGACCTGCTCGACCAGTGCCGGGCCTTCGGAGCCGAGCTCGACGAGGCGCCGCTCTACCGTGGCAAGCCCTACAAGGACGTCATGGACGCCCGGGGCGTGCTCCGGGCGCGGGTCGAACTGGCCGGTTTCGTCCGGGACCTGTGGGAGGCGAAGGCCCGCGAAGGGGTGGTCGAGTTCGCCGACCGGACCGCGCTGGCCGCCCGGCTCGCCACCCGGGTCCCCGCTGTCGGTCACCAGCTGCGCGAGGAGTACCGGGTCGTCCTGCTGGACGAGTACCAGGACACGTCGGCCGCCCAGACCACGATGCTCGCCGGCCTGTTCTCCGGGCCGGATCCTGCCTCCGGGCGGGGTTTTCCGGTCACGGCGGTCGGCGACCCCCTGCAGGCGATCTACGAGTGGCGCGGGGCAGCGGTCGGGACGATCGCCGCGTTCCCGGCCGCGTTCCCGGCGGCCGACGGCGGCCCGGCCCGACACTTCACGCTGCGGACGAACCGCCGCTCGGGCACCCGGATCCTGGCGGTCGCCAACGAGGTCTCCGCGCCGCTGCGGGCCACCGGCGGGTCGGCCTGCCCGGCCGCCCTGGTCGGCCCGGAGGAGAGCCGCCCCGGCACCGTCACCGTACGGCGGGCGGAGACCTGGGACGACGAGGCCGACGGCGTGGTCGCCACGTTGCTCGCGGAACACACCGGGGGGACCGCCTGGCACGACATGGCGATCCTCGGGCGCCGACGGGCCGATCTCGCCGTGCTGCACCGCACCCTCGAGGAGGCCGGAGTCCCGTCTGTCCTGGTCGGGCTGGGCGGCCTGCTGGCCCTGCCGGAGTGCACCCAGGTGATCGCCGTACTGCGGCTGCTGCACGACGTGACCGACAACCTGGCCGTGATGGCCCTCCTCTCCGGGCCCCGCTGGCGCCTCGGCCACCGCGACCTCGCCGCCCTGAGGGACCGGGCCCGATGCCTGGCCGGTGAGGGGCAGCAGCCCTGCCTGCTGGACGCCGTGGACGACCCCGGGCAGGACGGGCTATCCGCCGAGGCCCGGGAACGCCTCACCGTCCTCTCCGCCGAGCTGGCCCGCCTCCGCGCGCACGCCGGGGAACCCGTGGGGGAGCTGGTCGCCCGCGTGGTCCGGGTCAGCGGTATGCTCCCGGAGCTGCTGGCGGAGCGGGGACCCGACGGCGCCCGCCAGCTCGATGCTCTGGTCGAGGCGGTCGAGGAGTACGGCTCCCGGCGCGCCTCGGCAGGCCTGGCGGGGCTGCTGGCCTGGTTCGAGGCCGAGGCCCGGGTCGGTCGCGGCATGGAGCAGGCCCCGGCACCCACCCGCGATGCCGTCACGCTGCTGACCGTGCACGCCTCCAAGGGCCTGGAGTGGGACGTCGTGCTGCTCCCGGCGGTCGTCGACGGTGTCTTCCCCAGCGCCCCGAAGCCGGCGGACTGGACCCGGGCAGCGCACGTACTCCCGTTCGAGCTGCGCGGCGACGCCGAGGGGCTGCCGGCGCTGGTCGAGGCGACCCGGGCGGGGATGCTGGAGATGCGGGGCGTGCTCAAGGAGCTCGCCCGCGACGCGGAGCGGCGGCTCGGCTACGTCGCCGTCTCGCGCGCCCGCCACCGGCTGCACGTGTCCGGCCACCGGTGGCACCCCGACACCGTCGGCGAGCGGGCCGAGTCGCCCTTCCTGCGGGCCGCCCGTACCGTCCTCGGGAACCAGCCCGAGGACACCGGGGAGGGCACCAACCCGTACCTGGAGGCGGACCGGACCACGGCTCCCGCGCCGGACACCGCGGTGGACCGGGCGCCCACCCGCGAGCTCGCGGCAGCCGTGGAGAGCTGGCGGGCGACGCTGGCCGCCGGTGGGGCCCCACAGGCGCCGACCGACGCCGACGTCGCCGCCCGGGCCGCACGCTGGCGCCGGGACGGCGACCGGTTGGTCGCCCGGCTGCAGGCCCGCCGTGCGCCCGTCGACGTCGACCTTCCGGGCCGACTGTCGGTCACCGAGATCGTCCGCGGTGTCGGTGACCCGGAAGCCCTGCGCGACCAGGTCCGTCGGCCGATGCCGGTGCAGCCTTCGCGCCGGGCGACGCTGGGCACCCGGTTCCACGCCTGGGTGGAGGAGCGCTTCCGCCACCAGGGCACCCTGGACATGGAGTTCGACGGGGAACAGGGGATCGCCGTCGGCCGGCTGCAGCATTCCGCGGCCGACGAGGAGATGCTGGCCGAGTTCGACCTGCTCTGCCGCAGGTTCGAGACGGGACGGTTCGCCGAGCGGCAGCCGTACGCCCTCGAGCTGCCGTTCGCGCTCAGCCTCGGCGGCCGGCTGGTCCGGGGGCGTATCGATGCCGTCTACCGGCAGCCGCCGGGCAGCGGTACCGACCTGCTCGTCGTCGACTGGAAGACTCACCGTGGCGGCACCGCCGACCCACTGCAGTTGGCGCTCTACCGGCTCGCGGTGGCCCGGACGTACGACCTCGAGGTGGAGCGGGTGGCTGCCGGCTTCTACTACGTGCGCCGGGACCGCCTCGAGCTCGTCGAGGACCTGCCCGGCGTCGACGACCTGGTGGCTGACGTGTCCCGGCTCACCACCGTGCTGGGTCGAGACTAGGCTGGCGGCGTGATGGACTGGTCGGCCGCGAGTTCCCTGGACCGCTGCGAGGAGCACCGCGACGACGACGCCTGGGTGCGCCGGCAATGGGAGTCCCCCGAGGCCCTGCTGCTGCCGGTCGGTCCGGGCGGTCGACTGCCGGTCGGACCGGGCCCGGCCCTGCGCTGGTCCCTGACCTTCGGGGACCGTGACCCTGCCACCACCCACCTGCTCGGGGTGGTGGATGGCCACCCGGTCTTCTGCCGTGTCGTGGACGAGGTCGAGGGGGAGACGGCGACGGTCCGGGAGATCGGGCACCGACTCACCGAGCCGCGGGCCGACGTCGCCTTCAGCGCCACCTCGCTGGCCAACTGGCACCGGATCGAGCCGCGGTGCAGCGCCTGCGGAGTCCTCACCGAGCCGCGACGGGCCGGCCTGATGCGGCACTGCCCCGAGTGCGGACGTGACACGTGGCCGCGGACCGACCCGGCCGTCATCGTCGCGGTGACGAACGAGGACGACGAGATCCTGCTCGCCCACCAGCCCGTCTGGCCCGCAGGCCGGGTGTCGGTGCTGGCCGGTTTCGTGGAGACGGGCGAGTCCCTGGAACAGGCCATCCACCGTGAGATCCTCGAGGAATCAGGGGTCACCCTGGGCGAGGTGCGTTACGTGGCGAGCCAGCCCTGGCCCTACCCCCGGTCGCTGATGCTCGGTTTCCGGGCCAGGGCCACCTCGACCAGGATCACCGTCGACACCGAGGAACTGGCCTGGGGCCGGTGGTTCAGCCGGGACGCGGTCCGGGCCGGGGCCGGCGACGGCAGCCTGGTGCTGCCGCCCGGCTCGTCCATCGCCCGCCGGCTGGTCGAGGACTGGCTCGGCGAGGACGTGGCCCCGCACGGGCCCGACCGGGGCTGACCGATCCTCAGGCCCGCTGCCCGGCCAGTCCCGAGGCCCGGTTGGCGCGCCGCGACACCGCCTCCCGCAATGCCGCCCGGTTGCCGTAGAGGTGCACCGCCCCCGAGGCTCGGGTGATCGCCGTGTACAGCAGCTCACGGGTGAGCAGCGCGGAGCCCTGATCGGGCAGGATGACCGACACCTCGTGGAACTGGCTGCCCTGCGCCTTGTGAATGGTGCTCGCGTACATCGGGACCAGCCCGGTCAGCTGCACCGGGGCGAGGAACCGTACGCTGCGCTCGTGCACGTCCGCCAGCGCCAGCCGCCGTCCGGTGGCGGTCCGGACCACCGCCCCGACATCCCCGTTGAACACCTGCAGTGCCTTGTCCCGCCGGGTCACCAGCAGCGGTTCGCCGATCGCGAGGGCATCGTCCCCGGTGCGCCCCAGCCAGTCGCGGGCGATCCGGTTCCAGGTCGCCACGCCGGCCGGCCCTCGCCGGTGCGCGCAGAGCAGCCGGTGCCGGTCCAGGACCGCCAGCGCTCCCGCCGCGTCGCCGTCCCCGGCCAGCCGTTCCAGCTGTTCACCCCAGCCGACCATCCGGTCGCGCAGGCTCGCGAAGGCCGGGTCGGCGGGGCCGCGGGACACCGGGGTGAAAGTGACGTTGTCGCCGGCCTCCAGGCCGTCGACGAGGGCGTCGACCAGGTCCGCCCGCCCGTCCCGGATGGCCTGGGCCAGTTCCGCGATCCGGCCCTGGAACCGCCAGGTGTGGCCGAGCCGGACCAGGCCGGGCCGCTCGACCGCCGGACGGTCGACCGGGGCGACCAGATCACGGAGCAAGGCCCGGGTCGTCGTCGTGGCCCGGCCGGCCGGGTCCTCGGCCCGGACCAGGGCGCCGATGTCGGAGAACACCGCCCCGGCCTCCACCGAGGCGAGCTGGTCGGGGTCGCCGACGAGCAGTAGGCGGGCGTCGGGCCGGGTAGCCTCGAGCAGCCGGGCCATCAGCGACAGCGACACCATCGACATCTCGTCGACCACGATCAGGTCGTACGGCAGCGGCCGGAGCCGATCGTGCGCGAACCGCGTCGTGCTGTCGCGCCGCCAGCCCAGCAGTCCGTGCACCGTGGTGGCGTGCAGCCGGCCGAGCTGTCGGGCCACCTGCGGGTCGACCGCTCCCATCGCGGCCAGGGCGTCCTTGACCGCCTCGCCCATCCGGGCGGCCGCCTTGCCGGTGGGGGCGGCCAGACCGATGTGCAGGTCGGGCTCCAGGGTCGCCAGGACGACCAGGATCCGGGCGATGGTCGCGGTCTTGCCGGTGCCCGGCCCGCCCTGCAGGACGCACAACCGGGTGGCCACCGTCGTCGCCGCCGCGGCCAGCTGGTGGTCCGGTTCGCCCGGCGCCAGCGCCGCCGGACCCTCGACCCGTGGGAACACCGCCTGCAGGACCGCCGCGATCCGCTCCCGGTCGGGGCCGACCATGGGGGTGCTGCGCCGGACGTCGACGTCAGCACGGACCAGTTGCTCGTCGCGCCAGTAGCGGTCGAGGTAGAGCAACGTGCCGACCAGCCGCAGTGGCCGGCCGGGCGGCCCGTCGGTGCCGACACTGACCAGGGCGCTGGTCTGCAGGCACGCCAGCCAGCCGTCCAGGTCGGGCCAGTCCAGTGCCGACACGTCGACGGAGTTCTCGTCGCTCTCGAAGATCGCCTCCCGCACGGTCGCCAGGTCGATGCACACCGACCCGGCCCGGACCGCCCGTACGGCCAGGGCGATCGCCAGAGGGATCCGGGGATCGGTCGCCCCGCCGAGGAAGGCCAGCTGCTGGGCCGTCTGGACGTCGGCGTGGCCGAACACGCCTGCAGCGTCGAAGGCGGCCACCAGACCGGACCCGATGACGCTCCCTCGTCCCGAGCCGATCACAGCAGTCATGACGCGGACCTCCCGTCGGTGATCAGGTCGGCGATCTCGACGACCAGGGCGGCCGGTGGTCGCCACGCGAACACGCCGTAGGGCACCCCGTCGGCCACCGGCGTGTCCGGCCCGGCCATGCCGCGCAGGAACAGGTAGCGGATCCCGCCCAGGTGCTCCTCGGGCCGGTAGCCGGGCAGTCGCCAGGCGAGGAACCGGTGCAGCGCGACCGAGTACAGCAGCGCCTGCAGCGGGTAGTGGGCCGCCATCATCGCCTCGGCCAGGGCCCCCGGGGCGTACGCCGCCAGCAGCAGCGGGCCCTCCGACGACGGGCCGCCCAACCAGTTGGTCTTGTAGTCCACCACCACGAACCGGGGGTCGGTCCCACCGACCCGCAGCACCGCGTCGATGCTGCCGGTGAGGAAGCCGCGCAGCACCTGGTCGCCCAGCCCGGGCACCCGCAACCGCGCCGCGTACGGTGCCAGCGGGTCGTCAGGACGCAGGTGGCGTTCCAGAGCGTCGGCGACGTCGCCGAGCAGTGCCGCCGCCGTGCCGGGGTCGTCGCCGCCCCCGAGCGGCAGCTCGAAGTCCAGCTCGCTGAGCCGGTCCTGCACGGGGACATCGGCCAACGAACGGGCGCCCAGATCGGCGCCCAGCGGTGTCCGGGTCGCCGCGTCGAGCGCCGCGGCGAGGGTGCCGTGGTCGAGCCCCTGCACCGGGGAGCCGGCCGCGACCCGGTCGACCAGCCCGTCGAACGACGGTCCGGACGGGTCCCAGGCCTCCAGCACGGCATGCACCAGGGTGCCGAACCGGGCCCCGCTCGGCAGCGGGTCCCAGGGCGAGGACCGTCCGGTCCCGGCCGGTGCGTGGTCGTCGGGGGGAGACTGGCCGACCGCCGGCTCGTCGTCGGGGCGGGCACCCTCCACCGGGGCGTCGTGCGGGTTCTCGTGCTGGGCGGCGGTCAGCCCGGTGTAGGAGGTGCGGCGCCAGGTGGTGTCCACGGGGCGCTCGAACCGCCGCAGGTACGGGGCCGGGCCCGGGCCGGGCACCGGTACCGGCTCCGGCTGACCCGGCTCCTCGTCCACGTACGACACCCGCACCCCGGGCAGGGCCGGTGGGGTCTGGTCGGCGGCCGCGGGGACGACCCGCGGCAGGGTCCCGTCGGCGGCGCGCTCCCCGCACAGCGCCCGGTGCAGGGGTGCGCCGGGGGCGTTGCGGTCGTGCGGGGCCCACCAGGCGATGACCTGCGAGGCGGCCCGCGTCATGGCGACGTAGAGCACCCGCAACTGCTCGCCCGCGGCCTCCTCCAGGGCCCGCCGGTGCCGGGCCCGCGAGCTCGGGTCGCGGCGCCCGCCGACGTCCACCAGCCGTTCGCCGGCCGGGTCGTGGACGGTGAACGCCTCCGGCACCGCCTCGTCCCTGGCCACAGGTCGTACGTCTGTCATGTCGGGCAACAGGACGATGGGGAACTCCAACCCCTTGGCGGAGTGCACGGTGAGTACCTGGACCGCCTCCGCCTCGGTCTCCAGGCGCAGTGACTGCTCGTCGTCCCCGGTGCGTCCGGCGGCGGCCATCGCGTCATCCAGCCAGGCCAGCAGTCGGCGCGGCGCCAGCCGTTCCGCGGACTCGGCCTCATGCAGCAGCTGGCCGACGTGGCGCAGATCGGTGATCTCCCGGGCCGAGCCGGTGCGGCGGATCGAGCCGGCGGCCAGGTCGGCCTCGTCGAGGGCTGCGTCGAGCACGGCCGCCACACCGTCCTCCCGCCAGCGGCGCCCCCAGGACCGGGCCCGGATGAACAGCGCCGCCCGCTCGTCGTCGCCGGCCCGGACCAGGTCCTCCAGACCCCAGCCGACGAACGGCCCGAGCGCCAGCCGGTGCACCGCGGCCGGCTGCGGGTCCAGCAGGGTGCTCAGCAGGTCGCGCCAGGCGGTGGCGGCGGGGGACCGCAGCACGCTGTCGGCGCCGTTGAGGACGGCCGGGATGCCGTGGGCGGTGAGCGCCCGTGCGGTCAGGGTCGCGGCGATGTTGGTCCGGACCAGCACGGCGATGTCGGCCGGGCGTACCGGGCGGGTCCCGGCGGCCGCCTGCAGGGTGGTGCCGTCCGTCAGCAACCGTGCCACCTCCGCGACGAGGTCGCGGCGGATCCGTTCGCGCTGGGCGGTGATGCTGGTGTACGGGCGGACGACCCGGCGCAGCTCCAGACCCGGGCAGGGGGTCCCCACCGGGTCGTGCAGCCGGCTGCCGGCATGGTGGGCGTGGACCGGGGCCACGGTGATGTCAGGGTCGCCGAGAGCGGTGCGGCCGAGGACGGCGTCCACGGCTCGGACGACGGTCTCGTCCGAGCGCCAGTTGGTGGTCAGGGTGAGGTGCCGGTCGGCCTCCCGGGCGGCGGCGAGGTAGGTCTGGACGTCGCCGCCGCGGAAGCCGTAGATGGCCTGCTTCGGGTCGCCGATCAGGAACAGGTCACTGTGGCCGTGGAACGCGGTGCCCAGGATCTGCCACTGCTGGGGGTCGGTGTCCTGGAACTCGTCGACCATCACCACCCGGTAGGCCTCGCGCAGTCGGTCGGCGGTGGCCGCCGCGGTGGCCGGGTGCCGCAGGGCGGCGACGAGCCGGCCGATCAGGTCGTCGTACGTGTACAGCGCCCGGGCCCGGAGCCGGCGGTCCACCTCCTGGCGCGCCCGGCCGGCGAAATCGACCCGGGCGGCGGTGGCCTGGTCGTCCGCCGGGTCGGGGACCAGCGGGGAGGCCGGTGTCCCGACCGCGGCCGCGGCGAGAGTCCGGGCCACCGCGGGCGGGAACGGGGGGTTCGCCAGGCCGCCGAAGAGGGAAAGGTAGAGGTCGTCGGCGACCTCTGCGGTGATCTCGTGGTGGTCGGGCAGCAGCACCGACCCGCTGCGGTGTCCGGACAACAGCCCCAGCCGGTCCAGCATCGTCCCGGCGAACTCGTGGATCGTGGCGATCGTGGCGGCGTCGAAGTCGGCCACCGCCTCGGCCAGCCGGCGCTGGGTGGTCCGCGGCGGCCCGGCCCGCAGCGCGTCCCAGATCGCGTCGTCGGTCGGTGCCTCCTCGCCCGCGAGCACCCGCTGGGCCTCGACCAGCCGGGAGCGGACCCGGGCGCGCAGTTCACGGGCCGCCTTGCGGGTGTAGGTGATCAGCAGGATCGAGCGCAGCGGGGTGCCGCGGGCGACCGACAGCACGACGAGCGAGGCGATGGTGTGGGTCTTCCCGGTGCCGGCACTGGCCTCGAGCAGGGTGGTGCCGGACGGCAGCGGGGCCGCCAGGTCCAGCGCATCCCGGTCGTCGGGGCCGCCCCCTGAGGGGGTCTGCGACGGTGTGCTCATCGGCGTTGCTCCGCCTCCTCGAGGGGGGACCACAGGCCCCGGGCCAGGTCGGCGATCCAGTCCTGCTCGTCCCCGATCGCCGGGAGGCGTGCCGGGCGGGGGGCGCGGACCAGTGCCCGCAGGTCGCGTCCCCACAGCAGTTCCCAGTTCTCGTCGCGGTCCCGGTCCCAGGCCTGCTGGAGCATCCGGTGGCCCCACAGGTCGGCGCCGGACGTCCCGGGACGTACGCAGTCGTGCAGGGCCGCCCCGGTCCGGACCGGCAGGGGCAGCGGGGTGGTCAGCCCCACGGTCGCGACCCGCACCCAGCGGTCGAGCAGGAACCGGGCCGTCGCCGGATCGGGGGCGGACAGCACGACGAGGTCGTTGCGACCCACCAGGTGGGCCCTGGGATGGTCGAGCGTCCCGGCGGCGGCCAGCACCAGCAGGTCGAACCAGGCGGCCAGCCGGTGCCGGGGGCCGAGCCGGCCGTAGCTCACCGTCAGCACCGAGGCCCCCCGGGTGGTGACGTCCGCGCTGAGGGTGGTGCCGTCGGCCAGCGGCACCCGGACGTGCCGGGTCAGCGGCGCCTCGGCCCGGGGTCCGGCGGACTCCCGCAGGGCCCGGTCGACGGTGCTGCGGATCCTGTCCACGATCCCGCGGCCGGTGGCCCCGGGGGGCAGGGTGCCGCGCAGCTGCTCGGCCCGCAGCGCATCCTCGAGCCGGTCGCCGCGCAGTGTGGCGGACAGGACCCGAGTGCCGGCCGCCCACTCGCCGAGCCCGTCGAGCTCGAGCGGCATCCTGTCGGCGGCGGTGTCCTCCTCGCTCCACATGGTGAACCCGGCCCGCCGGCGCAGGAAGGCCCGGGCCGGATGGGTCAGCACGTCGACCACGTCGGTGAGCGGTACGACGCCGCCGTCCCACTCCCAGGACGGGACGGACAGCCGGTGGGCGAGTGGCCCCTCGTCCGTCGCCACGGCGCCGGGACCGACCGCGACCGCATCGGCCCCCGCCGCGGCGGCCGGATCGAAGCCGGACAGCGCCGAGGCTCGGTAGGGCGCCCGAGCAGGGTCCTCGAACGCGGACGGCGCGTACGGCTGGAGCGGGTGGCGGGCGACCAGGGCGAGCGCGGGGTCGGTGGTCGGCGCCACCATCGGGCGCAGCGCGTCGAGCAGGTCGCTGACCACGGCCGCCGGCGGACGCTGCTCACCGGTGCGCGGGTCGGCACCGGTCCAGGTGAGCACCAGGTGCTGGCGGGCGGCCCGGACCAGGTCCAGGAAGACCTGCCGGTCGTGGTGGCGTGGGCCGACGGCGTCCGGCTCCGGGGCCAGGTCGACGAGGTTGTCGCCGTCGGCACGTTCCGGCCGGGGGAGGTTCCCGTCGTCGAGGCCGGCGACGCACACCACCCGGTAGGGGACATGGCGCGCCGGGGTGAGCGAGCTGACGGTGATCGCGCCGGCGCGGAAGGCGGACCGCGGCACCCGGCCGCGGACGGCGTCCTCGAGCAGTTCGAGCAGGTCCTCCAGGGCCAGTGGCGGGGCGTCGGCGGGCGCGGCCGCCTCGAGGTCGGCCAGGATCCGCCAGGCATGATCCAGCTGCCAGGCCCGGTCGGGGGCCGGGGTCATCAGCTGGTCGATCGCCTCCCGGCAGATCGTCGACCACCCGGCGGCGGTGTGCGGCTCATCGGCGGCGCGGGCGAGCCGGATCAGCCGGGCCATCAACTCCGCCACCGCGCCGACCACCTCGATGTCGGAGCTGCCGACGTCGTCGAGGGGCAGGCCGCTGCGGACCGCGTACGACCCGTCCTCGGTCATCGCGATCCCCACCAGCATCCGGTTCAGCCCGCTCAGCCAGGTGTTGTTCCCCACCGTGGACAGGCCGAACCGGTCACGGTGGGCCGCGTTCATCCCCCAGCGCACGCCGGCCGCGCTGATCAGGTCGTGCGCCCGGGAGAGGTCGTCCTCCTCGAGGCCGAAGTGCCGGGCCACCGGGTCCGCCCCCAGGAAGGCCTCGAACTCCGTCGCACCGGCCCGTCCCCGCCCCATCGTCAGGGCGTCCACCAGTCGGCTCAGCACCTCGTTGTGTTCGCGGCGCTCGGGATCGGCGAACCGCACCGGGAACCCCCGGGCCGGATGCCCGGGTCGATCCGGATCGGTGGCGGCGAAGGCGGCCTCCAGCAGCGGCATCAGGCCGGGATCGGCGCAGGCGACCAGGACGTCGCGGGGCTCCAGGGTCGGGTCGTCGGCCAGCAGGCCGCAGACCACGTCACGCAGCACCTCCGCCTGCCGGTCCGGGCCATGGCAGGCGTGCAGCGAGATGCTGGTGTCGGCACGGGCCAGCGGTGCCGGGTCGCCGACCCGTCCACGTGCCAGGTCGAGCCGGAGCCGCTCGAGCAGCGTGTCGACGGTCGAGGTGGGGTGCCCGTGCGGGGTCACCTCGGCACCGGCCTCGAGCAGGGCGGTGAGGGTGGCCTCGGACTCCCGGTCGAGGGTGGTGGCGAGCGGATGGATGTCCTCCCCGGCAGAGGTACCCGGCAGCCACAGCTGCACCCGGTGCCGGCCGGCGAGCGCCGACAGCAGCCGCACCTCCGGGGCGGTCAGGGAGCCGGGGGCCCACAGGTCGACCCGGGTCGGCACCCCGGGCTGCGGGCCGCGGCGCAGCGCCTCCTCGGCCAGCGGGATCCGGGCCGCCGGGTCGGGCACCGTGCCGGTCTCCGGGCGGGCGAGCAGGGCCCGCCACAGCGGCGGCTGCCAGGACAGATCCGCGGGCACACCGATGTCGTGGCCGGCCGCCCAGTCCACCAGCAGCGCCGGGCGGCGCCGGGCGTAGTCCAGCAGCACGTCGGCCACGTGCCTGGCCAGCCACACCGTGCCCCCGGGCGAGCGCTGGGCGTCCTGCCAGGCCCCCAGGGTGGTACCGCGCCAACGGTCGGTGTCAGCGAGCAGGGCGGCCACGTGCCAGCCGAGCCGCTGCGGCCGCCAGGGATCGTCATCCGGGTCGACCCCCGCGGCCCGTGCAGTCAGGTCCCATGCCCAGCCGGCGAAGGACGGCATCGCGATGCCGGCGCAGACGCCGAGCGTACGGGTCAGCCGTTGCGCCAGCCAGCGCTGCGTACCGGGCCCCTCGCAGGTCACCAGGCACTCGTCGAACACGTCGGCCGGGTGCTCGGCCAGCCCCTCGGCCAGGGCGTCGGCCAGCACCTCGGCGTCCGCCGCGAGGTGGACGGTGGGCCGGCCGGCCGGCAGGGAGCTCGTCATGATGGCCACCACC
Source organism: uncultured Propionibacteriaceae bacterium (assembly GCA_964402325.1). Taxonomy (GTDB): domain Bacteria; phylum Actinomycetota; class Actinomycetes; order Propionibacteriales; family Propionibacteriaceae; genus Raineyella. The sequence continues at coordinate 12,368 of CAYOBI010000018.1, read as the reverse complement.
CTAGAGGAGGCCGGTGACACCGGTGCGGGTCGGCGGCCGCCGCCCGTTGTCGGCGCCGGGACCTACAGTGTGGGGCATGCCCTCGACCCCGCCGGACCTGCCCTCGCCCGAAGCCCTGCTCGATCGCCTGGATCCCGAGCAACGCGACGTGGCGACCAGCTTGTCCGGTCCGGTCGCGGTGATCGCCGGCGCCGGTACCGGCAAGACGCGTGCCATCACCCACCGGATCGCCTACGGGTGCGCCGTCGGGGCGTACGTCCCCACCCAGGTCCTGGCGGTGACGTTCACCACCCGGGCGGCGGGGGAGATGCGTGGCCGGCTCCAGGAGCTCGGCGCCCGCGGCGTCCAGGCCCGGACGTTCCACTCCGCGGCGCTGCGCCAGGCCCAGTACTTCTGGCCGAAGGCCTACGGACGTGCCCTGCCCCCGCTGGCCGACAACCGCTACGGCCTGGTGGTCGAGGCGGCCCGCCGGCTGCGGCTGGAGACCGACCAGGGCACCGTCCGCGACCTGCTCGGCGAGATCGGCTGGGCGAAGGTCTCCAACGCCGACGCGGACAGCTACCCGGCCGTGGCCCGCCGCACCGGGCGGGAGATGTCCGGCCTCGAGCCGGAGACGATCGCCCGGGTGTTCGCCGGCTACGAACGGCTCAAGGCCGACCACGGCGTGATCGACTTCGAGGACATCCTGCTGTGCTGCGCGGCGATGCTGGCCGAGCGCCAGGACGTGGCCGAGGAGGTCCGCCGGACCTACCGCCACCTCGTCGTCGACGAGTACCAGGACGTCTCGCCGCTGCAGGAGGCACTGCTCACCCTGTGGCGCGGCGACTCCGACGAGATCTGCGTGGTGGGCGACCCGGCGCAGACCATCCACTCCTTTGCCGGGGCGCGGGCCGACTACCTGACCGGCTTCACCCGACGCCATCCCGGCGCGACGGTGGTCCGGCTGGTCCGCGACTACCGTTCCACACCGCAGGTCGTCGACGTCGCCAACCGGGTGATCGGGCACGGCGGGCGCCAGGCCCTCGTCGCGCAGCGGCCGGCGGGGCCGACACCGGTCTGGGCCGAGGCCACCGACGAGGCCGAGGAGGCGGCCGGGATCGCGGCCTGGCTCGCCGAGCTGGCGTCCCGGGGGGTGGACTATCGCGAGATGGCCGTGTTGTTCCGGATCAACGCCCAGTCGCCGCAACTCGAGCAGGCCCTCGACGCGGCGGGGATCCCCTACCTGGTCCGCGGCGCCGAGCGGTTCTACGACCGGGCCGAGGTCAAGCAGGGCATCGGCCTGCTGCGGGCCCAGGCCCGGACCCGGCAGGCCGACGACGGCGTCGGACCGCTCGACCAGGCCAAGGCCCTGCTGGAGCCGATCGGCTGGCGCGAGACCGCCCCCACCGGCGCCGGGTCGCGGCGGGAGAAGTGGGAGTCGCTGGCCGCGCTGGTCGACCTGGTCGGCGACGTCCTGGCCGAGCAGCCGGGGGCGACGCTGGCGGACGTGGCGGCCGTCCTCGAGGCCCGGGCCGCCGCCGACCACGCCCCGATCGCGCACGGGGTCAGCCTGTCGACGTTCCACGCCGCGAAGGGCCTCGAGTGGGACGCCGTCGCCCTGAGCGGGGTGCAGGAGGGCTCGGTCCCGTTCGTCCTCGCCACCGGCCGCGACCAGCTCGACGAGGAGCGTCGACTGCTCTACGTGGGCATCACCCGGGCCCGGGAACACCTGCGGGTGTCCTGGTCGCGGGCCCGCTCCGGTGCCAACGGCCGGCGCCGCCCGTCCCGCTTCCTCGACGGGGTGCTGCCGGAGGGTGTCGCGACGACACCGGGTGCCGAGGGCCGCCGGTCCGGCGCTGGTCGGCGACGCACCGCCCTGAGCGCGACCTGCCGGGTGTGCGGTCTGCCGCTGCACGACGCCGCCGAACGCAAGCTCGGCCACCACCAGGACTGTCCGGTGGAGTACGACGAGGCGACGGCGGACGCGCTGCGCCGGTGGCGACGCCACGAGGCGCGGACCCGCAGTATCCCGGCGTACGTGGTGTTCACCGATGCGACGCTGCTGGCGCTGGCCGAGGTGCGGCCCGCCGACGAACGGGCCCTGCGCGCTGTCGGCGGGATCGGGGCGGCCAAGGTGGAGCGCTACGGGGAGGCGGTGCTGAGGATCGTCGCCGATCCCGGCCTCGTCGACGAGGAGGGCGCCCTGCCCGCGTCGGCCGACCCCGCCTGAGCCCGTGGCGTGCCGGTCCCAGCACCCGGCGGGGCCCAGGTGCAGCCACAGGACGGGTGGGGCCGCCAGGCGCGCCAGTGCTGCTGCCAGTCGCGGGTACCCAACTCGACCGTCCGGTCGACCAGGTCGGGGGAGCGGCCACCGGCCCACGCCGCCAGCTGGGCCGTCAGCGTCGCGACCGCCCAGTCGCGCAGCACGGCCGGATGCGGGGCCCGGGCGGCGGTCAGCGCGGCCCGCTGCTCGATCCAGGTGGCGTCCCGGGCGGCCCGGGTGAGGTCGGCGCAGACCAGGCAGGACGTACGTCCCGGCACGACGAAGGGCCCGAGCACGACCCCCGCCGGCCTCGGGCGCACCACGACATGGGGATCGTCGGCTCGCATCAACGCCTCGACCAGGGCCGGGTCCGGCTCCAGACACCCCGGCGCCACGACGGTCGGCGTGCCCGGCGGCAGCGGGTGGCGGTCCAGTGTGTCGGCCACCCGGACGCGGTCCCGGGGCCGAGGAAGGCCGGTGCCGAGGGACCCGGACGGCGCGATCACGTGCACGGTCCCGACGCCCGCGTCGAGCAGGCCGGACACCAGTGCCGGTGCCAGTGACGGCGCCGCCACGACCCGTACCACCGGCGTGCCGCAGAGCGGACCCCGCGCTGGATCGTCCACGGCCAGCAGGTCGGCCCTGCGCAGGGTTGTCACCAGGTTGTCCACAGCCTGCCGGCTGACATCCCACCGGGTGGCGAGCTCGTCCAGGGAGAGGTCGCCGGTCAGCTCCGACAGCATGGCGCGGGTGCCCGGTGGGGCGCCCGCCAGTCGGATGCCCCGGTCGGCGTCACACCCGACCTGCACCGTCCCGTCGCGCAGCTCCAGCACCGGCACGCCGTCCAGCAGGCGGGGCCGGGTCCGCCTGCCCCGGCCCGGTCGGCACCCCTCCGCGTCCATCTCCATGCCGGCAACGATCCCCTGGACGGTGCCGCCGATCCAGTGCTGACAAGGCAACGGACAACACCGGTGGGACGACGGACAACACTTCGCCCGGGTCGGACAACACCGGGCCGCGGCGCCGCCTCCGGCCGCGGGCGTCGGGCAGGCGGGTCAGGCCAGGCGGTCAGGGCAGGCAGAAGGCCCTCACGCTATCGATCGTGCTCGCCTTCCCCTGCGAACGGACCGACCACGGAGGGCCTTCTGCGGCCAATCTAGGCGGGCGGCTCGTCGTACGTCAAGCGCGCCACCGGGCCGATCCCCGGTCAGGACGACCCGGGGAGGGCGGCACGGGCACAGTTGTCCACGGTTGTGGACAACGCTGTGGATGATTTGTGGTCAACGTGTGGACGGTCGTCGTCAACCGTGCGGTCCGTCGCCGTTCACCCTGTGGACACCTGCTGTCCCGTGCTCCGGCATGGTGACCGGCGACCGTTCAGGCCTGCGGAGCCGGCCCCTCGCCGCCGTCGTCACCGCGCTCCTCCTCCGCCTGGTCGAGTAGCCGCTCCAGCTCGGCGTCCAGGTCGTACGCCACGGGCTCCTGGTCGGGCCGGACCGTGTGCTGGTCGACCTCGCCCGCCACGAACCCGAGCGGGTCGTCCAGCCCGGCGGCGGTGGGCAGGTTGTCCGGATGGCTCCACAGGGCGTCGCGACCGGCCACGTCCCGGGCCTCGCGCAGGGCGGCCCACAGGTTGGCGGCGTCCCGCATCCGCCGCGGGCGCAGCTCCAGGCCGACAAGGGCGTTCAGCGCCTCCTCGGCCGGCCCGCCGGTGGCCCGCCGGCGGCGCAGTGTCTCGGCCATCGCCGGCGCCGTCGGCATCCACCGGCCGGTGGCCTGGGTGACCGTGTCGTCGACCCAGCCCTCGATCAGCGCCAGCAGGGTCTCCAGCCGCTCCAGGACCGCCTGCTGCTCCGGTGTGCGGACCGGTTCGAACAGGCTGCCCTGCAGCTTCTCGAAGGCCTCCTGCATCGCTTCCAGGTTCATCGCGGAGGGGTCGAGGTCGCGGTACATGTCCTCCATCGCGGACATGTCGACCCGGATCCCGGCCGCGTACTGCTCGAACAGCGACAGCAGTTGGGGCCGCAGCCACGGCGCGGCCGCGAACACCCGCTGCCGGGCGGCCTCGCGCAGCGCCAGGTACACCTGGATGTCGGTGGGGGACTGGTCCAGCCCCTCGGAGAAGGCCGCGACGTTCGTCGGCAGCAGCACCACCGCGCCGTCGTCACCGAGCGGCAGCCCGATGTCGGTGAGGCCGAGCACCTCGGAGGCCAACCGGCCGAGGGCCTCGCCGATCTTCTGGCCGTACATCATCGCGCCGCTGGTGCGCAGCATCGGCTGCAGCAGCCCGGCCATCTGGGCCAGCTCGGCGGGCTGCTCCTCGGCGTCACCGGGGTGCAGCAGGGCGTCGGCCAGGGCATCGGCGAAGCTCGTCGCGACCGGGGCGATGATCCGCTCCCAGACCGGGAGCGTGGAGCCGATCCACTCGGTGCGGCTCCACACCTTCGGCGGCTGCTCGGTGGCGGGGAACGAGGTGGAGCGGTCCAGCCAGTTGTCCGCGATCCGGGCTGCCTCGGTGAGGCTCTCGCGCTGCTCGCGGGTCGGGGTGGGGTCGGACCCGCGCTCGGCGCAGACCCGCCGGGCGATCGTGCTGACCTGGCGCCAGTCGACCTGCCCGGGCTGCACTGGGGCGCCGGCACCGCCGGCGGTCGGGTTGACGAAGCCCGAGTACCCGGCGGTGGGACCGGGGGACCCGGCGGCGAACATCTGCCCGAACGCCTGCTGGAGCTGCTGCATGAGGGCCGCGAGGTCCGGGGTGCCCCCCGGGCCGGTGGCTCCGGACAGGCCCAACTGGCGCAGCAACTCCTCGAAGGCGTTCTGCTCCTGCTTGCCCTCGTCCGGGTCGTCGTCGCGGCGAGGATCGTCGGCCATGGTGTGACTCCTGCTCGTGGGGCATCCTGACTGCGTCCATTGAACCGCATCGGCCCAAGGCGCGTCCGGGCCGGCCCGCCCACGTTGGGTACAGTCGAGGGCATGCTGCGGACCAGTGCACGGGTGACGGACGGATCGCTGCGGGTCGACGACCTGCTCGCCGCGGTCGCGGACCCCGCCATCGGCGGCGTCGGCCTGTTCGTGGGGCTGGTCCGCGACCACGACCCGGCCGGTCCGGGCTCCGCCGTGCGGTGGCTCGAGTACTCCGCGCACCCGACCGCCGAGGACACCCTGGCCGCGCTGGTCGGCGAGGTCGCCGAGGCATACGACGTACTGGTCGCCCGGGCCGAGCACCGGGTCGGGCGGCTCGCGGTCGGGGACGTGGCCGTGACGGTCGCCGTCGGTGCCGCGCACCGGGCCCCTGCCCTGGAGGCGTGCCGGGTGCTGATCGACCGGATCAAGTCCGAGGTGCCGATCTGGAAGCGCCAGTCGTTCGCCGACGGCGTGACCGGTTGGGTCGGTCTGTGACCCGGTCGTGGCGTCGCCCGTTCCGCCTGTTGCGCCGGGTCTTCGGCCCGACCCCGACGACGACCACCGTGGCGGCCGCCACCTTCGTCGTGCTGGCGATGCTGCTCGCCCTGGTGCCCGTCCCGTACGTCACCTGGAGCCCCGGCCGGACCGTCGACGTGCTGGGGGCAGCGGCCTCCGGGCAGGGCAAGGCGGTGCAGATCACCGGGCTCGCCACCTATCCGACCGACGGCCAGCTGCGGTTGACCACCGTCGGCGTGACCCGGGCCGACTCCCGCCTGACGCTGCCCGCTGCGTTGGCCGCCTACTGGCTGCCGTGGCGCGAGGTGCTGCCGCGCGCCGCGGTGTACGCCGAGGGGACCACCCAGCAGGAGAGCACGGCCCAGAGCACCCGGATGATGGACACCGCCCAGCAGTCGGCGATCGTGGCCGGCCTGCGCAGCGCCGGGGTCGGCGTCACCGAGGTGACCAAGGTCATCTCCGTGACCACCGGTACACCCGCTGACGGGCGGCTGGAGCCCGGCGACACCGTCGTGGCGGTGGACGGCACGGCCGTGTCCACCCCGACCGCGGCCACCACCCGGATCCGTGACCGGCGGGTCGGGGACACCGTGCAGGTCACCGTGCTCCGCTCCGGGGTCCGCCACGACGTCACCGTGCCCACCGTCGCCGCCCCCGACAACGCCTCCCAGCCCCGGATCGGTGCCACCGTCGGCGTCGGCTACGACCACCCCGGCACGGTCGGCTTCGGCATCGACCCCTCCATCGGCGGCCCCAGCGCCGGGCTGGTGTTCGCCCTCGCGATCCACGACGAGCTGACGCCCGGCGACCTCACGGCCGGCCGGGTGATCGCCGCGACCGGCACCATCGACTCCGACGGCACCGTCGGCTCGATCGGCGGGCTGCCGTCCAAGGTCGCCGGTGCGAAGGCCGCCGGGGCGGCGCTGTTCCTGATCCCGCGCGGCAACTGCGACGAGGCGGTCGGCCTGCGCACCGACCTGCCACTGGTGCCGGTCGACGACCTCCAGCAGGCGATCGACGTCCTGTCCCGGCCGCAGACCCCCCTCGCCGACCTTCCGCACTGCTCCTGACACCCCCGTACGCCCCGCTCCGGACCCCGAGGAGGACCCGATGACCACCCCCGATACCGCCGATCCCGACTGGTCCGGACCGGTGCCCGCCGCCGCGACCGACGACGAGTCGGACGCGCTGGTCGCGGCCCTGATGGAGATCGAGCGGCACGTCTCCTCGCTCGGCTGGGACCAGCCGGCCCGGCTGTTCGCCCTGGTCCGGACGGCCGACCTGGTCGCCGCCGAGCCGCACCTGGCCGACGCCCTGGACGCCGGGCACCGCCCGCCGGACGCGATCAGTTCCATCGAGCAGGACACCTGGCACGCCGGCGAGGACGTCGTGGAAGCCCTGCAGGGGATTGCCTGGCCGGACACCGTCGAGGGCTGCGCGCTGGCGATCGAGCGGGCCTTCCTGCCGGCCGACGCCGAGGCGGCGATCCCGGACGACCCGGACGAGGCGGCCCGCTACGTCGCCGACCACCCGCGCCGTCAGGACATCCGGGTGGTCGCCGGCGTGCTGCGGTCGGGGGAGCGGCAGAGCCTGGCCCGACTCGCCTCCGAGCCCGACGATCTTCTCGGCGGGCAGGACCTGGCCCCTGGCCTGTCCGAGCTGTTGAGCCGTACGCTGCGCTGATCCCTCGGGCGGCCGGACGACCTCACCGGCCGCCTAGGATGGGGTCGGCGGGTGCCCGGGACCTCCTGGAGCCCGCCGCACCCCGCCCAGTCCCACGTTCCGCGAACAAGGAAGTGTCACGTGAGCACCGCCTCCCCGGCCGGACCCCGTCACAAGCCGCACCCCCTGCTGATCACGCTGGTCGCCATGGCGGTGCTCCTGGTGCTGCTGGCGGTGACCGCCAACCTCTGGACCGACTTCCTGTGGTACGCCGACCTGGGGTATTCCACGGTGTTCTCCACCCGGTTGGTCACCGCGGTCGTGCTGTTCGTGCTCGGGTTCGTGATCATGGCGGGGTTGGTGGTCGGCAACGGCCTGGTCGCACTGCGGCTGCGGCCGCGGACCCGTCCGACGGCCCAGAGCAGCCTGCTGGAGACCTACCGGCACGTGCTCTTCAGCGGCCGGTTCCGGACGGTGCTGATCGTCTTCGGCAGCGTCCTGGGGCTCTTCGCCGGCTTCGGGGTCTCCGGGAACGTCGACACGGTGCTCGCCTGGCTGCACCGGACCCCGTTCGGCACGCTCGAGGCCGGGTTCGGCCTCGACGCGAGCTTCTACGTCTTCGACGTGCCGTTCTGGCGGATGACGCTCAACTTCCTGATCACCTGCCTGATCCTCAGTGGGCTGGTGGCGCTGGTGATCCACTACCTGTCCGGAGCGCTGCGGCTGGAACGCGGTGCCCGGTCCTCGGCCGGCGCCCAGATCCACCTGTCGATCCTGATCGGCGTGGTCCTGCTGGTGTACGCGGCGCTGCGGGTCATCGACCGGTACGCCCTGCAGGTCAACTCGGGTCAGCTGCTCACCGGCATCGGCTACACCGACGCCCACGTACGGTCGGCCGCCCAGCTCATCCTCGCGGTGATCACCGTGCTGTGCGCGCTGCTGTTCTTCGCCAACGCGGCCCTGCGCCGCTGGCGCATTCCGGTCGCCGCCGTCATCCTGCTGGTGCTGTCCGGGCTGATCCTCGGGCTGATCTACCCGGCGGTCGTCCAGGCTTTCTCGGTCAACCCGGACGAGCCGGACAAGGAGAAGCCCTACATCGAGGCGCACATCGCCGCCACCCGTCAGGCCTACGGCCTGTCCGACGTGCAGATCCAGGACTACACCGCGGTGACCACCACCTCGGCCGGTCAGCTGCGTTCCGACGCCGAGACCCTGCCCGGCATCCGGCTGATCGACCCGAAGGTCGTGGCCCCGGCGTACGAGCAGTTCCAGCAGGTGCGTGGCTTCTACCAGTTCCCGAAGACCCTCGACGTCGACCGCTACACCATCGACGGCCAGGAGACCGACGCCGTGGTCGCCGCCCGCGAGATCGACCTCAACGGACTCGACTCGAAGAGCTGGAACAACATCCACACCGTCTACACGCACGGCTACGGCATGGTCGCGGCGTACGGCAACCGGCGGCAGAGCGAGGGCCAGCCGGAGTGGATCGAGAGGGACATCCCGCCGTCCGGCAAGCTCGACGAGGCCCAGTCCCGGATCTACTTCGGCCAGCTGCACACCGACTACTCGATCGTCGGCGCGCCGGCCGGGTCGGCCCCGGTCGAGCTGGACACCCCCGGTGGCGGTGACCAGAGCGGCACGTCGAAGATGTACACGTACGACGGCAAGGGCGGCGTGTCGATCGGCAACATGGTCACCCGGGCGCTGTATGCGATCCGGTTCGCCGACCCGAACATCCTGCTCTCGGACCGGGTGAACACCGCCTCGCGGATCATCTACAACCGCACCCCGACCGAGCGGGTCAAGGCCGCCGCCCCGTGGCTCACGGTGGACTCCAACATCTACCCGGCCATCGTCAGTGGCCGGTTGGTGTGGATCGTCGACGGCTACACCACCTCGAACACCTACCCGAACGCCCAGCGGGTCAACCTCGACTCGGCGACCTCCGCCCAGCGTTCCACCGACACCGGGCTGGGGGTCGGCGGCCGGTCGATCAACTACATGCGCAACTCGGTCAAGGCCGTCGTCGACGCCTACGACGGGACCGTCGACCTCTACGCCTGGGACCAGTCGGATCCGATCCTGCAGACCTGGGAGAAGACCTTCCCGGGCCTGGTGAAGAGCCGCGACGCGATCTCCTCCGACCTGCTCAACCACTTCCGCTACCCGGAGGACCTCTTCCAGGTGCAGCGCGAGGTGCTCGCCCGCTACCACATGACCGACCCGCACCAGTGGTACCAGCGCACCGACCTGTGGCAGATCCCGGATGACCCGGTCCAGGGCCAGGGCAACAAGGAACAGCCCTACTACCTGTCCGTCCGGTGGCCCGGCGACACCGCCCCGATCTTCAGCCTGACCTCGGTGTACGTGCCGAGCGCCCGCTCCAACCTCGCCTCGTACATGGCGGTGAACGCGGACGCGGCCAGTCCGGACTACGGCAAGATCCGGATCCTGCGGATGTCCGACCAGACCCAGATCGACGGTCCGGGCCAGACGTTCAACGCGATGACGACGAACGAGACGGTGGCCACCCGGCTGCGGCCGTACCTGAACCAGGGGGCGGCCAGTGCGGCGTACGGCAACCTGTTGACCCTTCCGGTCGGCGGCGGCCTGCTGTACGTCCAGCCGGTCTACACCGAGCGCCAGGGGGCGACCGGGGCCTACCCGGCGCTGACCTTCGTGATGTCGCGGTTCGGCCAGTCGGTGGGCATCGGCACCACGCTGCAGGAATCGCTCGACCAGGTCTTCGCCGGCAATGCGGGTGCCACCACCGGGGAGACCGGCGCGCCCGCACAGGCCACCACCGGCTCCACCGGCGCCAGCACCTCGTCCTCGTCCACGACCGCCACGTCGCCGATCGACCAGGCCGCCCTGCAGAAGGCGGTGACCGAGGCGCAACAGGCGTTCAGCGACGCGGACAAGGCGCTGAAGGCCGGTGACCTGGGCACCTACCAGAAGCGGCAGCAGGACGCCCAGGCCGCCGTGGAGCGGGCCCGCCAGGCGATGGGCGGCTAGGCCGCGCGGCGGGCCGGGTCGGCCCTCACCCGACGACGTCCTCGGGGCGGACGACGCGGTCGGGGACGATCCCGGCCGCAGCGAGCGGGCTGAGGAGGGCCTCGGCGTCACCGGCCAGCACCAGGCTCATCGTGGCCGGGTCGACCACCCGCTCGTACGCGGCGGTCGCCGAGGCCGGCGTGACGGCGCGCATCCGATCCAGGTGGTCGTTGACATAGTTGAGGGACAGGCCGTTGAGCACGTTCGAGGCGGTCTGGTCGACCACCCCGCGGGCGGTGGCCAGGCGTAACGGCAGCAGGCCGGAGGAGTACGCCACGGCGTCGACCACCTCGTCGGGGGTCAGCGGCGTGTCCCGCAGCGACATCAGGTCACGGGCCTGCGCCACCGCCGCCGGCGCCACCTCGGTGCGGAAGCTGGAGGTGACCGAGTACGCCCCGCCGGCGCGGAACGGTAGCAGGCTCATCGAGATGCCGTACGTGAAGCCCCGCTCCTCGCGCAGCACCCGGTTGAGCCGGCTCCAGAACGCCCCGCCGACGGCGTGCGTGGCCACCCGCAGGTCGGCCCAGTGCGGGTCCCGGCGGTCCGGGGCCGGTCCGCCGAACGCGACGTCGGCCTGGACCGCCCCGGGCCGGTCGGCCAGGACCACCGCAGGGGCCGCCGGGCACGGCGCCGGGTGGGCCGCGGGCGGCAGGCCGATCCCGGTCCAGCCGCCGAAGGCCGCCTCGACCAGGGGCAGGGGATCGGTGCCGGAGAAGTCGCCGCCGAGCACCAGGGTGGCCCTGACCGGGTCGACGTGGATGCCGTGGAAGGCGTGCACGTCGTCCGGGGTGATCCGGGTCAGGGTCTCCCGGGTGCCGCCGGCGGGACGTCGGGCGCGACTCTGCTCGTCGAACACCACCGCCCGCAGCAGCAGCGGGGTGAAGGACGCGGGGCGGGACAGCAACTGGTCGATCTCGGCGAGCCGCAGCGCGATGTGCCGCTCGATGTCGGCGGGCGCCAGTGTCGGCCGGATCACCGCCTCGGCGAACAGGCCGAGGGCGCGGTCGAGGTGGGTGACGGGGACGTCGAGGTAGAGCCGGATCCCGGCCTGGGCGACGGAGAGGGACAGCACGGCCCCCTGGCGGGCCAGCTCCTCGGCGAAGGCGGTGCCCGGGTGCGGGCCGGTGCCCTCGTCCAGGCAGCGGGCGCCGATGGTGGCGACGCCTTCCAGCCGGCGCGGCTCGGTGGTGAGTGGCAACTCGATCACCAGCGCCCCGGACACCACGTGCTGTCCGGGCAGCTGATGCACGACGACGCGCATCCCGTTGTCGAGCACCCGTTCGGTGGGCCGCGGGGCGCGCCAGACGGCCGGTCCGGCCGGGTCCGGGCGTCGACGCGGCGGACGGCGCAGGAAGTCGTAGCTCATGCGGGCTCCCGTCGCAGGGTGGAGTGATAGGCGAGGGTGACCCGGTTCTCCGGGGCCAGGCGGCCGACCGGGGCGTCGGCCACCTCCTCGTCGGACAGTTCCATCACCTGTTGCAGCCGACGGTTCACCAACGTCGGGTCGTCGCAGAGCGTGGCGTACCCGGACAGCAGGTCGGCCCGGTTGGTCGCGGAGGCGAGGTTCTGCAGCGTCACCAGCTCGTGCTGGGCCCGGGCCCGGGCGAGCTCGTCGGGGGTCGGGCCCTCCCCAAGGAAGTCGGCCAGCACCTCGCAGACCGCCTGCTCGAGTCGGTCTGCGGTGGCGTCCCGGGCCCGGGCGACGACGAAACCGAGCGAGGTGCCGTCGATCAGGCCGACGGTGCCGCTCCCGACCGACTCGGCCAGGTCGCTGTCGTGGACCAGGGCCCGGTGCAGCCGGGACGTCTGGCCGTCGCCCAGCACCTCCATCGCCAGCCCGATCGCGTCGTAGGCCCGGGTGTCGACCGCCGGCAGCCGCCAGCACAGGTAGACGGCGTCCGCCGGCACCGGCTGCTCGAGATCGCGCCGTGGCAGCCCGGTGATCGGCGGCAGCGGCCCGGCGGGGCGCCGTTCGCCGAGGATCCGC
>CAYOBI010000017.1:34174-35976 GCA_964402325.1 uncultured Propionibacteriaceae bacterium | reverse complement strand
GCCGGCAGCCGGGTCCCGCCGCCGGGCGGCCGGCTGGTGGGTGGCCGCCGCGGCGGTCGTCGTGGTGATGGCGCTGGTGGTCGTGGGCGTCGTACGCCTCGCCCGGACGCTGGCCCCGTTCTCCTCCTCCGGCGGCCAGGCGACCACCCAGGTCTGCCCGCCGTCCACCGGCGAGACCGCCTCCGCCTCGGCCCAGCCGGCCGACGGCCGGGTGCACGGCGGCAGGCTGTCCTTCCCGAAGCTAGCGGCCCCGTTCGGCGATGTGCTGCCGGAGACCGAGGTGCCGTTCGCCCGCGACACCCACCAGCAGCTGGTGCCGGTGCAGTCGGACTTCGACGGCCGGGGCAGCAACTGGGTGGCCACCGTGATGGTCGGCGACCTCTACGCCGGCGACGGCTTCTTCAGCCCGCAGGACGGCTCCCGGATCGTCGTCGACTGCGTCATCGGCCGCTTCTACGGCGACGCGCAGGTCACCCGCAACGACGTCCGCAACGAGGCCACCACGATCGACGGGCACGACGCCTGGGTGGTCGAGTCGAAGCTGTCGTTCGACCTCAAGGGGCTCGACACCAAGGGCGAGCGGCTGATCGTGGCGATCGTCAGCACCGGGCCGTCCAGCTCGGGCATCTTCTACGCCTCCATCCCCGACACCACGCCCACCCTGCTCGACCCGGCTCGGCAGGCCCTGGCCGGGCTGAAGGTGTCCGGCTGAGCCGGGCCCCGGGCCGGGCCGGGCTCAGTCGGCCCGGCAGGAGGCGAGCTGCCGGTGGGCCTTGAGCTCCAGCACCCGCAACGTAGAGGCCTTGACCTTGGCCGCGAACGCCGGGTCGGACCCGGCCCGGGTGGCGAGCGCGCCGGCCATGTCGTCGGCCAGCTGCGGGTCGACCGTCACCGCGAGGTCGCCGCCGGCCTCGACGAAGCGTACGGCCCGCTCCCCCGCCGGCACCGACGCGACCTGGACCGCCACCCCCAGGTCGTCGGACACCACCACGCCCTGCCAGCCGAGGTCGCCGCGCAGCATCCCGTCGATGACCACCGATGACCACAGCGCGGGGTTCGCGGCGTCGATCCGGGTGTAGCGGGCCGAGGACACCATCACCATGTCGGTGCCGGCCCTGACGCCGGCGGCGAACGGAGCCAGCAGCGGGTCGTGCCGGGTCGTCCGGGTGTCGGTGACGTCACCGGTGACATCGGTGTTGCCGACCACCTGTCCCAGGCCCGGGAAGTGCTTCACCGCGGTCGCGGTGCCGCCCTCGCGCATCCCGGTGACGAAGGCGGACACGTGGCTGCTGACCGCCGCCGGGTCGGAGCCGAACCCGCGGCCGTACCGGGCGATCGGCTGGTTGACCGCGGTGAGGTCGGCCGGAACGACGTCGGCGACCGGGGCGAGGTCGACGTCGACGCCGGCCCGGTGCAGGTCGGCACCCCACCGGCGGGCCGAGGCGGTCAGCGTCGTGGTGCCCATCCGACCCTGCTCGGCGGCCGACGGCATCGCGGTGAACCCGGGCCCGGACAGCCGCTTCACCTGCCCGCCCTCCTGGTCGGCGGCGATCAGCAGGCCCGGCGTGCCGGAGCCGGCCGCCCGGCGCAGCGCGTCGGTCACCGACCGCACCTGCGTCACCCCGCCGGCGGTGGTGTTCATCAGCAGCACCCCGCCGAGCCGCTGGGAGCGGATCAGCCGGCCGGCCGCCTCCGGGGTGTCGCCCTTCAGGTCGTAGCCGACCATCACCAACTGGCCGGCCTGCTCCGCCGGGGTCATCGCCTCGACGGCGAGCCGGCAGCTGTCCGCCGGCAGCACGCCG
>CAYOBI010000017.1:24614-34074 GCA_964402325.1 uncultured Propionibacteriaceae bacterium | reverse complement strand
CCGACGCAGCCGGCCAGGCCGGCCGCGGCGACCGCGAGGCCCAGCGCCGGCAGCGCCCGCCCGAGCCGACGGAGGGGGGCGTACGACACCATCGCGGTCACTCCCAGGGCAGTGCGAGCAGGGCGTTCTCGACCACCTCGGGCAGCGCCGGGTGGATCCAGTACTGGCCGCGGGCGAGGGTGCGGGCATCGAGGTCGAAGCTCATCGCCTGCAGCAGCGGCTGGATCAGCACCGAGGCGTCCGGGCCGAGCAGGTGCGCACCGAGCAGCCGGCCGGTGGCGGGGTCGGCGAGCAGCTTGCAGAAGTGCCCGCCGTCCTCCATCGCCCAGCCGTACGCCACGTCGCCGTAGTCCTGGCTGGCGGTGACGTAGCGGATCCCCCGCTCGCGGGCGTCCTGCTCGGTGAGCCCGACGGCGGCCACCTGCGGGGAGCCGAAGACGGCGTGCGGGACGTGGCGGTGGTCGGTGCTGACGAGGTCGTCGGGGTGCAGCAGGTTGTGCTGGACCGTACGGGCCTCGGCGTTCGCCACGTGCTTGAGCAGGTAGGGCGAGGAGACGTCACCGAGGGCCCAGACGCCCTCGACCGGGGTGCGCTGCGTCGCGTCGACCGGGACCCGGCCGTCCTCGGTCAGGGTCAGGCCGGTCGCCCCGACGTCGAGGGTGTCGCCGTTCGGGATCCGTCCGATCGCCACCAGCACCAGGTCGGTGTCGTACGTACGGGGACCGCTCGGTCCGGTCGCGGCGACCCTGATCCGGCCACCGGGCAGCGGCGCGAAGGAGTCGAGGTGCTGGCCGAGGTGGACGTGGCAGCGCTCGGAGACCAGTTGGGTGGCGCGCCGGGCGACGTCCTCGTCCTCGTGGTGCAGCAGTGTGCCCGACCGGTGCAGGATCGTGACGTCGACGCCGAAGGACGCGAAGACGTGGGCGAACTCCGTCCCGACGAACCCGCCACCGACGATGACCATCTCGCGGGGCAGCTCGTCGATCCGCATCACCGTCTCGCTGGTGTGCAGCACCACCCGGTCCGCCCCGGGGACGTCCGGCAGCCGCACCCGGGAGCCGGCCGCGATGACCACCTGGTCGGCGGTCAGGTCCTCGGTGGAGCCGTCGGCCGCGGTGACCCGCAGGGCCCGCGGGCCGGTGAACCGGGCCCGGCCCTCGACCAGTTCGACGTTCGGCATCCCGGAGGCCCGCCAGCTGCGGCCGGCGGCCGAGATCGGGTCGAGCCGGCCGAAGATCCGGTCCCGCACGGCGCGCCAGCGGACCCCGTCGAGGCGCAGGTCGACGCCGAGGGCACGGGCGTGGCCGACCCCGGCGGCGAGGTCGGCGGGGTGGACGTACATCTTGGTCGGGATGCAGCCGAGGTTGAGGCAGGTGCCGCCGAAGACCCGGTCCGGGCCGACGCCGGCGTCGACGATGGCGACCCGGCGGTCGGCGAACCGTTCGTCCACGATGCTGTTCCCCGAGCCGGTACCGATCACACAGAGGTCCACATGACGCATGGGCCCCACTGTAGTGACTGCGCTCACCACCACCCGTCGGCGACCGGGGCCCCGCCTAGAGTGGGGACATGCTCTGGGCCGAGAACCTCCTGCTGCTGCTCACCGACCAGCGCACCGGCCGCCTCGTCGTCCCCTGGAACATGGCGGACCTGGCGCTGGCGGGGTCGGTGCTCGGGCAGCTGTGGCGGACCGGCCGGATCGACGTCGACGACCCCGACCGGCCGCGACGCCCGGGCCGGATCCGGGTGCTGGACGCCTCGCCGACCGGCGACGACGTGCTGGACCGGGTGCTGGCCTCCTTGGCCGGCGCGGACCGCCGGCCGGTGGCGGCGCTGCACCGGATCAAGGCGGGCATCCGCCGGGCCCTGTACGAGCGGCTGGAAGCGCGCGGCGTGGTGTCGCACCGGGTCGGACGGGTGCTGGTGATGGTGCCGATCGACGAGTGGCCGTCACGGACCCCCGGCGCCCGGGAGCCGTTCGAGGAGCGGCTCGGGCACTGGTGGACCTCGGCGACCTACCGGGAGGCGACCGGGGACATGGAGTGCGCCTCGATCACCGCACTGCTCAGCGCGATCGGGGCGGTGGCGCCGGTGGCCCGCCGGACGGGGCTGGCGTCGCGGGTGCGTTCGGTCCAGCGGCTAGCGGCCCAGGTCCGCGAGGCGTCCTGGGTCGCGACGGCGGTCAACCAGATCCGCACCGCCCAGCAGGCCACGACAGCCTGAGGACCAGCGGCCTGAGGACCAGGGGGCCGGCAGGTCAGATCCCGGCGTAGGAATGCAGGCCGGCGAAGATCAGGTTCACACCGATGAAGTTGAACCAGAACGAGACCAGCACGATGATCGACAGGATCGCGGCGCGGCTGCCCTTCCAGCCGGCGGTCAGCCGGGCGTGCAGGTAGGCGGCGACGATCACCCAGGTGACCAGGGAGAAGGTCTCCTTCGGGTCCCAGCCCCAGAACCGGCCCCAGGCGTACTGGGCCCAGACCGCGCCGGCGGCGACGGCGAACGTCCACAGCGGGAAGCCGATGGCGGTGGTCCGATAGGCCCACAGGTCGAGCGTCTTCGGGCCGGGCAGCTGGGCCAGCCAACCGCGGGTGGTCCCCTTCGCGTCGGACCGGCTGCGCAGCAGGTAGAGGATCGACAGCAGGCTGCCGACGTTGAACAGGGCGCCGGCGATGGAGGCGGCGACGATGTGCACGACGAACCACATCGAGTGCAGCGCGGGGACCAGGTCGGCCACGGCGACGTAGAAGACCTCGACCGCCAGGCCGACGCCGATGGTGGCGAGCAGGGTCACCGGCAGGCCGAGCCAGCGCATCCGGAACCGCTGGGCCAGCACCAGGTAGACCAGCACGATGAACGCGATCGTGGTGATCGTGAATTCGTACATGTTGCCCCAGGGGAAGCGCTGCGCGGCGATGCCACGGAAGATCGCGCCGAGGGCGTTGCAGAGCCAGGCGATCCCGGTGAGGGCCATCGCGAGGCGACCCCAGCGGTCGCTCTTCTCCGGGGCGGCGGCGGGAGCGGGCTCCACCGAGGTGTGGACGCTGCGCGGCGACCCGGTCCCGGCAGAAGGCACCGGGGCGCCGGCCCCGACCAGGGCGGCCTCCTGCCCGGCCGGCACCGGCTCCTCGGCGGTCTCCTCGACCGGCACCCGGCGGGCCATCGCCCACTCGACGCCGAAGACGGCCATGGCCACCAGGTAGAGCAGCCAGGCGGTCATCATCGCCAGGTTCGAATAGGCCGCAAAGTCCATCTACTTCATCCCTTCGGACGTCCGGTGTACATCCTCCCCCGGATCATCCATCACCGCCAGCACCGCCGCCACTTCGTCATCGAGTCCGGTCCGTGCGTCGGCACGGTCCAGGCCGCCGATCTCGACCCGGGTGCGGCCGTCCTCGTCGGTGTCGGCCCGGGCCCAGATCCGGCGGGGCCGGACGAACAGCGACAGCATCAACCCGAGGATCGCCGCGGCGACCGAGCCGACGGTCAGCGGCAGGCCCGGGGTGGACGACACCTGCAGCTTGGCCCAGCGCTGCCAACCGACGAAGGTCAGCCGGCCCCGGCCGTCGGGCAGGTCGAGGTACTCCCCCTGCTTGAGGCGTACGGCGACCGGCTTGCCGTCGGCGTCCTTGATCTGGGTCATCCCGGTGGTGTCGAGGGAGTACACGCTCGACGGGGTGCCGGTCTCCGCGCGCGGGGCGCCGGCCCACGCATTGAGGAACAGTTCGGGCACCAGGGCGTCGGGGAACAGTGAGTGCGGGCCCCGCATGTCGACGGTCGCGGTCGGCAGGAAGAAGCCCTGGAAGCCGAGGGTCTCGGGCCGGGCGTCGGGGGCCTTGATCGCGCCGGTGGAGGTGAAGTTGCCGTCCTGGGGCAGGAACACCACCGGGCCGTTGAACGCGACGTTGCCGTTGCCGTCGGTCACCGTCACCACCGGGGCGTAGCCGTGGGCGATCAGGTGCACGGCGGTGCCGTTCACCGACAGCGGGTGGTTGACCTCGATCGTCTCCCGGTGCGGGGTGGCGCCGGGGCTGTCGGTGACCGTCACCGTCGCGGTGAACTGCCGGGCCGCGCCGGTCTGCACCGGGCCGGTCTCGAAGCGAACGACGAAGTCGTCCAGGGTCAGCGAGAACGGCTTCAGCGAACCGGCGCGGAACAATCCGCCCCCGGTGAAGTCGTCGTACTGGGTGACGTTGTTGGAGAAGCCCTGGCCGGTCACCACGATCGAGGTGCCCTTGTAGCCGAAGAGGTTGCTCCAGGCGATGCCGACCAGCAGCACCAGCATGCTGAGGTGGAACAGCAGGTTGCCGAACTCGCGCAGGTAGCCGCGCTCGGCGGCGACCGAGCCGTCCCGGCGGACCACCCGGAAGCGCCGGCGGCGCAGCACCGCGGCGGCCGCGTCGAGCACCTCGTCGGCGTCCCGGGAGGTGCTGGTGGTCGCCGACTCGGGCAGCCGGTCCAGCCGGCTCGGGGTGGCCGGGGGGTCGGCCCGCAGGGCCCGGGCGTAGACCCGGATCCGCGGCAGGATGCAGCCGACCAGGGAGATGAACAGCAGCAGGTAGATCGCCGAGAACCACGGCGAGGTGTAGACGTTGAACAGCCCGAGGGCGTCGTAGACCTTGGACAGCTGCGGGTTGGCGCTGCGGAAGTCCAGCACCTTGGCCGGGGCGATGCTCTTCTGCGGCACGATCGCGCCGGGGATGGCGGCCAGGGCCAGCAGGAAGAGCAGCACCAGCGCGGTCCGCATCGAGGTCAGCTGGGTCCAGATCCAGCGCCCGGTCTCCCTCAGGGTGAGCGCCGCCGGCTTGTCCGCCGGGGTCCGGGGCTTCTTCGGCCCGCGGGCGCGTCGCCGGTGTCGCAGGGGCGCCGGGGCGGCCTCGGCCCCCCGCGGATCGTCGCCTGCCGGCCTGTCCTCGCCCACACCCGCTCCCTCGTCCACAGCAACCTCTCTCACAGCACGGTCCCGAAGCCGGCGGCCCAGATCCGCATCAACGCCATCAGGCGCTCCCACAGCCCGGTCACCAGCAGCACGCCGACGACCACCATCGAGATCCCACCGATCCGCAGCACCGCCGGCTGGTGACGCCGGACGAAGCCGACGACGACCTGCATCCGGCTGAACGCCAGCGCCGCGAGCACGAACGGGACCCCCAGCCCCAGCACGTACATGAAGGCGAGCAGGCCGCCGCGCACCGCGCTGCCTTCGTTCATCGCCAGGGTCAGCACCATCGACAGGGTCGGGCCGATGCACGGCGTCCAGCCCAGGCCGAAGACGAAGCCGAGCACCGGCGCCGCCGCCAGGCCGGCCCGCGGCAGCCGATGGATCCGCAGGTCCCGGTCACCCAGCGGGATCAGCCCGGCGAACATCAGCCCGAGCACGATCGCCAGCACCCCGACGACCCGGGAGATGACGTCCTGATAAGTCAGCAGGACCCGCCCCAGCGTGCCGGCGGCCACCCCGGCCGCGACGAACACCACGGCGAAACCCAGCACGAACAGCGAGCTGCCCAGCAGCATCCGGCCGCGGTGCCCGCGGCCGTCCTCCAGCACGTCGGCCGCCCCCAGGCCGGTGGCGTACGACAGGTAGCCGGGCAGCAGCGGCACGACGCAAGGGGAGAAGAACGACACCAGGCCGGCCAGGGCTGCCACCGGGATCGCCAGCAGCATCGACCCGCCGACCGCCTGGGTCGCCCAGCCGGCGAGGTCCAGCGGGATCACTTGCCGGCCACCACGTCGTCGATGACCCCGACCAGGGTCGCCTCGGTGGTCCTGCCGATGATCCGGGCCGCGACGTTGCCGTCCTTGTCCACCACCAGGGTGGACGGGATGCCCGACGGCGGCAGTTGGCTGGAGAACTCCAGCAGCAGCTTGCCGGACGGGTCGTAGATGCTGGGATAGTCGATCCCGAAGCTCCGGACGAACGCCTGAGCGGGGATCGGGTCGAGGTCACGGGTGTTCAGCCCGATGAAGTCGGCCCTGTCCTTGGTCGCCGCGGCGGCCTTGACCAGGTCGGGCGCCTCGGCGCGGCAGGGGGCGCACCACGAACCCCACACGTTGAGCACCAGGACCTTGCCGTCGGCGGCCTTCGTGGTCAGCGCGGTCTTCTCGTCGCCGAGGGTCGGGCCGCTGACCACCGGCGCCGCCGGCCGCTTGCCGACCGGCAGGATGGTCACCCCGCCGTCGCCGCTGACGAAGCCCCCCTGGCTGGAGGCGGTGGGGTCGTTCGTTCCCGCCCCGCAGGCGGCCAACGAGCCGGCCAGCGCCACCGACAGCAGCGCAGCGGCGACGGCGCGGACGGTGCGAGAGGCACGGGACGTACGGGGGGCACGGGACACGCGAGGGTCAGGCACCGGCGACGAACCCCTTCTTCTGCTTGGTCGGGAGCAGGTCCCGGCACGGTTCGGCGTACCCGACGAACCGGATCGCGCCGTCGGTCACCTCCAGCGTCGTCACCGAGGCGAGGGTGCACTCGCGGCGCAGCGGGTTGTGCACCAGCCGCTGGCCGGCCGCGCTGCGCCGGGCCATCCAGATCGGCAACTGGTGGGACACGACGACCGCCTCGTGCCCGTCGGCGGCCACGGCAGCGTCCCGGATGGCCGCGGACATCCGGTCCACCTGCTCCCCGTACGGCTCACCCCAGGACGGCCGCAGCGGGTTGACCAGGTAGTGCCACAGCCGCGGGTCGCGCAGGTCGGAGTCGAGACCGTTGAGGACGTGGCCCTGCAGGTGGTTCCAAGCCTCGATCACCCGGTCGTCGGTCACCACCGGCAGGGCGGCGTGCTGTGCGGCGATCGGGGCCATCGTCTCCTGGGCCCGCTCCAGCGGCGAGACGCGCAGGTGGGCCAGGTCGCGGCCGGTGAAGTGCTCCCCCAGCCGGTCGGCCATCGCCCGGCCGAGGTCGGAGAGATGGAAGTCGGGCAGCCGCCCGTACAGGACGTGCTCGGGGTTGTGCACCTGGCCGTGGCGGCAGAGGTGGACAAGGGCGTGGGTCATCGTGGGCTCCCGGTCGGCTCGGCGGGTCAGGCGGCGGTCAGCGCGAGCCGGGCCGCGGCGGCGGCCTTCGGCAGTGCGTCGAGGATGCGGTCCATCGCGGCGTCGTCGTGCGCGGCGGACAGGAACCAGGCCTCGAAACAGGACGGGCCGAGGTAGACCCCGTTGTCGAGCAGGCCGTGGAAGAACGCCGCGAAGACGTCCTGACGCTGGGTCGCGGCGACCGACCAGTCGGGCACCGCGGTGACCCCCCGGGGGGTGAAGAACACCGAGAAGAGGCTGCCGGAGTGCTGGATCACGTGCGGCACCTGGAACGCGTCCAAGGCCTTGCCGATCTCCGCGCGCAACAGTGCGGAGCTGGCGTCGATCTGGGCGTACACCTCCTCGGTGGCCAGCCGCAGCGTGGTCAGCCCGGCCGCGGTGGCGACCGGATTACCGGACAGCGTGCCGGCCTGGTAGACCGGGCCGACCGGGGAGAGCTGCTGCATCAGGTCCGCCCGGCCGCCGAAGGCCGCGGCCGGGAAGCCGCCGCCCATCACCTTGCCGAAGGTCATCAGGTCGCCGTGCTGTCCGTCCAGGCCCCACTGGCCCGACCGGGAGACCCGGAAGCCGGTCATCACCTCGTCGGTGATCAGCAGTGCGCCGTGCGCGTGGGCGATCCGGGCCAGGAAGGCGGTGAAGTTCTCCCCGTCGACCTCGGCCGGCGGCACGACACCCATGTTGCCGGCGGCGGCCTCGGTGATCACGCAGGCGATCTCGTCGCCGTGCTCGGCGAAGGCCCGCTCGACGCCGGCCCGGTCGTTGTAGCCGCAGACGATGGTGTCGGCGGTGGTGGCCGCGGTGACGCCCGGGGAGGACGGGTGACCCAGGGTCGCGGCGCCGGAGCCGGCGGCGACCAGCAGCGAGTCGACGTGGCCGTGATAGCAGCCCTCGAACTTGACCACCTTGTCCCGGCCGGTCGCGCCGCGGGCCAGCCGCAGCGCCGACATCGTCGCCTCGGTGCCGGAGTTGACCAGTCGGACCTGCTCGACCGGGGTGCGGGCGATGATCTCGGCGGCCAGGTCGACCTCGGCGCCGGTCGGGGCGCCGAAGGACGTGCCGTGCTGCGCCGCCCGGGCGACCGCGTCGAGCACCTCGGGGTGCGCGTGGCCGAGCAGCATCGGTCCCCAGGAGCCGACCAGATCGACGTACTCGTTGCCGTCGACGTCGGTGACGTACGCCCCCCGGGCCGACCGGATGAACCGCGGCGTCCCGCCGACGGCGCGGAAGGCGCGGACCGGGGAGCTCACCCCACCCGGGATCACCTTCGCGGCGCGCTCATAGAGAGCGGCTGACTCCTCGGTGGGCAACGACGGCATCGATCCTCCTGCAGAGTGGGCGGGCAAGCCCCAGCGTACGTTCCCTGTAGCCGGCGACAACCTACAGGCCGCACGGCGGACCGCGATCGGGTCACACCGGAGCGCAGTCGTACGTCCGGTCGTGCCAGGAGCACCTGAACGCCCACGCGATCCCCCTCACCGCCACCGTCGAACGCGCCCGACTGTCGACACGTCACAACGTGGGAACGCCCGTGATTCGACGCATCATCGCGTCGTACGCGCGGTCGGGAAGCAGAGTGTGCATCGCGATCATGGGTTTCGCGCCGAAACCGACGGCGTACCGGGTCCGGGGCCGGCGGGCCGTCACGGCCTTGCGGATCGTCTGGGCGATCAGCTCCGGCGCGGAGGACCAGCGGGCCGTCACCGGCGTGGCGTGATACCAAGCGCCCAGCGGGGTGGTGATCCTGCCGCCCATCGACGTGACATTGACGATCGTGCCCGCTCGCCGGCTGCGCATGTGGGGCAGGACGAGCTGGATCAGGCGCGCCGCGCCGAAGACATTGACTTCCATCTGGGCCCGCGCCTCCTCCATCGGCACGTCCTCCAGCGCGCCGTACGAACCGTAGCCGGCGTTGTTGACCAGGACATCCAAGCGGCCCTGCTCGCCGATGATCGTGTCCACGACCTGCTGCATCGACGCATCGTCGGTGACATCCAGGGCGATGGGGTGGATACCCAGGGTGGTCAGCTCTCGCATGCGCTCTGTGCGTCGCGCCGCGGCATAGACGATCAGGCCGGCGCTCGCGAGCTCGCGCGCGGTCGCCTCCCCGATCCCGGACGATGCGCCGGTGACGAGGGCAACTTTGGTGGTGGTCATGCTGGTTCTCCGATCCGACCGTTGAGGATGGTGTTCTGGTGGCCCGTACCGGGCCGATGACGGCGTACGACATCCCGCTTCGGACGCCGTGGTCGAGGCGACTGGACTTCAGGCGAACGCCGCACCGAGGGTGTCCAGATTGCGGCGGATGGCTGCGAGCAGGGCGTCGACGCCGTCCTGCGGCTGCCAGGCGTCGAAGGCGGTGTTCGTTGCCGCTGTCGCCACGTTGAGTTGCAGCATGGCCTGGCCCTGCTCGGCCGACGTCACGCGC
>CAYOBI010000017.1:7264-24514 GCA_964402325.1 uncultured Propionibacteriaceae bacterium | reverse complement strand
CCGGCGAGGCGGCCTTTAGGTGCAGTTGCGGGGCGATCACGTCCATCCGCGCCTCGATCACGCCGGTGATCACCGCCGTGAGCGACACCCAGAGCGGCTCACCGGCGGGCCTGTGCGCGCACAGGGCTAACTGCGTCCACCAAAGTGGAATCCTTGCCCCCCTGTGGACCATCGAGAGGGACCAAGGCATCTCGTTCGCTTTCAGGCGTTTCGTCGAGGAGTGCCGCCTGGCCAGGCGCCACTACACCTCTATTGCCCCGGACAGCCGTCACCGTCGGCCGCATCGCCAGGCCGCACAACCCAGTCCGCAAGTTGCGCGAAGCCAGTGGTCGGCTCGCACGAGTCTGTCAACCTCGTCGGTTTGACAGACACTCAGCGGAGGCAGCGGAGACCGGCGTCAGGTGCGTCGCCATCTGTCCATCAATCTACGTACGTCCAACGTACGAATAGAACGACGTCGGTCCAGAGTCGTCAAAACGCCGGCCAGGTGCATCCAATGGCGCCGGCATTTCCAATCCTTCGGAGATGGGCCTCCGTCGAGATCCCGAGTCCGATGGTCGCTCAGTGCGCGGCACGCTCCCAGCGGGCGAAGTCGCGGGCCCAGTAGCTGAGGATGGTGTCGGCGCCGGCGCGGCGGATCGAGGTGAGGATCTCCCGGACCGTACGCTCCCGGTCGATCCAGCCCTTCTCCGCGGCGGCCTCGACCATCGCGTACTCGCCGGAGACGTTGTAGGCGGCGACCGGGACGTTCACCGCGTCGCGGACCTGGCGGAGGATGTCGAGGTACGGCAGAGCGGGCTTGACCATCACGATGTCGGCACCCTCGGCGAGGTCCAGCTCGACCTCGACCAGCGCCTCGCGGGCGTTGGCGGGGTCCTGCTGGTAGGTCTTCCGGTCGCCCTTCAGCGAAGAGCCGACGGCCTCCCGGAACGGCCCGAAGAAGGCGGAGGCGTACTTCGCCGAATAGGCCATGATCGCCACGTCCTGATGACCTGCCTCGTCCAGCGCGGCCCGGATCGCGCCCACCTGGCCGTCCATCATCCCCGAGGGGGCGACCACGTGGGCCCCCCGGTCCGCGTGCAGGACCGCCATCCGGGCGTACAGCTCGACCGTCGCGTCGTTGTCGACGCTGCCGTCGGCGGCGAGCACACCGCAGTGGCCGTGGTCGGTGAACTCGTCGAGGCAGACGTCGGTCATCACCAGCAGGTCGTCCCCGACGGCGTCCTTGACCGCGGCGGTGGCGACGTTGAGGATGCCGTCCTCGGCCAGCGCACCGGAGCCGGTGGCGTCCTTGTGCAGCGGGACACCGAAGAGCATGATCCCGGCCAGGCCGAGCTCCGCGCATTCCTCGGCGTCACGCCGGATGCCGTCCAGGGTCTGCTGGTACTGCCCCGGCAGGGAGGAGATCGGCCGTGCCGTGGTCAAGCCCTCGGCGACGAACGCCGGGTGGATCAGCCGGCGAGGCTCGACCGAGGTCTCGGCGACCATCGCCCGCATCACGGGGGTGGTGCGCAGACGACGCGGACGGTAGGGAAGGGACATGCTGGCCTCCAGGGTCGACGGGGCGCCCGGGAGGGGCGTCGGGGTGTGCTGAGGATCTGCCCGGGGCGGGCTGCTCAGGACGTACGCTTGCGCGCCCGGGCCCCGCGGCGGGTCTCGGACGGCTTCGGCACCGCCTGGCCCTTCGCCAGGTAGCCGTCGCGACGGTCGGCGGCGAAGCCGGCCAGCGCGTCGGCGAGCCCGAGCGCCGACGGGGTCGGGGCGACCACGTCGACCCGCAGCCCGTGCTCCACGCAGGTCTTCGCCGTCTGCGGGCCGATCGCGGCGATCACCGTGCAGGAGTGCGGCTTGCCGGCGATCCCGACCAGGTTGCGGACGGTCGACGAGGAGGTGAAGACGACGGCGTCGAACTGGCCGGTCTTGATTGCCTCGCGGACCGGCGCGGGCGGCGGGGCGGCCCGGACGGTCCGGTACGCGGTGACGTCCTCGACCTCCCAACCGAGCGCGGTCAGCCCGGCCTTGAGGGTCTCGGTGGCGATGTCGGCCCTCGGCAGGAAGACCCGGTTGATCGGGTCCAGCGCCGGGTCGAACGGCGGGAACTCGGCGGTCAGGCCGCGGGCGGACTGCTCGCCGGTCGGCACGATCTCCGGCTCGATACCCCAGGCCCGCAGCGCGTTCGCGGTGGTGGCGCCGACCGCGGCGACCTTGAGCCCGGAGAACGCCCGGGCGTCCAGCCCGTACTGCTCGAACCGCTCGCGGACCGCCTTCAGCGCGTTCACCGAGGTGAAGCAGACCCACTCGAACCGGCCCTCGACCAGCCCGCGGATCGCTTTGTCCATCTGCTGGGGGCTGCGCGGCGGCTCGACCGAGATGGTCGGCACCTCCTCGCACATCGCCCCGTACGTCCGCAGCCTGGTGACCAGCGGACCGGCCTGGTCCTTGGTCCGCGGCACCAGCACCCGCCAGCCGAACAGCGGCTTGGACTCGTACCAGGTGAGGTCGTCGCGCTGCTCGACCGCGGGGCCGATCATCACGTGCACCAGGGCGCTGTCCGGCAGGCCGGCGGCGTGCACCGACTCGGCCAGCTGCACCAGCGTGGTGAGCACCGTGGTCTGGGCGGTGGACCCACCGCCGAGGACGGCCAGCGCGGCCTCGGTGGACGGGCGGCCGGACGACATCGCGGCCTCGGCGATGTCGGCGACGACGTCGACCCGGGCGTTCACCACCAGAGTGCCGGACGGTGCCCACTGGGCGGACTGGGCCTTGGTGAAGGTGCCGTCGGTCGCCGACACGAAGTGGATGCCGTCCGCGTTGTTCAGCGCGATGCCGACGTACTCGGGGACCGCGGTCAGCGAGGACACCCCCGGCACGATCTCGAAGTCGATGCCGCCCTTGACGCAGACCGCAGCCTCGTCGGCGACGTTCGCGTCCATGAACGGGTCACCCTTGACGAGGCGTACGACCCGCTGGCCCCGGTTCGCGAACCGGAGCACTTCCTTGGCCCGGTTGGACGGGGTGAGCGGACGGCCGTCGTCGTGACAGGCGAGACACTCGGGCACGACGCCGGCCTTGAGGCGGACGGCGGGGTGGTCGAGGATGGCGAACAGGTCCGCGCTGTCCATGATCACCGCGTCGGCGTCGGACAGGGTCTGGACCGCCATCAGGGTCAGCAGGTCGGGGTCGCCGGGGCCGGTGCCCACGAAGATCACCCGGCCACGACCGGCGGCTCCCTCACCGGGCAGGGCGGGGGCGTGCTGGTCGCCGGGCTGGTCGCCCTGCTGGTTCGATGCCGGAATCGTCGTCACTGCGTTCTTTCGTTCTCAGGCCTGCGGGCGGTGGCCGACGGCCGATCCGCCCGCCGGTGGCAGGTGGCACCCGGGCATCAAGCGGTCTCCACCGGATGCCGGAGCAACATCTCGCGGGCGAGCCGGTCGCCGAGGGTCGCGGCGCGGCCGACGGCGGCCTCCCGGGACTCGTCGTCCGGCGCCGGCACACCGCCCTCCACCAGGGTCAACGGGGTCGCCGTATCGCTCGAGGAAGTACTACGTATCATTTGCCCAGCAACAGCCCGCAGAGTCAAGTCGAGCCGCTCCGAGACCGTCGCGTGCACCCCGACCGGGGCCAGGCAACCGGCCTCCATGGTGCCGAGGAACCGCCGTTCCGCCGTCACCGCGAGCCGGGTCGGCAGGTCGTCCAGGGCCGCCATCAGCGCCATCAGGTCCGGGCCGGCATCCGCCGCCACCTCGCAGGCCAGGGCGGCCTGGCCGGCGGCCGGCAGCAGGTCGACGATCGGCACCGGCTCGGCGGGCAGGCCGCCGACGGTGGTCCGGTCCTCGGTCCCGGCCAGCAGGCCGAGTCGGCGCAGCCCGGCGGCGGCCAGCACCACCGCGTCCACCTCGCCGCGCCGGGCCAGGTCGATCCGGGTACCGACGTTGCCGCGGATCGGGACGATCTCGACGTCTCGCCCGGTCCCGGCGAACAGCCGGGCGAGCTGTACCACGCGACGCGGCGAGCCGGTGCCGATCCGCATCCCGGAGGCCACGTCGTCGAGGTGACGCCCGACCAGCACGTCGCGGGGGTCCTCCCGGGCCGGGACCGCGGCGACCATGAGGCCGGGGGCGGGGTCGACCGGCAGGTCCTTCAGCGAGTGCACGGCGACGTCGATCGTCCCGTCCAGCAGCCCGCCGCGCACCGCGGTGGCGAAGATGCCGGTGCCGCCGATCTCGGTCAGGTGGCGCCGGTCGGTGTCACCGGTGGTCACCACCCCGACGAACTCGGTGGTCGCGCCGAGCTCGGCCAGCCGGGCCGCGACCCACTCGGCCTGGGTGCGGGCCAGCTCGGAGGTGCGGGCGCCGACCCGTACGTGCAGCGCCGTCATGCCCGGGCCCCCGCGATGCTGCGCGAGCCGGACACGACCGAGCCGGCGGTGGAGACCACCGAGGCGGTGGTGGACACCGGGGCGCCGAGCGGCGCCACCCCGTTCGGCGGCGGTGTCGTGACGGCGCGCATGTGCTCGGGATCGAGGGCGAACAGGTCGCGCAGCGCAGCCGCGTAGTCGACCTCCTGCTCGCTGCGGGCGTACTCCTGGACCCGTACGGTCGGCTGGTGCAGCAGCTTGTCGACCACCCGGCGGACCGTCTTGTGCACCTCGGTCCGCTCCGCGTCGGTGAGGTCGGGGGTAAGGCCGGCGAGGCGCTCCAGCTCGTTGTCGACCACGTCGCTGGCCATCGCCCGCAGCGCCACCACGGTCGGCTTCACCTGTGCCGCCCGACGCTGGGCGAGGAAGTCCCGGGTCTCCTCCCCGACCACCTGTTGGGCGTCCCGCAGCTGGGAGGCGGTGGCGTGGTCGGTGTCGCGCTCCATCAGCAGCGCGATGTTGACCAGCGGCGCGTAGCGGCCGGCCTCCTTCTCCACGTCGGCGGGCATGGCCAGGTCGATCACCGCCGACAGCGCGGCGTCGCGGACCTGCTCGGCGGTGATCACCGTGCCGCGGGCCCCGGTGCAGGTGACCAGAATGTCGGCGTCCTCCAGGGCGGCGTCCAGTTCGGCCATCGGGCGGGCCACGGCGCCGACCGCGCAGGCCAGGTGGACGGCCTTGTCGTACGTACGATTGACCAGGGTCAGGTCGACCCCCTCGGCGGCCAGGGTGTGCGCGGACAGCGCGGCCATCGAGCCGGCGCCGACGATCACCACCCGCTGGCCGACCAGCCGGATCCCCTGCTGGTAGAGCTCGTCGAGGGCTGCCGTCATCAACGAGTGACCGGCCGAGCCGACCTCGGTGTCGGACTGCACCCGCTTGCCGACCCGCAGGCCCTGCTGGAAGAGCTGGTTGAGCGACGGCCCGACGGTGCCGGAGTCCTGGGCCCGGGACAGCGCGGTCTTCACCTGGCCGAGGATCTGGTTCTCCCCCACGACCATCGAATCCAGCCCGGAGGTGACGTTGAACAGGTGGCTGACGGCCGCCTCGTCGTAGAACACCGCACAGTGCTGCTGCAGCGTGTTCGCCGCCAGGCCGGTCGCCTCGGCGATCCGGTCGGTGATGTCGCCCAGGCTGTGGTGGAACCGCGAGACGTTGGCGTAGACCTCGGTGCGGTTGCAGGTGGAGAGCACGACGGCCTCGTCGATGTGCTCACTCTCGGCGAGCCCGGTCTCCAGCTTGGCGGCGGTGACCGCATCCATCGAGGCCCGGCTGAGGAGATCGACCGGGGCGGTCTTGTGGGAGACGCTGAGGACGAGGATGCTCACACCGATACCTTCTTCTGGGTCGACGTCCCCTGGCCCTCGGCGGCATCGGCCGGCGGGAGGACGGGGTCGGGGTGCTGCTGGTAATAGGCGAGGATCTGGAGCTCGCGGCCGAGGTCGACGTCGCGCAGGCGGACGCCCTCGGGGGCATGGACCCCTTCGCTCACGAAGTTGAGGAGGCTGGTGACGCCGGCGGCGGCGAGCCGCTCGACGGTGTCCTGGGCCGCGCGCGGCGGGACGCAGAGCAGCGCGATCGCGGCGCCGGTCTCGGCGACGACGGCGGGCAGCTCGTCGAGGTGGCGGATGACCAGGCTGGTCGGCCCGATCGTGGTGGCCACCCGCAGCTTGGTGCCGACCCGGTCCGGGGCGACGTCGACCAGGCCGGCGATCCGGAACCCGCGCTCGGGGTAGCCGCTGAAGCCGGCCATCGCGGTGCCGAGCCTGCCCATCCCGACGATCAGGAAGGGGCGGGCGGCGGGCCCGACCAGGTGGTCGGAGATCAGCGCGATCAGCCGGCCGACGTCGTAGCCGACACCACGGGTGCCGACCGAGCCGAAGTAGGACAGGTCCTTGCGCAGTTGGGCAGGGTTGACACCGACCGCCTCGGCGAGCTGCTGGGACGAGACGGTCGAGACGCCCCGAAGATCGCGGAGCACCTGCAGGTAGCGCGGAAGCCTGGCGATCGTCGCCTCGGGGATCCCGCCGGAGGCGGGCGGAGCAGCGCCCTCGGACACAGCCCTCCTGCCATCGTGCGTTTTCGCCTGCGAACCCACTGTAGAAGGTCCGTCAGGCCTTTCCAACCCGACGACCCGTCGTGGCTGGCCGCCGGCGGCGGGCCTGCCGGGGCTCACCGGCCCCCCTCGCCGGGGCGCGCCAACGCGGCCTCGAGGTCGGCGGCGGCCAACCGCCAGGTGGCGACCTGGACCCCGTCGACCAGGACGACCGGGACCAGGTCCCCGTAGCGGGCCCGCAGGGTCGGGTCGACGTCGACGTCGATCAGGTCGTACGTCTCGCCGCAGCGGGCACAGACCTCCTCGACCACGGCCAGCGCCTCGACGCACAGGTGGCAGCCCACCCGGCTCAGCACACTGACCCTGCTCGACCCACCGGTCCGCCGTGGGTCGGCCGTCGCCCCCGACGGATCGGGGGACGCGACCGTACGACCCCACCGGGGGATCCACCGTGGGGTCATCGAGGGACGCGGGGCGTGATCACGTCATCGGACCCGTACGGGCCCGAGCGTCACTTGCCGGCGCGACGACGCTGGATGCGCGTCTTCTTGAGCAGCTTGCGGTGCTTCTTCTTCGCCATGCGCTTGCGACGCTTCTTGATGACAGAACCCACGGATGGACCTCTCGATCGCCGGGCACTGGGGCCCGGACAGGACGGATGATCGCCGCCGACGCGGCGACGATTCGCGACCACGAGGGTCGCAACTTCCCCATCCTATCCCGACCGCCGCCCGCATGTGAAAACGCGGACGCGGCCGGTCGGGCGACGGGGTGCCGGTCAGGCGCCGAGCTCGGCGTTCCGGACGTACGTGGCCCGGACGGCGGCGGCGATCCCGGAGCGGACCCCGTGGTCCTCGAGGGCGGCGAGGCCGGCGGCGGTGGTGCCGCCCGGGGAGGTCACCGCCTCGCGCAGCAGGGTCGGGTGCGAGCCGGACTCCAGGGCCAGGCCGGCGGTACCCCGGAAGGTCTGCACGGCGAGGTCGTGGGCGACGGCCCGGGTCAGCCCGAGCTCGACGCCGGCGTCGATCATCGCCTCCATCGCCAGCAGGACGAACGCCGGGCCGGAGCCGGACACGCCGGTGACCGCACCCATCTTGTCCTCGGCGACCGGCAGCACCAGCCCGGAGCGGCCGAGCAGCCGGACCACCAGGTCCAGGTCGGCCGGGGTGGCCGCCGCGCCGGCGCAGACCGCGGTGGCGCCCTCGCCGATCCGGGCCGGGGTGTTGGGCATGCCGCGGACGACCCGGACGCCGGCGGGCAGCCAGCCCTCCAGAGTCGCGGTGGACAGCCCGGCACAGATCGACAGCAACAGGGTGTGCGGGCCCAGTTCCCCGGCCAGCGACGCCAGGGTGGTGCGGGCGTCCTGGGGCTTGACCGCCAGCACCACCACGTCGGCGCCGTGCGCGGCCTCGACCGCGTCGGCGGTGGCCCGTACGTCACGGCCGCCGACCAGGCCGGCCACGTCGGCGAGCAGGGCGTCGCGTCGCGAGGCGTGGGTCTCGGCGACGACGGCCCGCCCGACCCGCGGGTCCTCGGCGGCCAGCAGGGCCCGGAACAGGGTGCCGCCCATCACGCCGCCGCCGATCACGGCGACGGTGGGGGTGGCGAGGTCGGCGGTTGCGGTGTCCATGGGTCCTCCGGGACGGGGATGAGCTGGGTGGTGCGTACGGCGGGGTGCGACGACCCCGGGGGACAACGTACGCCGATGCCCCACCCGGGTGGGACATCGGCGTACGGGACGTGCTGTCGGCGGCGGGTCAGCGGGCGGCGAGCAGCTCGGCGATCTGCACGGCGTTGAGGGCGGCACCCTTGCGCAGGTTGTCGTTGGAGATGAAGAAGGTCAGCCCCTTGCCCTCCGGCGCGGACTGGTCGGCGCGGATCCGGCCGACGTACGACGGGTCCTTGCCGGCCGCGTCGAGCGGGGTCGGGACGTCCATCAACTCGACGCCGGCCGCCCGGCGCAGCACCTCGACGGCCTGCGAGGGGGTGATGTCGCGCTCGAACTCGGCGTTGATCGCCAGCGAGTGGCCGCTGAAGACGGGCACCCGGACGCAGGTGCCGGAGACCAACAGGTCGGGGATGTGCAGGATCTTGCGCGACTCGTTGCGCAGCTTCTGCTCCTCGTCGGTCTCCCCGGTGCCGTCGTCGACCAGGTTGCCGGCGAACGGCAGCGCGTTGAAGGCGATCGGCTTGACGTACGGCCCGTACATGTCGGGAGTGATCCCCGCGGCGGAGCCGTCCAGGGCGAGCCGGCGCGGGTCCGGCACGGCGGCGGTCTGGTCGGCCAGGGTGGCCACCCCGGCGACGCCGGAGCCGGAGGTCGCCTGGTAGGTGGCGACGATCAGCCGGCGCAGCCCGGCGAGGTCATGCAGCGGCTTCATGATCGGCATCGCCGCCATGGTGGTGCAGTTCGGGTTGGCGATGATGCCCTTCGGCGGGTTGAGCGCGTCGCCCGGGTTCACCTCGGAGACCACCAGCGGCACCTCGGGATCCATCCGCCAGGCCGAGGAGTTGTCGATCACGACCGCGCCGGCCGCGGCGACCTTCGGCGCGACGGCGAGCGAGGTCTTCTTCCCGGCGGAGAAGATCGCGATGTCGATCCCGGCGAAATCAGCGGTGTCGGTGTCCTCCACCGTCACCTCACCGTCGCCCCACGGGAGCTTCGTGCCGGCCGACCGGGCCGACGCGAAGAAACGGACGTCGTCGAGGGGGAACGCGCGCTCCGCCAGCAGCGTACGCATCACGCCGCCGACCTGACCGGTCGCCCCGAATACTCCAACTCGCATGGATCCCAGCGTACGGCACGCCACCGTGCCCCCCGGGCGGTCCGTCCCACCCCTCGATCGAGGCCGGGGCACGGCTGCCACCCGGGTGCCTGGGTCAGGGCTCGGCAATTGTCCGGTGCGACGCGAACGTGACCTTTGCCACAGTGAACATCAACGCCCCGACAGTGGGCGGGTGCCGACGAAGTCACCTGGAGGAACACATGGCACATCCCAGCATCGACAGCCTCAGCATCGACCTCGACGCCCTGATGGTCGAGAAGCCCGACGAGGGCAAGTGGCAGCTGAACCGCTCCGTCTTCACCGACGAGGAGCTCTTCGAGCTCGAGATGAAGTACATCTTCGAGGGCAACTGGGTCTACCTCGCCCACGAGTCCCAGGTCCCGAACGTCGGTGACTACTTCACCACCTACATCGGCCGCCAGCCGGTGGTGATCACCCGCGGCAAGGACGGCGGGCTGAACTGCCTGATCAACGCGTGTGCCCACCGCGGCGCCATGCTGTGTCGCAAGAAGACCGACAACCGGACCACCCTCACCTGCCCGTTCCACGGCTGGACGTTCCGCAACGACGGCAAACTGCTGAAGGTCAAGGACCCGGAGGGCGCCGGCTACCCCGAGCAGTTCGACCAGCACGGGTCGCACGACCTCACCCACGTCGCCCGGTTCGACAGCTACCGCGGCTTCCTGTTCGGCTCGCTGAACCCCGACGTGGTCGAGCTCACCGAACACCTCGGTGACGCCACCAAGGTGATCGACTGCCTGGTCGACCAGTCCCCCGAGGGCCTGGAGGTGCTGCGTGGCGCATCCACCTACACCTACGACGGCAACTGGAAGGTGCAGGCGGAGAACGGCGCCGACGGCTACCACGTCACCGCGACGCACTGGAACTACGCCGCCACCACCGGCCGGCGCAGCACCGGCGAGTCGAAGAACACCACCCAGACGGTGGACGCCGGCAAGTGGGGCAAGCAGGGCGGCGGCTACTGGTCGTTCCCGTACGGCCACCTGTGCCTGTGGACGTACGCCGCGAACTACGAGTCGCGCCCGCTGTTCCCGAAGCTGGCCGAGCTGACCCAGAAGTACGGCAAAGCCAAGGGCGAGTTCATGGTCACCGGCTCGCGCAACCTCTGCGTCTACCCGAACGTGTTCATCATGGACCAGTTCTCCACCCAGATCCGCCACTTCCGGCCGGTCTCGGTGGACCAGACCGAGGTCACCATCTACTGCATCGCCCCGAAGGGCGAGTCGGCCGAGGCCCGCGCCCAGCGGATCCGTCAGTACGAGGACTTCTTCAACGCCTCCGGCATGGCCACCCCCGACGACCTGGAGGAGTTCCGCTCCTGCCAGAAGACCTTCCTGGCGACCGCGGCCCCCTGGAACGACATGTCCCGCGGCCAGACCCACCAGATCACCGGCCCCAGCGACTTCGCCAGGGAGCTCGGCATGGACGGCGTGCTCTCCTCCGGCGTCAAGAACGAGGACGAGGGCCTCTACCCCATCCAGCACGAGTACTGGCTGGAGACGATGAAGAAGGCGCAGGCCGCCGAGAAGGCCGCCGAGGCCGAACTGCTGTCCGAGCTGGCGTGAAAGGACCCCGGACCATGACGACACCCACCAGCACGACCCCCACGATCACCCCCGAGCAGAACGCCCACGCCGCCGACGTGTACGTCGACCAGCAGGCCGTCGAGCAGTTCCTCTACCGCGAGGCCCGCCACCTCGACGACCGCGACTTCAGCCGCTGGCTGGACTGCTACGCCGAGGACGCCGAGTTCTGGATGCCGGCCTGGGCCGACGACGAGGAACTCACCCGCGACCCGCAGTCCGAGATCTCGCTGATGTACTACCCGAACAAGGGCGGCCTGGAGGACCGGATCTTCCGGATCCGCACCGAGCGCTCCTCGGCGACCTCGCTGCCCGAGCCGCGTACGTCGCACAACATCACCAACGTGGAGGTGCTGGACCGCCGCGGCGCCCTGGTGGACGTCCGGTTCAACTGGCACACCATGTACTTCCGCTACCAGACGGTGGACCCGTACTACGGGACCTCGTTCTACACGCTCGACTTCTCCGGCGAGGCTCCGCTGATCCGCCGCAAGGTCGTCGTCCTGAAGAACGACTACATCCACCACGTGGTCGACATCTACCACGTCTGAGAGGGACGACATGACGTACCAGGTCGCACTGACCTTCGAGGACGGTGTCACCCGCTTCGTCCAGGCCCAGGAGGACCAGACGGTCGCCGAGGCGTCCTACCGGGCCCGGATCAACATCCCGGTGGACTGCCTCGACGGCGCCTGTGGCACCTGCAAGGCCTTCTGCGAATCGGGTGACTACGACCCCGGCTACTACATCGAGGACGCGCTGAGCGAGGCCGAGGCGGCGGAGGGCTTCTGCCTGCCCTGCCAGATGAAGCCCCGCTCGGACCTGGTGGTCCGGATCGCCTCCACCTCCGAGGTGGCCAGGACGGTCGCCGGCACCTTCGCGGCCACCGTGGTCGACATCCGTCGCCACAGCGACACCGTGATCGGCTTCACCATCGAGGTCGACGATCGCGCCTCGCTCAGCTACCTGCCCGGACAGTACGTGAACATCGAGGTGCCCGGCACCGACCAGCGGCGCTCCTACTCGTTCAGCACCGCCCCCGACGAGGGCCGCCTCGGCTTCCTGGTGAAGATCACCCCCGGCGGGGCGATGTCCACCTGGCTGGCGGAGCGCGCCGCGGTCGGCGACCGGCTGACCCTGCACGGCCCGAACGGTTCGTTCTTCCTGCGCGAGGGCACCACCCCGCTGCTGCTGCTCGCCGGCGGCACCGGGCTGGCCCCGATCCTCGCCATGCTGCGGACCGCGGCGAAGGCCGGCAGCACCCGCCCGATGCACCTGATCTACGGCGTCAACACCGACGCCGAGGCCGTCGAACTGGACACCCTGGCGGTGCTGGCCGAGCAGCTGCCCGGCTTCAGCTGGGACTGCACCGTCGCCGACCCTGCGGCCAGGGCCACCAAGAAGGGCTACGTCACCGCCCACATGGACCCGAAGCACCTCTACGAGGGGAACGTGTCGGTCTACCTCTGCGGCCCGCCGCCGATGGTGGAGGCGGTTCGGACGAGGCCTCCTACATCACCGGCTCGATCCTGCCGGTGGCGGGGGGCGACTTCGGCGGATGATCCCCGTCCAGAAGCAGCCGGTCCCCGGGGTGTCGTCGTCCGCCCCGGGGACCGGCGTCATCGCCCGGAAGGTTCAGCGGCGCGTCGGCCGGACGCCGACCTATGATGCTGCAATGCAGCCGGCGGAGTCGCCCCTGGTCGGGCGGGAACGCGAGCTCGGGGCGCTGGTCGACCTGTGCGAGCGGGCCCTGGCCGGCGCGCCGGCGGTGATCGTGGTCGCCGGCACTGCCCACGTCGGGACCACGTCGCTGGTCGCCGAGGCGGTCCGCCGGACCCGCCGTGCCGGTGCCCCCGCCGCCCACCTGGTCCGGGTGCGCGGGCTGGCCTGGGAGCGCCGTTTCACCGGCGAGCTCGCCCACCGGCTCTGCTCGGCGCCCGGCGTCCGCTCCCCCGTCCCCCTGCTGGCCACCGACGCCGACCCCGCAGCGGTCACCGCCGGCATCCTCGACCGGCTCCGCGAAGGGTCGGCCGGCGGGCTGGTGATCGTCGTCGAGGACGCCCAGCACGCCGACCCGATGTCGCTGCGGGCGATCTCCTCGGCTGTCCAGCGGCTCGGCGACGAACCGGTGGCGGTGGTCCTCGAGATCACCGACGACGAGACCTCCGACCCCGAGCTCGCGGCCGTGCTGCGCGCCCACCGGGCCACCACCCTGGTGGTGGGTGGTCTGGGCGCCGACGCCGTCCGCGACCTGGCCCGGGCCCACGGCCACCTGCTCAGCCCGGACGCCGCCCGCCGGCTGGCGGCCTTCACCGGCGGCTTGCCGGGCCTGGTGGTCGAACTGCTGGAGGAGTTCCCCGGCCTGGACTGGGAGACCTCGTACGACGTGCTGCCGGCGCCGCGCAGCGTGCGCCAGGAGCTGGAAGCGGTGCTCGGCGACGCCGGCCCGGGGGTGCGGGACCTGGTCACCGCGCTGGCCGTCGTGGGCCAGGGCACCCCGGCCGTCGAGGTCGCCGCCCTGGCCGGGCTCGACGACATGCTGGCGCCGATCGACGAGGCCCGGGCCCGCGGCCTGGTGCAGGTCCGCAGTCAGCAGGGCCGCCTGACGTTGGCCTTCACCAGCCCGATGCTGGCCGCCGCGGCGTACGACGCGGTCGACCTGGTCACCCTGCGCCGGCTGCACCTGGCCGCCGCCGAACAGGCCACCGACGACTTCGAGCGGGCCCAGCACCTGTCCGCCGCGACCCAGGGTCCGGACGCGGCGTTGGCCGAGCGGATCGCCGCCCTGGCCGACTCGTACGCCGCCGACGGGCGCTGGCGCCGGGCCGCGGACAGCTGGGTGCTCGCCTCCCGCGGACACCCGGACCGTACGGTCGGCCAGCGTTACCTGGTGCTGGCGCTGGACGCGATGACCGGGTCGGGCGACCTGCACGCCGCGGAGTCGTTGGCCCGCGAGGTGGAGGCGTTCCCGGGCAATCCCCGCCGCGACGTCGCGCTGGGCTACCTGGCGATCCTCAAGGGGCGCCGCGGGGCGGCCGAGCAGCTGCTGCACCGGGTGCTCGAGGAGCCCCGCACCGAGCCCGAGGCCGAGGCGGTGGCCGCCCACCGGCTCTCCCTGCACGCCCTGGCCGACGTCGACGCCGAGGCCCTGGTGACCTGGGGCGAGCGGTGCATCACGGCCGCGGACCGGCTGGGACGCCCGGACCTGCCGGCCGCGATCGAGGCGCACACCCTGCTCGGCCTGGGTCTGGGGATGGCCGGGCGGATCTCCGACGCGGAGGCGGCCTACCGCCGCACCCTGGACGTGCTCACCACCGGGGCGCAGCGGCAGCGCGCGCTGATGGGGCACGGCTGGCTTGAGCTGGCCTGGGACCGGCCGCAGCAGGCGATCCAGGACTTCCAGGCGGCGATCCCGCAGGGGTTCTGGCAGGGCTCCTCGCGGGTCGCGCTGTGGGCGTCCGGCTGGCTCGCCCGGGCCGAGCTGGAGGTCGGCGAGTGGGACAGTGCGATGGCCGTCGTCGACCGCGCCGGCGAGCTGCTCGACCGCACCGGGATGGACCTGATCGCCCCGCTGGTGCACTGGACCGGGGCCGAGATCAGCGCGCTGCGCGGCCTGTCGGCGCAGGCCGACTGGCACGTCTCGCAGGCCCTGGCGGTCAGCTCGGAGTACATGGTGACCCGGCTCCCGGCGGCGATGGCCCGCGGCCGGGTGGCCCAGGCCCGGTCCGATGCGGACGGCGTCCTGCACGCGATGCAGCCGATCGCGACCTCCCGGCGGCCCGCCAGCGTCGACGAGCCCGGCTTCTGGCCCTGGCACGACATGTGGGCCGGCGCGCTGACGCTGACCGGGCGGCTGGACGAGGCGGACGCCTTCCTGCGCCCGCACGAGGCACGGGCCGGGGACGCGGGCCGGCACGGCGCGATGGCGCGGCTGGCGATGGCGCGCGGGCGGCTCACCTCGCTGCAGGGCGACATCGACCGGGCCCGGGAGTCCTTCGAGGACGCGCTCGGGCTGGTCGAGGAGACGCCGTACGTCTACCTGCGGACCCGGATCAACTTCCTCTACGGTCAAGCGCTGCGCCGCGCCGGCAAGCGGCGCGACGCCGGGGTGGTGCTGCGCCGCGCCCTGGACGGCTTCTCCGCCCTGGGTGCGGCGGTGTACGTGGAGCGCTGCCGCCGGGAGCTGCAGGCCGGTGGCGCGGCCGGCACCCGGCCGGCGGGGTTCGACGTGGAGTCGCTGACCGCCCAGGAGCAGGCGGTGGCGCGGTTGGTGGCGCAGGGCCTGAGCAACGCCGACGTGGCCCGGGAGCTGTTCATCTCGGTCAAGACGGTGCAGTTCCACCTGACCCGGGTCTACAGCAAGCTCGGGCTGCGGTCACGTACGGAGCTGGCCGCGCACCGCGGGGAGCTGACCGAGGCGACCGGGTAACCCGGGTCAGAGCCAGCCGACCCGGCCGGCGAGCACCGCATAGCCGACGAAGGCGACCACGTCGATCGCGGTGTGCGCCACCACCAGCGGCAGCACCCGGCGGGTGCGCCGGTAGACCAGGCCGAAGACCAGACCCATCACGATGTTGCCGACGAACCCGCCCCAGCCCTGGTAAAGGTGGTAGCTGCCGCGCAGCAGCGCCGACCCGGCCAGCACCGCCCACGGCGGCCAGCCGAGCCGCGGCAGCCGGTCGAACAGGTAGCCGACGACGATGACCTCCTCGAGGAAGCCGTTCATCAGCGCCCGGGCGATGAGCACCACGACCGCCCAGGCGCTGGTGCCCAGCCCGGCGGCCTGCACCTCGGTGGCGAGCCCGGCCGCCCGGGCGAGCAGGTAGAGGCCGAGCCCGGGGATGCCGATCAGCGCCGCCAGGCCGAGCCCGGTGCCGAGGTCCCGGACCCCTCGCCGGGCCCCGCCGCGCAGGTCCAGCCCGATCGCCGCCCACGGGTCGGCGTGGCTGCGGCCGAGCAGGTACACGGCGAGCAGGGCGGGCACCACCGGCAGCAGGGTCTGGGCGACCTGGTAGAGGGCATCCAGCCAGGGCCTGTCGGGCACCACCGTCGGGTTCAGCTGGCTGGTCTGGGCGGCCACCCCACCCGGCCGGGTGGACAGGTCGAGGATCTCCAGGACCGAGTAGACGGCCGACCGGCCCAGCGAGACGAACAGCAGCAGCGCGACCTCGACCCCGTACGCCGCCCGGGCCCTCATGAGCGCGGGGAGGCGACCTCGCGCGACGCGGCGAC
Organism: uncultured Propionibacteriaceae bacterium; assembly: GCA_964402325.1. Taxonomy (GTDB): domain Bacteria; phylum Actinomycetota; class Actinomycetes; order Propionibacteriales; family Propionibacteriaceae; genus Raineyella. The sequence continues at coordinate 8,419 of CAYOBI010000017.1, read as the reverse complement.
CCGGTCGCGGGTCCAGGCGAGCGCGCCGGCGAGCAGCCGCTCCCGGCCGGCCCGGCTGCCCGCGGAGCGGGTGTTCATCTCCACGCACAGGTCGCCGGTGTAGCCGTTGTCCAGCACGTACGCCAGCACCTCCGCGGCCTCCTGGTTGCCGGCGCCCGGCGTCAGGTGCTCGTCCCGGAAGGACCCCAGGCCGTCGGTCAGGTGCATGTGCTGGAGCCGGTCGCCCCAGGCCCGGACCAGGTCCAGCGACCGCACCTGGGCGGTGGCGGCGTGCGACAGGTCAAGGGTGAGGTGCTCGTACGGCTCGTCGGTCGGGTCCCACGTCGGCAGGTAGGCCTTGTACTCCCCCGCCGGCGTCCGCCAGGGGTACATGTTCTCGACGCAGAAGCGCACCCCGGTCTCCCGGGACACCGCGGCGATGCCGGCGACGAAGCCTGTCGCGTAGTCACCCTGCCAGCGGAACGGCGGATGCACGACGACCACGTCGCAGTCCAGCGCCTGCGCCATGTCGGCGGAGCGGCGCAGCTTGTCCCAGTGCCCGGTGCCGCGCCAGACCAGTTGGGTGACGACCAGGGTCGGTGCGTGGATCGAGGTGACCGGGACCCCGTGGTAGTCCCGCAGCTTCTCCACGGCGTCCACGTCGGCGGCCACCTCGTCGATGCCGATCATCACCTCGACCCCGTCGAAGCCGAGCCGCGCGGCCGCCTCGAAGGCGCTGGCGGTCGACTCGGGGAACATCGACGAGGTGGAGAGGGTGACCGGGTTGCGGGGTCGGTCGCCCTCCGCATCGGCCGGCGGCGTGCTGTCCATCAGTGTCACGGTTCCAGAGTAGCGACGCCCCCGCGGGGCGCCCCGCTCAGGCCAACGACGACGTGGCGGTCGGGAGGTCGGCGTCGAGGTGCTTGATCGTGCGGGCCTTGAGGCCGTTGCGCTGCCAGTACTGCAGGTGGTCGAGGTAGTTGAGGATGACCCCCTCGCGCAACGCCCACGGGCACAGCTCGACCGTCTCGGCACCGGCCAGCTCCATCACCGACTCGGCGACGATCGCCCCGGCGAGCAGCTGCTCGGCCCGGTCTTTGGAGACGCCGGGCAGCTCGGCCCGCTCGGCCGGGCTCATCGCGGCGAGCCGGTCGACCCACACCGACAGGTCGGCGA
>CAYOBI010000017.1:0-7164 GCA_964402325.1 uncultured Propionibacteriaceae bacterium | reverse complement strand
CCCGCAGCTCGACCCCGGTGCGCTCCTTGACCTGCTTGAGCACCTCCTCGGTGTTGCTGGCCTCGCGCAGTGCGGAGGTGACGAACGGCAACACCCGCGAACAACCGGTGGTCTCGGCGAACTCCTTGCACTCCGCCACCATGGCGATCAGCGCCTCGGCACCCTCCGCGGAGAGGGTCTCGTCGGGGGTGATGTGCTCGGCCAGCCGCATCACCCGCTTGTGCGAGGCGGCGGGGACGGGCGGGCCGCCGACCCGGGCGTCCACGACGAGCAGGTGGACGGTGTTGGACCCCACGTCGAGCACTCCGAGCCGCATGGGCCAACGGTAGTGCACCGCCACCTACGCTTGGGCCATGTCAGCTGCAGAGTCCGTCCACTCCCGGGTCCCGGCGCAGTCCGGGTCGGCCGGCCCGCGGCTGGCCGAGGGCGAGATCGCCGACGGCTTCCCGCGCACCTGGGTCGAGTTCGCCGACCCCGCCGACGAGGAGCAGGTGTTCCGCTGCGACGTCACCTGGCTCACCTCGCGGTGGACCTGCCTCTTCGGCGCCGGCTGCCCCGGCATCTATGCCGGCCGGCCCGACGACGGCTGCTGCACCCTCGGCGCGCACTTCAGCGAGCCCGACGACGAGCAGCGGGTGGCCGGCTGGGTCGCCCGGCTCGGCGACGACCTGTGGCAGAACGCCGGCGCCACCGGCACCGACCCGGACGGCAGTGGCTGGAGCGCCCGGACCGACTGGGTCGTCGACGTGCTCGAGGACACCGACCGGGACATCGACGGTGAGAGAGGCACTGACGGTGCGGAGGCCGAGCGGGCCACCCGACTGCTGGGCGGGGCCTGCATCCTGCTCAACCGGCCCGGCTTCCCCGGTGGAGCGGGCTGCGCGCTGCACCACCTGGCGGCCCGCGAGGGTGTGCCGTTCACCCTGTCCAAGCCCGACGTGTGCTGGCAGCTGCCGATCCGCCGCCTGTTCCGCGAGGTGGAGCGCGGCGACGGGACGACGTACACCGAGGTGAGCATCGGCGAGTACGTACGCTCCGGCTGGGGTGACGGGGGCCACGAACTCAACTGGTACTGCACCTCGACCCCGGCCGCGCACCGGGCGTCCGAGCCGGTCTACCGCACCCTGGCGACCGAGCTCACCGCGCTGATGGGACCGGCCGGCTACGCGCAGCTGGCTCGGCACTGCGCCGAGATCGAGGCCGCAGACCTGCTACTGGTGCGTCATCCGGCGACCCGGGCGGCACAGGACCTCTTACCACAGAGGTCTTGACTTCCAGTTCCGGACCCCGGAAAACGCCCGGTCCCGGAGGGCGCACAATGGGGCCATGCATGTCGACCACCTCTCGTACGCCGCCGGGCCTGAGGGACTCCTGGCCTCGGCCCAGTTCCTCAGCGACGCGCTCGGGGTGGACTCCCGCGACGGAGGCTTCCACCCGCGGTTCGGTACCCGTAACCGCCTCATCCCGCTCGCCGAGGACCGCTACATCGAGATCGTCGAGGTCCTGGACCACCCCGCCGCCGACAAGGCGCCGTTCGGACAGGTCGTCCGGGCCCGCTCCGAGGCGGGCGGCGGCTGGATGTCCTGGGCCGTGGCGATCGACGACCTGTCCGCCTACGAGGCCAAGCTCGGCCGGGAGGCCGCCATCGGCACCCGCCGGTTCCCCGACGGCCGCCAGCTCGAGTGGCGCCAGCTGGGCATCAAGGGTCTCCAGGCCGATCCCCAGCTGCCGTTCTTCATCCACTGGGTGAGCGCCGACGAGCTGCTGCCGGCCGCACTGTCGGCCGAGGGCCGCGAGGTGTCGCTGCGCTCCCTCGAGCTGTCCGGCGACCCGGCCCGGCTCACCGACTGGCTCGGCGGCGACCCGGACACCCTGCTGGAGGGCCTGCACCTGGACTGGAGCAGCCGGCACGGTCAGCCGGGCATCATGTCGGCCACCTTCAAGACCCCGCGGGGCCTGGTCACCATCTGACCCACGGATCCGAGGACTGCCGGTCGTACGCCGTCCCGAGGGGTGTGACAGCCCCTCGGGACGGCGCCGCTGTTGTCGTACGATCAAGCACTCATCGACCCTGCGAGGAGAACCATGTCGCTCACGCTGCGCCCCCACATCGCGAACATGCCGCCCTACCGGGCCGGCCGTTCGCCGAAGCCGGGGCCGGACGGTCGGGCCTGGAAGGTCTCCAGCAACGAGAACCCGTACGGCCCGCTGCCGGGCGTGCTCGAGGCGGTGGCCCGGTCGCTGGAGGGGATGAACCGCTACCCGGACGCCGGCAACACCGAGATCACCGCGGCGGTGGCGACCCGGCACGGACTGGCCGAGGAGCGGCTGGCGTTCGGCACCGGCTCGGTCGAGGTGCTCGCCCACCTGCTCGAGGCGACCTGCGGCCCCGGCGACGAGGTCGTCCACGCCTGGCGCAGCTTCGAGGCCTACCCGCTCGCGGTCCAGGTGCTCGGTGCCCGCTCGGTGCAGGTGCCGCTGACCGCGACCGGTGAGCACGACCTGCCCGCCATGCTGGCCGCGATCACCCCGCGGACCCGGGTGGTGATGGTCTGCACCCCGAACAACCCGACCGGCCCCGCCGTCGCACACGCCGACCTGGTCGACTTCCTCGGCCGGGTCCGCGACGACATCGTGGTGATCGTCGACGAGGCGTACGTCGAGTACGTCACCGACCCCGACGCCACCCGCGGCCTGGAACTGCTCGACGTGCACCCCGGCGTGGTGTCGCTGCGGACCTTCTCCAAGGCGTACGGCCTGGCCGCGCTGCGGGTCGGCTGGATGGCCGCCGCGGATCCCGCGCTCGCCGCCGCGGTGCGCGGGGCGACCATGCCGTTCGCCATCTCCACCCCCGCCCAGGCCGCCGTGCTCGCCTCGCTGGAGGCAGAGCCGGAACTGATCGGGCGGGTCCGGGTGACGATCCACGAACGCGACCGGATCGCCGAGGAGCTGCGCCGGATGGGGCACGCGATCCCCGCCACCCAGGGCAACTTCGTCTGGTTCCCGGCCGGGGAGCACACCCATGTCTGGTTCGACGCGTTCCGCGAGGCCGGCCTGATGACCCGGTCCTTCATCGGCGAGGGGCTGCGGGTCTCGATCGCCGAGCCGGACGCCAACGACCGGATCCTCGAGGTGGCGGCGACGCTGCTCGATCGAGCCGACCGCTGAGCCGACGGGTGCCAGAATGGCCGCATGCGCGGCCTTCTCAACCTCGTCTGGCTCGTCCTGTCCGGCTTCTGGCTCTTCCTCGGCTACGTCGCCGCGGGCATCGTCCTGTGCCTCCCTGTCGTCACGATCCCCTGGGCCGTCGCGTCCTTCCGGATCGGGGCCTACGCCCTGTGGCCGTTCGGACGGATGGTCGTGCCGAAGCGGACCTCCGGGGCGTGGTCGTTCCTCGGCAACGTGGTGTGGGTCGTCCTCGCCGGCTGGTGGCTCGCGCTGATCCACATCGTGTCGGGCGTCCTGCTGTGCCTCACCGTCGTGGGCATCCCGCTCGGCATCGCGGACTTCCGGATGGTGCCGATCTCGCTCGCCCCGCTCGGCAAGGAGATCGTCCCGACCGACGAGGGCGGGATCGCCGGGTTCCGGTGAGCGCCCGCCGGCGGCCCGCTGTCAGTGGCCGGCCCTAGGCTGCAGGCATGCCCAGATCGAAGACCGCCACCCGTGACCCGTACGTGTGCTCCGAGTGCGGCTGGACCACCGCGAAGTGGGTCGGCCGCTGCGGGGAGTGCCAGCAGTGGGGCACGGTCGTCGAGCAGGGCACCCGGACCGGGTCGCTGCAGCGGGTGACACGGCCGGTGGCCCCCGGCCAGCAGGCCGTGCCGATCTCCGAGGTCCGCGGCGAGGCCGCCCACCGGACGGTGACCGGGATCGGAGAACTGGACCGGGTGCTGGGCGGCGGACTGGTGCCCGGAGCGGTCGTGCTGCTCGCCGGCGAGCCTGGCGTCGGCAAGTCGACACTGCTGCTGGAGGTCGCCGCCGCCTGGGCACAGCGGGGACGCCGCACCCTGTACGTGACCGGTGAGGAGTCCACCGCCCAGGTGCGGATGCGCGCCGAGCGGACGGGCGACCTGGCCGAGGAGCTCTACCTGGCCGCCGAGAGCGACCTGGCGACCGTGCTCGGCCACGTCGAGCAGGTCTCCCCCAGCCTGCTGGTGGTCGACTCGGTGCAGACCATGACGGCCGACGGGGCCGACGGCACCGCCGGCGGGGTCACCCAGGTCCGCGAGGTGACCGCCGCACTCGTCCGGGTCGCCAAGGCCCGCCACCTGGCGGTGATCATCGTCGGCCACGTCACCAAGGACGGTTCGATCGCCGGCCCCAGAACGCTGGAGCACCTGGTCGACGTGGTGCTGAGCTTCGAGGGCGACCGGCACTCCGGGTTCCGGATGGTCCGGGCTACGAAGAACCGGTTCGGCGCCGCCGACGAGGTGGGCTGCTTCGAGATGAAGGAGCACGGGATCATCGAGGTGCCCGACCCGTCCGGTCTGTTCACCTCGACCACCGGCGGCGAGCGCACCGTGCCGGGCACCTGCATCACGGTGACCGTCGAGGGGCGCCGCCCGCTGCTGGCCGAGATCCAGTCGCTGGTGGCTCCCTCCCCGCTGCAGATCCCCCGCCGGACGAACCACGGCGTCGACTCCTCCCGGGTGGCGATGCTCACCGCGGTGCTGGAGCGCCGCGCCCGCCAGCCTCTGGCGAACAAGGACGTCTACGTCTCCACCGTGGGCGGCGCCCGGGTCGTCGACCCGGCCGCCGACCTCGCGATCGCGCTGGCGATCGCCTCGGCCACCCGCGACATCGCCCCGCCGCCGGGCCTGATGGCGCTGGGCGAGATCGGCCTGGCCGGCGAGCTGCGCCGGGTGCCGGGGGCGTCCCGGCGGGTGGCGGAGGCCGTCCGGCTCGGCTTCCGGACCGTCCTGCTGCCGGCCGGCTCGGTCGACGAGCTGGGGCACCTGCCGGGCACGGTCCGGGTGCTGGGGGTCGACTCGGTGATGGCGGCGCTGGATCTGTTCGGCCTGATCGGCAGCCGATGACCCGTACGCCCTAGACTGAACCCCGAAGGATCGGCGCGAACCAGATCGAGAGGGACCGGTGACCTCGCAGGACCAGCACGACCGCACTCGGCGGTTCCGGGCACTGACCGCCCCCGGTACGCCGCTGCGGAACGGACTTGATCGGATCGTCAAGGGACGCACCGGCGGCCTCGTGGTCCTCGGCCTCAACCGTGAGGTCGAGGCAGTGATGACCGGCGGCTTCCAGCTCGACGCCCCGCTCACCCCGCAGAACCTGCGCGAGCTGGCCAAGATGGACGGGGCGATCGTGCTGAGCGCCGACCTGTCCCGGATCGTCGCCGCCGGCGTGCAGTTGATGCCCGACCCGGCCTACGACACGATCGAGACCGGCACCCGGCACCGCACCGCCGACCGGGTGTCGCGCCAGACCGGCCTGCCGACGGTGTCGGTGTCCGCGTCGATGCAGGTGATCAGCCTGTTCGTCGACGGGGAGCGGATCACCCTGCCCGAGCCGGGCGCCATCCTCGGCCGGGCCGACCAGGCGCTGCGTACGCTCGAGCGTTACACCATCAGGCTGACCGAGGTGACCGACCACCTGTCGGCCCTGGAGATCCGCGACCAGGTCGCGGTCCGCGACGTCGCAGTGGTGCTGCAGCGGCTGGAGATGGTGCACCGGATCCAGGGCGAGCTGCGCGACTACGTCATCGAGCTCGGCACCGAGGGCCGGCTGATCGACCTGCAGATCCGTGAACTGGAGTCCGGGCTGGACAACATCGCCGAGCTGCTGATCGAGGACTACCGGGACGAGGCGAACGGGGTGGAGTTCCGGCTGACCGACCTGGCCGAGCTGAGCACCACCGACCTGGTCGACCTGACCACGATCGAGCGGGCGGTGGGCTTCGGCACCACTGATCTGGAGGGACAGCTCTACCCGCGCGGCTACCGCCAGCTGTCCCGGATCAGCTCGCTGCCGCGGGCTGTCGCCGCCCGGTTGCTGGACCACTTCGGGTCGCTGCAGGAGATCTTCGCCGCCTCGCTCGGCGACCTGCAGGCGGTGGACGGTGTCGGCCTGCGCCGCGCCCGTGCGATCCGCGACGCCCTGGCCTGGATGGCCGAGTCGGAGTTCGACGAGCTCGCCTGAGCCGGAACTACTTCAGGCCGACGACCTTCTTCGCGGTGCCGGCACCCTGGTACTCGGCGGTGGCGACGTACGTGCCGGCGGAGATCGCCTTCGACCCGAGCTTGCAGCCGGCGTACGAGCGCCGACCCGGCCAGCCGATGTCGACCGACAGCGACTCGCCCCCCTTGACCTCCGCGGGGCTCTTCGACGCCAGCCAGCTGTCGCAGTCCGCGGTGGACCAGATCCGGTCGCTGCCGGAGACGATCCTCAGCTCCAGGACGGACCTGTCCACGCCGATCGTGCAGGGGTTCGACGACCCGTTGGTCAGCTGAACGGTGAACGTGGTCTGCTGCCCGACGCCGGCGCCGCTGCCGCCGCTGACCGCCAGCCTGATGTCCGAGGCCTGGCAGGCCACCGGCCCGGTCGGGGTCTTCGCCGCGCTCGGGGCCTGGGGCGTGGCGCCGGGCGTCGGTGTCCCGGTGGCCGCCGGTGACGGGGTGGGGGTCGGCGTGGCGGTGGGCGTGCTGAGCACCAGCGGGGTCGGGCTGCCGGCGGGGATCGCGGAGCCGGCCGGCTTCGCCGGGCGGGCGAAGGCGACGATGATGAGCACCACGACCAACGCCACGACGCCGATCGTTGCCCGGCGCATCCAGTAGACCTGCGGGTCCTCCGGCCCGACCGGGTGCAGCATTCCACTCATGGGGCCACCCTACGGAAGCCGGTCGTCGCTGCCCCGGAGGCGCGCCCTCACCTACGCTGGACCGGTGCCGCACGAGATCACCACGACCCGCCCCGGATCGGCCGAGGAGGTGGTGGCCCGGGTGTTGGACTGGTACGCGGTCCACGCCCGTGACCTGCCCTGGCGCCGCCCGGAGTGCTCGGCCTGGGGGGTGATGGTGAGCGAGTTCATGCTGCAGCAGACCCCGGTCGCCCGGGTGCTCGGCCCCTGGCAGGCGTGGCTGGACCGCTGGCCGTCCCCCGCGGCCCTGGCCGACGCACCGGCCGGCGAGGCGATCCGGATGTGGGGCC
>CAYOBI010000016.1:0-36436 GCA_964402325.1 uncultured Propionibacteriaceae bacterium | reverse complement strand
ACTCCTCGTCGGTGCCGGGCTCGACGAAGAACTCCATCTCCATCTGCTCGAACTCGCGGGTGCGGAAGATGAAGTTGCCCGGGGTGATCTCGTTGCGGAACGACTTGCCGACCTGGCCGATGCCGAACGGCGGCTTCTTGCGGGCGGCGGTCATCACGTTCTTGAAGTTGACGAAGATGCCCTGGGCGGTCTCCGGGCGCAGGTAGTGCAGGCCGGACTCGTCCTCGACCGGGCCGAGGAAGGTCTTCAGCATCATGTTGAAGTCGCGCGGCTCGGTCCAGCGGCCCTTGGTGCCGCAGTTCGGGCAGTTGACCTCGGACAGCGCCACGTCGTCGGGGTTGTCCAGGCCGTGCTTGGCGGCGTACTCCTCCTGCAGGTGGTCGGCACGCAGCCGCTTGTGGCAGGAGAGGCACTCGGTGAGCGGGTCGGTGAACACGCCGACATGGCCGGAGGCCACCCAGACCTCACGCGGCAGGATGATCGAGGAGTCCAGGCCGACGATGTCCTCGCGACCGGTGACCATCCACTTCCACCACTGGCGCTTGATGTTCTCCTTCAGCTCGACGCCGTAGGGCCCGTAGTCCCAGGCCGACCTCGTGCCACCGTAGATCTCGCCGCTGGGGAAAACGAAGCCGCGCCGCTTGGCGAGGGAAATGACATTGTCGAGCTTGCTCGGGGCCACAGGTGTTCACTCCGTCTGTCTGTCCGGGGGCATCCGGCTGATGCCACCGCCGGTCAGCCTAGCCGACCGCCCCCGCCACGACGTCAGTCGGTGCCCCGGGGGACATTGTCCCCCAGCTCGTCCGCCGGCAGGTATGCGCTCGGCTCGTCGAGGGCGTACGCCATCACCGGCATCAGCGCGTACGTGGCGGCCGCGCCACCGATCGCCCGCCGGTAGCTGCCGGGGTCGTCCCACCGGGTCACCAGGGCCCAGAGCAGCGGATCGTCGAGGTTGCGGACCAGGTCGACTCCGGCCACCCCCGGGCGGGCCCGGAAGTGGTCGACGGCGACCCGGGCGGCCGCGGCGAACTCCGCCGAACGGCCCGTCGGAACCCGGAAGCGATGGATCACCAGCACGGGAGAAGGCTACCCGATGAAGTGGTTTTGACATTCATTCCCATCTTGTTGAGAATGGTTTTCATGAACGGTTCGCGTGTCCTCGTCGGCGTCTCCGCCCTCGCCGCCATCGCCCTGCTGGGTGCCTGCACCGCTCCCTCGTCGGCCCCGTCGCCGGGCACGAAACGGGTCGTCGCCTCGATCTACCCGTACGAGTGGCTGGCCGGGCAGATCGGTGGTGATCGGGTGACCGTCGAGGGCCTGCTGCCGCCCGGCGGCGAGGCGCACGACCTCGAGCTCACCCCCCAGCAGGTGGCCGACGTGACCGTCCGGGGCGACCTGGTCATCTACGAGTCCTCCTTCCAGGCCGCGGTCGACAGCGCAGTGGCCCAGGGCACCAAGGGGCGCACGCTGGACACCCGCACGCTGGTGCAGAACCTCACCACCACCGAGTCCGCCGACGGCCACGACACCGAGACCGCCACCGACGCCCACGACCACGCCGCCGACCCGCACCTGTGGCTCGACCCGACCAAGCTGGCCACTGTAGCCGCGGCGGTCCGCGACGAACTGGTCGCGCTCGACCCCGAGGGCGCCGACAGCTACCGGGCCAACACCGACCGGGTCACCGCCGAGCTGACGGCTCTGGACGGCGAGTACTCCGCCGGCCTGGCCAGCTGTGACCGTCGTGCGTTCGTCACCTCGCACGCGGCGTTCGGCTACCTGGCCCAGCGCTACGACCTGCAACAGATCTCCATCCGCGGCCTGGACGCGACGGTCGAGCCGACCGCCGCCCGGATCGCCGAGGTCCAGGACATGGCCAAGCGCGAGGGGATCACCACGATCTTCTACGAGACCGCGGTCTCCCCCGCCGTGTCCCGGTCGATCGCCGGCGACGCCGGCCTGAGGACGGACGTCCTCGACCCGCTCGAGGCCGAGCCGACGGACACCTCCCGGGGCGCCGACTACCTTGGGGTGATGCGCGCGAACCTGCAGTCGCTCCGGACCGCGAACGGGTGCCGGTGATGCCCGAGCGGCCGACGTCCCTGACCAAGGGCGCCGAGGCACCGGTGGTCGGCCTGCGTGATGTCTCGGTGACGCTGGGCGGCCTGCCCATCGTCCGGGGCGTCTCGGCCGACATCGGCGCGGGCGAGTTCGTCGCCCTGCTCGGCGCGAACGGGTCGGGCAAGACCACCCTGCTGCGGGCGGTGCTGCGGCTGGTCGGGCACCAGCGCGGCAGCATCGAACTGTTCGGCGTGCCGCAGCACGACTTCCACGACTGGCGCCGGATCGGCTACGTCCCCCAGCACGTCGACCCGGGGCTGTTGACCGCGACCGTGCGCGAGATCGTCGCCTCCGGGCGGCTGCCGCTGCGCCGCCCGTTCATGCCTCCCGGCCGGGCCGACCGCGAGGCGGTCGACCGGGCCATCCGCGAGGTGGGCCTGGCGGACCGGGCCGGCAGCCAACTGGCGCACCTGTCCGGCGGGCAGCGGCGCCGCGCGCTGATCGCCCGGGCACTGGCCACCGACCCGGAACTGCTGGTGATGGACGAGCCGCTGGCCGGGGTGGATGTCGGCACCCAGCAGTCGCTGGCCGACCTGCTGCGTACGCTCACCTCCGAGCGCCGGCTGACCGTGCTGGTCGTGCTGCACGAGCACGGACCGTTCGCCGACCTGGTGCAACGCAGCCTGCTGCTGCAGGACGGCCGGCTGGCCTACGACGGGGCGGGCTTCGACCCCGACCTGCCGCACGAACACCACCTGCCGCCGGAGCACGTCTCCTCGCACAACGACTGGGTGCCGGCGTACCCGTCCTTCCCCGAACCGGAACAGGAGGACGCATGACGACGATCCTCAGCTACCCGTTCATGGTGCGCGCCCTGGTCGGGGCGCTGCTCACCGGCCTGATCGCGCCGACGATCGGCATCTACATCGTCCAGAAGCGGCTCAGCCTGCTCGGCGACGGCCTGGGCCACGTGGCCCTGGCCGGCGTCGGGCTGGCGCTGCTCACCGGCACCGCCCCGCTGCCGGTCGCCATCACGGTGGCGATCCTCGGCGCGGTGCTGATCGAGTACCTGCGCCAGCACCAGCGTGCCTCCGGCGACGTCGGCCTGGCGATCCTCTTCTACGGCGGCCTGGCCGGGGGCGTCTTCATGTCCGGGCTGGCCGGCTCCGGCGGCCTCAACCAGTACCTCTTCGGGTCGATCACCACGATCAGCGACGCCGACCTGTGGATGATCGTGGTGCTGGCGATCGTGGCCCTGGTGGTCTCGGTCGGCCTTGCCGACCGGCTGTTCGCGGTGGCGACGGACGAGGAGTACGCCCGCACCCTGGGCCTGCCGATCCGCTTCTACAACTACCTCACCGTGGTGCTCGCGGCGGTGGCGATCTCGCTGTCGATGCGCACCGTCGGTCTGCTGCTGGTCAGCGCCCTGATGGTGGTGCCGATCGCGGCCAGCCGCAACCTGGTCACCGGCTTCTGGCTGACGATGATGCTCGGGATGGGCATCGGGGTGCTGTCGGCGACCGGCGGCATCGTCGGCTCGTTCTACTGGAACGCCCCGCCCGGGGCGCTCATCGTGCTGATCGCGATCGCGATCTTCGTCGTCTCGCTGCCCGTCGGCGCAGCCCTGACCCGCCGCCGGCACGCCGACCGCGCCGTCCCGGTCGTCGCGGAGATCGTCCCGCCGCCGCACGACCACGAGGAGGGCCACCCGCACGTGCACGGCGGTCCGGACTGTCACCACCCGACGGTGCAGCACGGCGACCACCTCGACTATGTGCACGACGGCCACCGTCACGCGATGCACGACGACCACTACGACGAGCACTGAGCTCAGCGGGACAGGAGGCGGCAGGATGACCGTGGGCCAGCGGACGACCCGGCAGCGCGAGGCGGTGCGCCGGGCGATGGACGAGGCCGGGGAGTTCCGGACCGCGCAGCAGGTGCACGACCTGCTCCGCGAGCGGGGCGACCAGGTCGGCCTGACGACGGTCTACCGGACCCTGCAGGCGATGGCCGACGCCGGGGAGATCGACGCCCTGCGCACGCTCGAGGGCGAACTCGCCTACCGTCGCTGCGCCACCGAGCACCACCACCACCATCTGGTCTGCACCCGGTGCGGGCGCACGGTCGAGATCGAGGACCCCGACGTGCACGCCTGGACCCAACGGGTGGGCACCCAGCACGGCTTCCACGACGTACGCCACGATCTGGAGATCTACGGCGTCTGCGCGGAGTGCTGGGCCGCCCACCCCTGAGTCACCTCCCGGTGCGACGCGTCACGCGTCGATCAGGATCACCCACAGGTGCCGCGGGCCGTGCACGCCCTCGACCCGGCTGAGCTCGATGTCGGAGGTTGCCGACGGGCCGCTGATCCAGGTCAACGGGTTGCCGGCGCGCACCGAGTCGGCCAGTCGGGCGACCGCCTCGGGCACGTCGGACACCACGTCGGCGGCCCGGACCAGGCAGATGTGCCGGTCGGGCACCAGGGAGAGCGCGCGACGCCCCTGGCCCGGGCCGTGGTCGAGCACGATCGTGCCCGTCTCGGCGATGCCGACCGTGCTCGTGGTGACCACGGCATCGGTGGCATCGAGATCTGCAGCGGTCAGCGACCCGTCGTCGACGCGGACGGACAGGTCCGCCGCCATCTCGAGGGTCCGGTGCAGCTGCTCGTCGGTGCCGGCGGGCAGCACCACGGTCCTGGCCCCGGTCGAGGCCAGCCCGCGGACCACCTGGCCGGCGACCTCGCCGGCGGCGCAGCGGACCACGGTCGCCTTGTAGTCGGTGACCGTCTGGTCGAACCGGTCGACCACGTCGACCATCGGGGTCGGCTGTCCGTACGCCCAGTCGACCGGTCCGTCCGGCTCGGCCACGTCGGTCAGCGAGGCCCGGACCCGGGCCAGCACGTCGTCACGCGCGCTCATCGTGATTCTCCTTCCACCCCATGGTTGTCATGCCACCACTGCCGGAACGTCTGCGCCGGGACCATCGGGACGTCGCGGTTCTGCGTCCACCGCGACAACGGCCCGGGCAGCGGGCCGATCGTCCTGATCGGGAGCAGCCTGCCGGCCAGTGAGCTGGCGGTACCGGCCGCCTCGAGGTGCTTGTGGTCGGCCATCACCCAGCTGGCGGCCTTCATCAGCGTCGGCTCGAACTGGTTGAGCTGGTGGCGCTTCTTCTCCTCCACCACCCGGTGGCGTTCGTGCACGAGCAGGTCGGCGATCGGGATCTTCACCGGGCAGACCTCGGTGCAGGCGCCGCAGAGCGACGAGGCGAACGGCAGCGACTTGTCGATCGGGTTGTCCACCCCGCGCAGCTGCGGGTTGAGGATCGCCCCGATCGGGCCGGGGTAGACCGAGCCGTACGCGTGGCCGCCGACCCGCTCGTACACCGGGCAGATGTTCAGGCAGGCCGAGCAGCGGATGCAGCGCAGCGCCTCGCGGCCCTTGGGGTCGGCCAATGCGTTCGTCCGGCCGTTGTCGAGCAGGATGACGTGCACGTTCTGGGGGCCGTCACCGGGGGTCGGCCCGGACCACATCGAGGTGTACGGGTTCATCCGCTCCCCGGTCGAGGAGCGCGGCAGCAGGCGCAGGAAGACCTCGAGGTCCGCCACCGTCGGCAGCACCTTCTCGATGCCCACCACCGAGATCAGCGTCTCGGGCAGGGTGAGGTTCATCCGGCCGTTGCCCTCGGACTCCACCACCACCAAGGTGCCGGTCTCGGCGACGGCGAAGTTGGCCCCGGAGATCGCGACCTTCGTGCGGAGGAACTTGTTGCGCAGGTGCGTACGGGCGGCGCCGGCCAGCTCGACCGGCTGCTCGGACAGTCCCTCGGGGGCCGGCGTGCCGTACACCCCCATCTCCTCGCGGAAGATCTCGCGGATCTCGCCGCGGTTGCGGTGGATCGCGGGGACCAGGATGTGGCTGGGGAAGTCGTGGCCGAGCTGGACGATGAGCTCGGCGAGGTCGGTCTCCCAGGCGGCGATCCCGGCCTCCTCCAGCGCCTCGTTCATGCCGATCTCCTGGGTGACCATGGACTTCACCTTGGTCACCTCGCGCTCACCGGTCGCCCTGACGAGGTCGACGATGATGCGGTTGGCATCGGCGGCGTCCCGGGCCCAGTGCACGGTGGCGCCGGCCCTGGCCAGGGAGGCCTCCAGAGTCTCCAGGTGCTGGTCGAGGTGCCGCAGGGTGCGGTTCTTGATCGCCTCGCCGGCCGAGCGAAGGTCCTGCCAGTTGTCCACCTCGGCGACGACCCGGGCCCGCTTGGCCCGGATGGTGCCGGTGGCGTGGCGCAGGTTGGCGCGCTGGACCTGGTTCTCCAGGCCCTTCACGGCGGCCTCCGGGAACGGCGGTGCCGGGCGGGTGGTCCATTCCGGCGGTGCGGGGGTGAGCCGTCCGTCCTTGTCGCGGCGCGGCTGCTCGATGGCGGTCACTTGCCGTCGCCTCCTTCGGTGTGGGCGAGGATCTCGGCCAGGTGGATCGGCTTCACGCCGCCGCGGTTGCGGTGGATGACGCCGGAGATGTTGAGGGCGCACAGGTTGTCGCCGGTGACGAGGTACTCGGCGCCGGTCTCCATCACGTGGCGTGCCTTGTCGTTGACCATGGCCCGGGACACGTCGGGGTTCTTGAGCGAGAAGGTGCCGCCGAAGCCGCAGCACTGCTCGGCGAACTCCAGCTCGATCAGCTGCAGGCCACGCACCGAGCGGAGCAGCTGCAACGGGGCGTCACCCACCTTCGCGACCCGGACCGAGTGGCAGGTCGGGTGATAGGTCACCCGGTGCGGGAAGTAGGCGCCCACGTCGGTGATGCCGAGGACGTTGACCAGGAACTCGGAGATGTCGAACGTCCGCGAGGCGGTCGCCGCGGCCTCCTTGGCCAGCCCGTGGTCGCCGGCCTCCTCGGCCAGCATGGCGTGCTGGTGACGGACCGCGCCGACGCACGAGCCGGACGGGCCGACGATGTACTCGTAGTCGCTGAACGCCTTGACGTAGGTCTTCACGCTCGGCAGGGCCTCGGGGTAGTAGCCGGTGTTGGTGAACACCTGGCCGCAGCAGGTCTGTTCCTCGGGGAACACGACCGTACAGCCGAGCCGCTCGAGCAGGCTCACCACGGCCTTGGGAGTGTCGGGGAACATCACGTCGTTGGCACAGGTGGCGAACAACGCCACCGTCTTCCCGGCACCGGGAAGGCCAACGGAGGATGGGGACGTCATTGTCGTCTCTCCTTCAGCAGGGGATGGGATGGGGAATCAGGCGGGGAGCAGCCAGCCGAGCACCGGCGTCGACATCAGGCCGACCAGGATGCAGAGGAAGGCGAGCAGACCGAAGCTCCAGCCGACGATCCGGCGCAGGATCAGCGACTCCTGGCCGATCAGGCCGACGGAGGTGGCGGCGATCGCGAGGTTCTGCGGGCTGATCATCTTGCCGAGCACACCGCCGGAGGCGTTGGCCGAGACGGTGAGGTACGGGTCCAGACCGATCTGCTTGCCGACGGTCGCCTGCAGGCCGCTGAACAACGCGTTGGCGGTGGTGTCGGAGCCGGTCACGTACGTCCCGATCCAGCCGAGGATCGGCGACAGGAAGGCGAACAGGGCGCCCGTGCCGGCGATCCAGGTGCCGATCGTGACGGTCTGGCCGGAGAAGTCCATCACGTACGCCAGGGCGACGACCGAGGCGATGGTCAGGGCGGTGAACCGCAGCTTGTGGGCGTTGCGGCCCAGCGAGCCGAACATCGCCCGCGGGGACACCCGGTAGATCAGCGAGGTGATGATCGCAATGACGGCCAGCAGGGTGCCCGGCGAGGACAGCAGGGCGAGCTTGAAGGTGGTGCGGGTGACCTTGTGGCCGGCCGCGTCCATGATGTTGCCGGCCAGTCCGGGCCAGCCGAACTTGATGTCGGTGGCAGCCAGCCCCTGCTGGATCGCCGGGATCAGGTTGACGATGGAGAAGAGCGCGACGACGAGGATGTAGGGCAGCAGAGCCATGGTGATCCGGCCGGCGGTCAGGCTCTTCGGGTCGGCGGGGGCGTGGGCGTCCCGGTCCAGGCTGGACGCGGGCTCGCCGTGCATCAGTCGGGAGATCCGCTCCCGGGCCTCGGCGGAGCCCTCGGGCTTCCAGAACCGCATCAGCACGACGCCCGCGGCGATGCCCAGCAGGGAGGCGATGACGTCGGTGAGCTCGACCGACACGTACGTCGAGGTGACCCACTTGGCGACCGAGAAGACGCCGCCGATGACCAGCGCGGCCGGCCAGACCTGCTTCAGGCCCTTGCGGCCGTCGATCAGCAGCAGCATCAGGAACGGCACGATGAAGGCCAGGATGGCGGTCTGGCGGCCGACGAAGGCGCCGATCCGGTTGTAGTCCAGTCCGGAGACGTTGCCGGCCATGATGATCGGGGTGGCGATGGCCCCGAATGCGACCGGGGCGGTGTTGGCCAGCAGCACGGTGAGGGCGGAGCGCAGCGGGGAGTAGCCGATCGCCACCAGCATCACCGAGGTGATCGCGACCGGGGCGCCGAAGCCGGCGAGGGCCTCCAGCAGGCCGCCGAAACAGAACGCCACCAGGATGCCGAGAACCCGGGGATCGTCGGAGATCAACGAGAACGTCGAGCGCAGGTCCTCGAACCGGCCGCTGACCACCGTGATGTCATACATCCAGATCGCAGCCAACAGGATCCAGGTGATCGGGAAGATGCCGAATGCGGCGCCCTGCAGGGCCGAGAGGCCGGCCATCCCGACGGGCATGTGGAACGCGAGGACCGCCACCAGCAACGCGGCCAACAGCGAGGCGAGACCGGCCAGGTACGCCTTCCACTTCAGAACGCCCAGCGTGATGAGCATGACCAGGATGGGCACCAGCGCCACCAAGGCGGAGGCCGTGACGCTCCCGAGTGGGGCGAGCGACGGCTGGAAGGTAGTCATAGGGAACACCTTTGTCCTCTGTCTTCAACGTCCACTGTCCTCTGCGTTGTACACGAAGACAGGATTGGTCTGACCAACATTGCTAGACTAGCCATTGGTCAGACCAATGGTCAAGGGTGGCCGATTAGACTGATCCGGTGACCGTATCGGAAGGCAGTGACATGACCGCAGGCAGCCGCGCCTACGAAGTCGTCCTCTCGCACATCGAGGAGGCGATCCTCGACGGGTCGCTGGTGATCGGCCAACAGCTCCCCCCCGAGCGGGACCTGGCGTTGCAGCTCGGCGTCAGCCGGGCCGCGGTGCGCGAGGCGATCCACGCGCTGGTCGCCCAGGGCGTGCTCACCGCCTCGGTCGGCCCCCGCGGCGGGACCCGGGTCGCCGCCCTGCGCACCGAGGCGCTGAAGAAGGTGCTGCGGCTCCAGGTCGCCCTCGCCGACTTCCCGGTGGAGGACGTCACCGAGGTCCGGATCGCCCTGGAGCGGACCACGATCACGGCCGCCTGCCACGCCATCACCGACGAGGACCTCACCGGGCTGCGGACCATCCTCGACCAGATGGCCACCACCGAGGACCCCGACGTCTTCAACGACCTGGACACCAAGTACCACGTGGCGATCGCGAACACCGGCCACAACACCCTGGCCACCGACATGACGATCGCCATCCGCGAGTCGCTGCGCCGCCCGATCGTGACCGCTGAGAAGCACATGGACGACTGGCCCGGCTTCCGGCGCAGCGCGATGTCCGCCCACGAGGCGGTCTACGCGGCCCTCGCCGCCCGCGACCCCGAGCAGGCCGCCGCCGCGATGGAGGCCCACATCCGCGCCGCGTACGCGATCCTGCCGATCGACGAGGCCGGCGCGCGGGCCGCCGCGGCCCTCAGCTGAGTCACCGCTCGCCGACGGCCACCACGGGTCGCTCCAGCGCCGCCAGCACGCCCAGTGCCGCGGCCCGGCCGGCCCGGGTCGCGCCGAGCGTAGACGCCGAGGCACCGTAGCCGACGAGGAACACCCGGGGGTCGCGGACGGCGCGGACCCCGTCGGTCCGGATGCCGCCGGACGGTTCACGCAGCCGCAGCGGAGCCAGGTGGTCGAGGGCGTGCCGGAACCCGGTGGCCCACAGCACCACGTCCGCCCGCACCGCGCGGCCCTCCCCGAGGACGACACCGTCGCGGGTGAGCCGGCGCAACGGCCCGGCGGAGACCAGCACGCCCCGCTCGATGCCGCGGCGGTACTCCTCGGTGAGCGGCAGCCCGGTGGCCGCCACCACGCTCTCGGGGCGCAGGCCGACCTCGGTCCGCGCGGCGACGCGCCGCTCGACGGCCCGGCCCCACTCCTCGCCGAACGGGCGGTCGACCCACTCGGGCGGCCGCCGGGTGGTCCAGGTGGTGGTTGCTCCGGCGGCCTCCAGCTGGAGCAGGAACTGCACCGCCGAGGTGCCGCCGCCGACCACGACGACGTGCCGGCCGGTGAACTCCTCGGCGGACCGGAAATCATGGGTGTGCAGCTGCCGGCCGGCGAACAGCTCCCGTCCGGGGTAGGCGGGCCAGTAGGGCCGGTCCCAGGTGCCGGTGGCGTTGACCAGGTAGCGGGTGTGCCAGGACCGCTGCCCCGCCGACACCAACAGCGACCCGTCGTCGGACGGGGTCACCGCGTCCACCTTCACCGGTCGCAGCACCGGCAGGCCGAACCGCTGCTCGTACGCCCCGTAGTAGCGGGCGACCACCGCGGAGGCCGGCTCCTCCGGGTCGGGCACGCCGAGCGGGAGCCCCGGCAGGTCATGGATGCCGTGCGCCCGGCCCAGCGTCAGGGAGGGCCAGCGGTGCTGCCAGGCACCGCCGGGGCCCGGGTTGGCATCCAGGGTGACGAGGTCGGCGTACGGCCGCAGTCCGCGCCGGACGAGGTGGTACGACGCGGCGAGGCCGGCCTGGCCGGCACCGATCACGAGGGCGGTGAGTGGGGCGTTCACGCCCGGCTCAACACGGTTGATCATTGAAGTATTCCGCTACCGCTCGACCAGGGAGAGGGACCGCAGCCCGCGCTCCATGTGCCAGTTGACGAAGGCAGCGGTGAGCCCGCTCGCCTCGCGCTGGACGGTCGCCTCCACCGCACTGGTGGCCGCCCAGTCCCCCACCAGCAGGGCACTGAGCAGGTCGAGCGTCGCCACCTGGGGGTGGGCGCTGGCGGGTGGGCGGCAGAACCGGCACACCACACCACCGGCGGCCGGGGAGAAGGCGGTGTGCGGCCCGGGGGCGCCGCAGGAGGCGCAGTCGGTGAACGTCGGGGCGTAGCCGGCGACGGCCATCGACCGCAACAGGTAGGAGTCGAGCACCATCGCGGCCGGGCGGGGGCCGTCAGTGGTGCCGCGTACCAGCACCGCCAGGGCGCCGACGAGCAGCCGGTACTGCTGGAGGGCGGGCTGATGCTCCTCGCCGACCAGCTTGTCGGCGGTCTCCACCATCACCTCGCCCGCCGTCCAGGCCGGGTAGTCGGAGGCCAGCCGAGCGCCGTATGCCTGGATCGTCTCGACCTGGTCGACGTAGTGGAGGTTGCGCCCGATGGCCAGCTGCAGATCGACGTGGCTGAACGGCTCGAGCCGGGCACCGAATTTGGACCCGGTCCGCCGCACGCCGCGCGCCACCGCGCGGACCTTGCCGTGGGCGCGCGTCAGCAGCGTGATGATGCGGTCGGCCTCGCCGAGCTTGTGCGTCCGCAGCACCACGGCTTGGTCGCGGTAGGTCGGCACGCGCTCATTCTAGGCGCGAGGGACGGCGTGGCCACGTGATGCCGCCCCGGGCACGGTCAATCGATGAGCGGATCCTGACAACTGGCACATAGGCGCCCCGCTGCGCCTCAGCGAGATCCGCGCCATTGCGTGGGTCGAGCGGTGGAGACGTCGCCGGCGTCGGGCACAGTTGACAGGATCCGCTCACGACCTGCTCGCCAGTGCTGCCCTGACCTGCGCGATCACCAGGTCCGGCGAGGCATGGACCATCGCCCACGTCACCCTGATCACGATCCAGCCCTCGGCCGCCAGCAGGTTCCACCGCTCGCGGTCCCGCTCGAAGTCCACCGCCGAGCTGTGGTGCAGCCGGCCGTCAGCTTCGATGGCCACTCGGGCATCCGGGAAGGCCACGTCCGCGCAGCAGGTCCGGGGGCCGAAGCGCAGGGGGACGTTGGCCGACCACCCAGTGATCCCCGCAGACCGCAGCAGCCGGTGGAGGCGCAGTTCCAGCAAGGACCACGGGGCCTCCTCCAGGTCCGCCAGTACCCGACGGCGATCGGCGTGCCCAGGTGCATGCGCCAGAGCGCCCGATGCCCTCCACAGCTCGAGCATCGCCGCGTCACCGGGCGCGGAACTCGTCCGCCGCAGGAAGTCACAGGCGGCTGCACCGTCGTCGACCGCCAGCAATTCCGTGACTGCGAAGGCCGGCCCGACCCGACGGATGCCGTCCCGTTCGACGATGAAGTCCGCCGGCACGCGCCGCCTCAGGAATCGAAACGGTCCTCGATCGGGTCTGCCGACGCGATCACAGACGACGATCCTTCGCTCTCCCCGGGGCCACGCCAGGATAGGAGAGCGTTGCACCTCGGCTTCCCAGGCCGCACGCCCGGAGACGACCGCGTCGGGGTAGCACCGGCAGACGAGACGGAGCCAGACCCCCAGATCGTCCTGCCGGTCGGGCAACAGGTACGCCGACGGCAGGGCATGGATCAGGCCCTCGCGTCGCGCCGCCCGTCGCAGCGTCGCCGGCGAGACCTCGAATACCTGTCCGGCCAGGACGAAGCCCTGTCGTCGAACGGTCGGGTCGTGGTTGACACTCCAGTTCACCGGCAGATCATGGGAGCGTCGGACCGGCGATCGGCCGACTCCACCCGGCCTGTGGTCAACGCCGTTTTCCGGCCGGCCCTGTGGAAACCGCTCCGCAGGCGCCGCCACTAGGCTGACCCCATGTCGCGCAACACGCCGGTCCCGCCGCCCCCGCATCCCTCCGGGGCCCGCCCGCCGCAGATCCCGGCGGACAAGGTGCCCCGGCACGTGGCGATCGTGATGGACGGCAACGGGCGTTGGGCCAAGGAGCGCGGCCTCAAGCGGATCGAGGGGCACGCCCGCGGCGAGGCGGTGCTGATGGACGTGCTCGCCGGGGCGATCGAGATCGGCGTGAAGTACGTCTCCGCGTACGCCTTCTCGACCGAGAACTGGAAGCGGTCCCCCGACGAGGTCCGCTGGCTGATGGGGTTCAACCGCAACGTCATCGGCCGGCGACGCGACGAGCTCGGCGCGATGGGCGTACGGATCCGCTGGGCCGGCCGGCGGCCACGGCTGTGGCGATCGGTGATCCGGGAGCTGGAGACGGCCGAGCAGATGACCCGCGACAACGACACACTGACGCTGCAGTTCTGCATGAACTACGGCGGGCGGGCCGAGATCGTCGACGCCGCACGGCAGATCGCGCGGCTGGCCCGCGAGGGGAAGCTGCGCCCCGAGGACGTCACCGAGTCGTCGTTCCACCGGTTCCTGGACGAGCCGGACATCCCCGACGTCGACCTGTTCATCCGTTCGTCGGGCGAGCAGCGCACCTCGAACTTCCTGGTCTGGCAGTCCGCGTACGCCGAGATGGTCTTCCTCGACACACTGTGGCCCGAGTTCGACCGGCGCGACCTGTGGACCGCGATCGAGTCGTACGCAGGCCGGGACCGCCGGATGGGTGGCGCGGTGCCGAACGTCGAGGGTCGCACCGAGGCGATCGACGTGCACCGGCCGAACGCCCTGCACGTCACCAAGACCCCGTACGAGCTGGCCGAGCCGATCGCCCCGGGGGTGCGGACCGACGTCATCCCCGACGAGGAGGAGGCGGAGCCCGACGACGGGGCCCTCGCCTGACCTACCCCGCGCCTAGCCGAAGAGCAGGCCGCGGACGTACGCGGCCTGGCCGGCGTGCTGGGCGGCGTCGTCGACGATGCTGACCAGCCGGACGCCGCGGGTCACCGGCGGGTCCCAGCGCTCGTCGACGATCTCATCGAGGGAGGCGGGGGTCACCGAGGCCAGGTACGCCTTGGTGGCCTCGACCGCGGCGTCCAGGTAGCCGGTCAGCAACGCGGTGTCGTCGACGACGACCTTGCCGACGGCCTCGGTGTCATGGCCGTACCCCATCGACCGGGCAGGCAGGTCGAGACCGAACCGCTCGTACCAACCCTGCTCGGTCCAGACCTGCGGCGTGCCGCCCAGTGGCGCGATCTGCACGTCCTGTTCCCGCGCGATGTGCCACACCAACCAGGTGACCGAGTTGTGGTCACCACCCGGGCGGCGGTTCGCCTGGTCGGCGGTCATCCCGCGCAATACCGCGTGACAGACCTCCCGGCTGCGTTCGATTGCGTCGATCAGCAGGTCTCTGGCGTCCATGCAGGCGAGACTAACGCGAGAGAGTCGGTGACCCGGATCACACTTAATTGTTACGGTCTACCCGTATCAATGGATTAGGGTTCCCGCATCCCCAACGAAGGAGAACACCACCCATGCTGTCGGACACCTCCCGCCCGATCATCGCGGCCACCGCACCGGTCGTCGCCGAGCGCATTCCCTTCATCACCCCGGAGTTCTATCGCCGGATGTTCGGCTCGCGTCCCGACCTGCTGGACGGCATGTTCAGCCGCTCCAACCAGATCACCGGTGAGCAGCCCAAGGCGTTGGCCGGCTCGATCGTCGCCTTCGCCACCTGGCTGCTGCAGCACCCGGACTCCTACCCGGAGACGGTGCTCTCGCGGATCGCGCACAAGCACGCCTCGTTGGGGCTGCAGGAGGACGAGTACCCCACCGTCTACGAGCACCTGTTCGGCGCCATCGCCGCCGACCTCGGCGACGCCGCCACCCCCGAGGTGGTCGCGGCCTGGACCGAGGTCTACTGGCTGATGGCCCACGCGCTGATCACCATGGAGAAGAACCTCTACGCCTCGCAGGCCAACGACAAGCCGTTCGCGCCGTGGCGGGTCACCGGCAAGGAGATCTCCGGCGGGGACGTCGCGGTGATCAGCTTCGAGCCGGCCGACGGCACGCCGGTGTCCGACGCGCGGCCGGGCCAGTACGTCTCGGTCCTGGTCCCGACCCCCGACGGGATCCGCCAGCCTCGGCAGTTCACCCTGATCCCCTCCCCCGTCGGCACCCGCCGGATCGCCGTCAAGCTCGACCCCGAGGGCGAGGTGACCCCGCTGATCCACCAGAAGCTCCGGGTCGGCGACGTCTACCAGCTGTCCAACCCGTACGGCGACCTCGTCCTGCGCGAGACCCGGGTGCCGCTGGTGCTCGCCTCCGCCGGGATCGGCGTCACCCCGATGCTCTCGCTGCTCGAGGCGCTGGTGGAGCGCGGCTCGGAGCGGCAGGTCATCGTGCTGCACGCCGACCGCTCCTCCGCCACCTGGCCGCTCGCCGACGAGGTGAAGAAGCTCGTCGCGGAGCTGCCGAACGCCCGGATCGAGACCTGGTTCGAGGAGGGCACCGACGGTGACCACCAGGGCTTCATGGACGTGTCCGCGGTGGCGATCCCCACCGACGCCAATGTCGTGATGTGTGGCCCGCTGCCGTTCCTGAAGGCAGTCCGCTCGCAGGTCATCGCCTCCGGCCACCCGGCCGAGAAGGTCTTCTACGAGATCTTCGGCCCGGACCTGTGGCTGGTCCAGGGCGCCGAGTCCTGATCACCGTCCTGCTGACAGCGCATTCCGGCGCCGGCCCGGAACGCCACGAAGCCCTGCTTCTCCTCGTGGGAGGCAGGGCTTCGTGTTTCCGGGCGGGGTCAGGTGTGGCGACGGCCCGGGGTCGGGGGTGCGGTGCCGTCAGCGGATGGCTCGGTTGACCGCGTGGGTGACCGCCTGCAGGGAGGCGGTGATGATGTTCTCGTGGATGCCGACGCCCCACATGATCTGGGCGTCGTCACCGTCGCCGATCTCGCACTCGACGTACGCGGCGGCCTTGGCGTCGCCGCCCGCGGCCATCGCATGCTCGGAGTAGTCCAGGACGCGGACCGAGCGGGTGCCGAAGCTGGACAGCGCGTCGACGTACGCCGACACCGGGCCGTTGCCCTCGCCGTGGATCTCCAGCGCCTCGCCGTTCATGGTGACCGTGGCGTCGATGGTGTCGACCCCGTTGTTCTGGGTGCGGACGCCGAGGACCTGCAGTGGGCCGGCCGTCTCGATGTACTCGTGGTTGAAGATGTCCCACAGCGCCTGGGAACTGATCTCGGCACCGGAGGTGTCGGTGGCCTGCTGGACCACCCGGGAGAACTCGATCTGCAGCCGGCGCGGCAGGTCCAGCTTGTGGTCGGCCTTCATCAGGTACGCCATGCCGCCCTTGCCGGACTGCGAGTTGACCCGGATGACCGCCTCGTACGTACGGCCCACGTCGTGCGGGTCGATCGGCAGGTAGGGCGCCTCCCAGGCGTTGGCGGTCACCGAGGTGCCGGCGACCTTCGCCTTCTTCTCCAGGTCCTCCAGGCCCTTCTTGATGGCGTCCTGGTGGGAGCCGGAGAAGGCGGTGTAGACCAGGTCGCCCGCGTAGGGGTGGCGCGGGTGGACCGGCAGGCCGGTGCAGTACTCGACGGTGCGGCGGATCTCGTCCATCTGGGAGAAGTCGATCATCGGGTCGACGCCCTGGCTGAACAGGTTCATCGCCATGGTGACAAGGTCGACGTTGCCGGTGCGCTCACCGTGCCCGAACAGGCAGCCCTCGACCCGGTCGGCACCGGCCATCAGCGCCAGCTCCGTCGCCGCGACGGCGGTGCCCCGGTCGTTGTGGGCGTGCAGTGAGACGGTGACGAACTCGCGGTTGTTGACGTTGCGGCAGAAGTACTCGATCTGGTCGGCGTACACGTTCGGCGTCGACATCTCGACCGTGGCCGGCAGGTTGAGGATGATCTCCCGGTCGCCGTCCGGCTGCCAGCGGTCCATCACCGCGTTGCAGACCTCGATCGCGTAGTCGGTCGGCGTCTGGGTGAAGATCTCCGGGCTGTACTCGTAGCCGAACCGTACGTCGCCCAGGTACTGCTCGGCGTACTTCATCACCAGGTCGGTGCCGCGGCAGGCCAGGTCCTTCGCCTCGTCCTCGTCCATCCGGAAGACGACCCGGCGAAACATCGGCGCCAGCGCGTTGTACATGTGGATGTTGGCCCGTGCGGAGCCCTGCAGGGCCTGGGCGGTGCGCTCGATCAGGTCCTCGCGCGCCTGGGTCAGCACGGTGATGGTGACGTCGTCGGGGATCGAGTCGCTCTCGATCAGCTGGCGGACGAAATCGAAGTCGGTCTGCGACGCCGACGGGAAACCGATCTCGATCTCCTTGTAGCCCATCCGCACCAGCATGTCGAACAGCTTCTGCTTGCGGCTGGGCGTCATCGGGTCGATCAGGGCCTGGTTGCCGTCCCGCAGGTCGGTGGACAGCCAGCGCGGAGCCTTGGTGATCTTCTTGTCCGGCCACGTGCGGTCGGGCAGCGCGACGGGCTCGAAGGAGTGGTAACGCTGGATCGGCATGCCGCTCGGCTGCTGCACGGGGCGGGACTGGGGAATCGTGCCGAACTGGCCGCTGAAGGTCACAGGGCCGGCCTGGGAAAACGTGTTGGTGGTCATCTCTTCCTCGCTGTCATGAGTGGCGGACGGCGCGCTTCGACTCCGCAGCGAGGAGGCCGACCTCAGTAGGCCTCGCTGCGGCAGGGAAGGAGAATCAGGACCTGTGCCACGCCCAAGACTTTAGTCGCTGGATCCGAGCTGTCAACCGCTCACCCCACTGCGGACGCCGTCATCGGCGTCGCGACGCGGGCCGCCCGTTCCACCAGCAGGGCTATCTGGACCCGGCTCGGCACGTCGAGCTTGGCCATCGCATGGCTGAGGTGGGTCTTGACCGTGGCGGCGCTGCAGCCCAGCCGGCGGGCGATCTGGTCGTTGCTCAACCCCTCGTGGACGAGCCCGACGACCTCGGTCTCTCGCTCCGTGAGCAGGGCGAGGAGCGTGATAGCCCGCTCCGTCTCCTCCCGGTGGCCGTCGTCGACGAACCGCCGGATCACGTACGTGGTGGCCCGAGGAGACAGCACCGAGTCGCCTCGGTGCACGGTCCGCACCCCGGCGCGGATCTGCTCGGGCGGGTCGTCCTTGAGCAGGAACCCGGCCGCGCCGGCCTCGAGGGCCTCGAACACGTAGCTGTCGAGGTCCACCGAGGTCAGCGCGATGACCCGGGGCGGATTCACTTCGCGCTGCAAGCGCGCGGTGATGACGATGCCGTTCATCCCCGGCATGTGGAGGTCCATCAGGACGACGTCGGGGTGATGGGCGTGCACCGCACCGATCACATCGCGGCCGTCCGATGCCTCGGCGACCACCATCAGGCCCGGATCGGCCCCCAGGATCATCCGGACCCCGTTGCGCGCCATCGCGTCGTCGTCGACGAGCATCACCCGGATCGGCCGGGTCTCCCCCGCATCTGTCTGTGTCACGTCCACGACACTAGGGAAGGCCTGTGACATTTCCTGTCAGGCAGGCGTTCCCCCTTGCCAGGGCAGGGATGCCTCGACCACGAAGTGCCCTCGTTCGTCCGGCCCGGCGCTCAGGATCCCGCCCAGCAGGGTGGCCCTCTCCTGCATGCCGATCAGTCCGTTCCCCGACCCGGGCAGGGTCCCGGACCGGCCGGAGCCGTGCCCCAGGGGGTTGTCCACCAGCACGTGGACACCGGCGGCGGGGGCGGCGGTGACCTCGACCCGCACCGGTTGCCCGGGGGCGTGCTTGACCGTGTTGGTGAGCGCTTCCTGGACGATCCGGTACGTCGCCCGGTCGAGCAGGTCACTGGCCCGATCCGCCTCCTGCACCATGATCATCGCCTCCAGGCTGACGCCGGAGTCCCGGGCCGACCCGACCAGGTCAGGCAGTGTGGCCAGTCCGATCCGGGCCAGGTCCTCGGGATCGTCCGCCGCGCCCGACGGGTGGCCCGGGACCGGGTCGCGGAGCGCGGTGACGAGGTGGCGGAGATCCTCGAGTGACCGGTGCGCGCTGTCCCGGAGCACCTCGGCGGCCTGGAGCACCTTCGGATCACCGGCCTGGGCGGCCTCCTCCAGGGCCCCGGAGTGCAGCGAGATGAGGGAGAGCCGATGGGCGAGCGCGTCGTGGACCTCGCGGGCCAGTCGCTCCCGCTCCTCCAGTCGTACGGTGGTCGTCTCGAGGCGCTCACTGCGGTCCTCGGCGACCACCCTGGCCCGGCGGGTGGCACCCAGCTCCCGGCGGGACCGGATCATCCAGGCCGCCCCGAGGACCACCAGCCCGGCCACGGTGGCGATCCCGAGACTGACGCCGAGCTGGACGCCGTGCTCGCTGGATGTGGCCGACAGCGGGTCGGTGGAGTACGCCTCCCAGGAGCTGCCACCCACCGGGCGCAGCCCGTCGCGGACGCCGGCGACGAGGGTCAGGACGGCGGCGGTGACCGTCGCCGCCAGACCCTGTCGGCGGTCCCGGTGCAGCACCACGGCGGCGGCGCCGAACAGCAGCAGCAGGCTGTCCAGCTGCAGGGCGACCGTGAGCAGCCCGCCGGCCGCGAGGGTCACCCAGGGGTACTCCCGCCGGGAGAACAGCGTGACCATCGCCAGCATCCAGGCGAGCACGACCAGCATCCCGAGGTCCGTCACGTGTCCGCTGGCCCCGGGACTCGTCTGGTAGCCCGGGACGACGCTCATCGAGCCGACGAGCACGACCATACAGAGCACGATCGCCAGCAGGGCGCCGACGATCGTCCACCCCACCCGGCGTGCGGTGGCCAGTGCCGCGCTCACTCTCGGCGCGCTGACTCTCGGTCGTTCCAGCATGCGGTTGATCATACGTTCGATTCCGGGCCCGGACATCAGCCGATCGGGTGACATCCGAGGCCGCCGGCCACCCGAATGGATGACCGGCGCGAGCCGGTCGGCCGATGTGGCACAGGTGCCCCGGCCGGTTCCATTGGACCTGTCAGCCGCACGAGACAGGAGATGCAGATGTCCCAGGCGCCATACCCCCAGCCCGGGCCGCAGCAGCCCGGCCCCCCGTTCCAGCAGGTCCCCGGCCAGCCCTACCCGCCCCAACCGCCGCTCAAGCCCAAGAAGGCTTGGTACAAGCGCCCGTGGCTCTGGGTGCTGGTGGCCATCGTGCTGGTCATCATCGCCGTCAACGGCAGCCGTGGCGGGAGCAGCACCGCTGGTTCGAGCACCGCCGGGTCGAGCACCGACGCCGGCTCGCAGGCCTCGACCACCCCCCAGAGCCAGGCGGCCACCCAGACTCAGGCGGCGAAGCAGACCGAGAAGGCCGCCGGGGTCAACGAGGCGGTCGACGCCGGTGACCTGCAGTACACCGTGACCAAGGTCCAGTCGGGGGTCGCCAAGGTCGGTGACCAGTACGCCCACCAGGAGGCCCAGGGCCAGTTCGTCCTGGTCAGCGTGAGCGTGAAGAACACCGGGAAGTCGTCCACGACGTTCGACTCGAGCCTGGCGAAGCTGTACGACAAGGACGCCAACGAGTACAGCGCCGACTCCGGCGCCGCGTTCTACGCGAACAAGAACACCTCGACGTTCCTGGAGCAGGTCAACCCCGGCAACACCGTCAAGGGCGTGCTGGTCTTCGACATCCCCAAGGATGTCCAGCCCACCCAACTCGGCGTACGCGGCGGCTTCTTCGGGTCGGAGAAGAAGATCTCCCTGTCCTGACCGCAGTGCCTCCGCTGTTGGGGGGCAGCGGAACGGCGAACGGCCCTCGGGTTCGCACCCGGGGGCCGTTTCGTCGTGCCCGTGGGACGGACCCGGGTGTCAGTCGGTGCCCTGGTCGAAAGCGGCGCGGTCCAGCGCCTCCGCCTCGTCGTCGGGACCCTTGCCGCCGGCGATGGCCTGGGCGGCACCCGACTCCAGCGCACCGACCAGCTCGGCGGTGGCACCCCCGACGATGCCCTGCTGGGCGTACTGCTCGAGGCGGGCGCGGGAGTCGGCGATGTCGAGGTTGCGCATGGTGAGCTGGCCGATCCGGTCCTCGGGGCCGAAGGCGGCGTCCTGCACCCGCTCCATCGACAGCTTCTCCGGGTGGTAGCTCAGGCTCGGGCCCTCGGTGTCGAGGATGGTGTAGTCGTCACCACGGCGCAGTCGCAGCGTCACCGACCCGGTGATCGCCGAGCCGACCCAGCGCTGCAGCGACTCGCGCAGCATCAGCGACTGCGGGTCCAGCCAGCGGCCCTCGTACATCAGGCGACCGAGGCGACGACCCTCGTTGTGGTAGTTCGCCACGGTGTCCTCGTTGTGGATCGCGTTGAGCAGCCGCTCGTACCCGATGTGCAGTAGGGCCATGCCGGGCGCCTCGTAGATGCCGCGGGACTTGGCCTCGATGATCCGGTTCTCGATCTGGTCGGAGACGCCGAGCCCGTGGCGGCCGCCGACGGCGTTGGCCTCCAGCACCAGATCGACGGCGCTGGCGAAGGTCTTCCCGTTGATCTCGACCGGGCGGCCCTGCTCGAAGCGGACCGTGACCTCCTCGGTCTTCACCTCGACGTTCTCGTCCCAGGCCTTGACGCCCATGATCGGCTCGACGATGTCCAGACCCGTGTCGAGCATCTCGAGCTGCTTGGCCTCGTGGGTGGCGCCCCAGATGTTGGCGTCGGTGGAGTACGCCTTCTCCTTGGAGTCGCGGTACGGCAGGTCACGCTCGCCCAGCCACTGCGACATCTCGTCGCGCCCGCCGAGCTCGTCGACGAAGTCGACGTCCAGCCACGGCTTGTAGATCTGCAGCTGCGGGTTGGCCATCAGGCCGTAGCGGTAGAACCGCTCGATGTCGTTGCCCTTGTAGGTGGAGCCGTCACCCCAGATGTTGACGTCGTCCTCCTTCATCGCCCGCACCAGCAGGGTGCCGGTGACGGCACGCCCCAGCGGGGTGGTGTTGAAGTAGGCCTTGCCCGCGGTCCGGATGTGGAAGGCGCCGCACTGGAGGGCGGACAGCCCCTCCTCGACCAGCGCCTCGCGGCAGTCCACCAGGCGGGAGATCTCGGCACCGTACGCCCCGGCGCGCCCGGGGACCGAGGCGATGTCCGGCTCGTCGTACTGCCCGATGTCGGCGGTGTACGTGCACGGAATCGCGCCCTTCTCGCGCATCCAGGCGACGGCGACGGAGGTGTCGAGACCTCCGGAGAAGGCGAGGCCGACGCGCTCGCCGACAGGCAGGGAAGTCAGAACCTTGGACATGGGGGTCAGCCTATCGTCCTGGCCCCGCCCCGGAACCGGCTGTCCGTACGCTCCCCTCGGGTCAGAAGCCCAGCCGGTTGAGGTACTTCGGGTCGCGCTGCCAGTCCTTCATCACCTTGACCTTGAGGTCCAGGTAGACCGGGACGCCGAGCAGGTGGGCGATCTGCTGGCGCGCGGTGGTGCCCACCTGGCGCAGCCGCTCCCCCTTGTGCCCGATGACGATGCCCTTCTGCGAGTCCCGCTCGACCACCATCGAGGCGTAGATGTCGAGGAGCGGCTTGTCCTCGGGGCGATCGGCGCGCATCCGCATCTCGTCGACGACCACCGCGATGGAGTGCGGCAGCTCGTCGCGGACCCCCTCCAGCACCGCCTCGCGGATCAGCTCGGCGACCAGCTGCTCCTCGGGCTCGTCGGTGAACTCGTCGTCCGGGTAGTACTGCGGGCCGTAGGGCAGCAGGCCGAGCAGCACGTCACCGACCTCCTGCACCTGCTCGCCGGTGCGGGCCGAGACCGGGATGATGTGGGTCCAACTGATGCCGAGCTTCTCCTCCAGGCCCTGGATCGCCACCAGATGCTGGCGCAGCCGGTCGCCACTGACCAGGTCGCATTTGGTGGCCAGCGCCACCAGGGTGGGCCGCTCCCGCAGCCGGGCCAACTGCTCGACCAGGTAGGTGTCGCCGGGGCCGATCCGCTGGTCGGCGGGCAGGCAGACCGCGACCACGTCGACCTCGGACCAGGTGTCCCGGACCAGGTCGTTGAGCCGCTCCCCCAGCAACGTCCGCGGACGGTGCAGACCGGGGGTGTCGATCAGCACCAGCTGCCCGTCGGGGCGCGTGATGATGCCGCGGACGACGTGCCGGGTGGTCTGCGGCTTGTCCGAGGCGATCGCGATCTTCTGACCCACCAGGGCGTTCGTCAGGGTCGACTTGCCGGCGTTCGGCCGCCCGACGAAGCAGACGAAGCCGGACCGGAAGCCGTCCTCGTCACCACCGTCGCGGGTGCTCGGGTCCAGGTCCGTCATCACTTCTCCTCCGTGTCATCGGCCGCGTGCAGCACCGCCGCGGTGCCGCGTTCGTCGCCGGTCTCCTCGCCCTCGCCGACCCGGGTGACCAGGACGGTGCCGATCTGGTTGCGGCGGCCCTGGGCCCGCTCGGCCACCAGGTCGAGGCCCTCCCAGCGCACCGAGGAACCCGCGATGGGCACCATGTTGAGCAGCTTGGCCATCAGGCCGCCGACGGTGTCGACGTCCTCGTCGTCCAGCTTGCGCCCGAACAGCTCGCCGAGTTCGTCGACGGCGATCCGTGCCGAGACCCGGTAGCGGCCCTCGGCCAGCTGGGTGATCGGGGCCACCTCGCCCGCGTCGTACTCGTCGACGATCTCCCCGACGATCTCCTCGAGGATGTCCTCGATCGTCGCCAGGCCGGCGGTGCCGCCGAACTCGTCGACCACCATCACCAGGTGCGAGTGGGTGGCCTGCATGTCGCGCAACAGGTCGTCGACCGGCTTGGAGTCCGGGCACCAGGTCGGCGGGCGCATCAGCGAGGACACCTTCTCGGTGGTCTGCGCCTGCGGGTTGTCGTAGGTCCGCTTCATCAGGTCCTTGAGGAACACGATGCCGACGACGTTGTCCAGCCCGCCCTCGCCGACGACCGGGATCCGGCTGTAGCCGGAGCGCAGTGCCAGCGAGGTGGCCTGGCGCAGCGTCTTGGTGTCCTCGATCGAGACGATGTCGGTGCGCGGCACCATCACCTCCTTGACCATGGTGTCGCCCAGCTCGAAGACGGAGTGGATCATCCGGCGCTCGCCGGCCTCGATCACGTCCGACTCCTCGGCTTTGTCGACCAACTCGCGCAGTTCCGCCTCGGAGGAGAACGGACCGTCGTCGAAGCCGCGGCCCGGGGTGAGGATGTTGCCGATCGCGATCAGCAATTGCGGGATCGGCCCCAGCACGGTGGTCAGCGCCATCACCAGGCCCGAGGTTCGGGTGGCGATGCCGTCCGCGCGCTGGCGGCCCAGCGTCCGCGGCGCGACCCCCCAGGCGATGAACGAGACGATCACCATCGACCCGATGGCGAGCAGCAGCTCGGCCCAGTCCCGCAGCCCCAGGTCCATCACGACCCGGGCGACCAGCACGATCGCGGTCACCTCGAGGATGGTCCGGATGAACAGCAGCGCGTTCACCGTGGGGGCGGGGTCCTCGGTGATCAACTCCAGCCGCCGGGCGCCGGACACCCCCTCCTCGACCAGGTTCTGGGCCCGGGCATGGGAGAACGAGTGCAATGCCGACTCGATCGCGGCGAGGAAACCGGCGGCGACGGCGAGGACGAGGACGACGACCAGCTGGACGATGTCCGGCTCGCTCATGCCTTCCCACCCGCGGTCGCCCGATGCTGCTCGTACGCCGCCATCAGCCGGTCGTGCAGGCCGAACATCTCGGCGTGCTCCTCCGGTGTGGCGTGGTCGTAACCAAGGAGGTGCAGGATGCCGTGCACCAGCAGGTACTCCGCCTCCTGGTCCGGGGTCCGGTCGTTCTCCGCGGCCTGCCGGGCGGTCACCGCCGGGCAGAGCACGATGTCGCCCAGCAGGCCCTCGGGTTCGGGCTCGTCGGGCTCGGGGATCCGCAACTCATCCATCGGGAAGGACAGCACATCGGTCGGGCCGGGCAGGTCCATGTACTTGACGTGGTAGGCGGCCATCGTCTCCTCGTCGACCAGCACGATCGACAGCTCGGCCTGCGGGTGGATCCGCAGCTCGCCGAGCACCCAGGTGGCCAGGGCGGCCAGGCCCTTCTCGTCGGCCTCGTCCCCGGACTCGTTGTTCAGTTCGACGCTCACCGGCGCTTGGTCCCCTTCTCCTGGTGGTCCTGGCCGCGGTCCGCCTCGAACCGGTCGTACGCTGCGACGATCCGGCCCACCAACCGGTGTCGAACGACGTCCTTGCTGGTCAGCTGGCAGAACGCGATGTCCTCGACGTCGTGCAGGATGTCGGTGACCACCCGCAGGCCGGAGCGCTGCCCGCCGGGCAGGTCGACCTGGGTGACGTCGCCGGTGACGACCATCTTCGACCCGAAACCGAGCCGGGTGAGGAACATCTTCATCTGCTCGGCCGTGGTGTTCTGCGCCTCGTCCAGGATGATGAACGCATCGTTGAGCGTACGGCCGCGCATGTACGCGAGCGGGGCGACCTCGATGGTGCCGGCGGTGAGCAGTCGCGGGATGGAGTCCGGGTCGACCATGTCGTGCAGCGCGTCGTACAACGGCCGGACGTACGGGTCGATCTTGTCGCTCAGGGTGCCGGGTAGGTAGCCGAGGTGCTCGCCGGCCTCGACCGCGGGGCGGGTGAGGATCAGCCGGTTGACCTCTTTGCGCTGCAGCGCCTGGACCGCCTTCGCCACGGCAAGGTAGGTCTTGCCGGTGCCGGCGGGGCCGATGCCGAAGACGACCGTGTGCCGATCGATGGCGTCCACATAGTGCTTCTGGTTCAGCGTCTTCGGGCGGATGGTCCGGCCGCGGCTGGACAGGATCGAGTGGGTGAGCACGTCGGCCGGGCGGACCTCGGCCTCCCCCGCCAGCATCCCGACCAGCCGCTCGACGGCGTCGCCGGTCAGGCCCTGGCCGGTGCGGATGATGGTGACCATCTCGGTCAGCGCCTCGGCGCCGGCCCGCAACGCGGCCTCGTCACCGGAGAGGTGGATCTCGTTGCCCCGGACATGGATGTCGGCGTCGAGGACGCGCTCGAGGATCCGCAGGAACTCGTCGCGCGGACCGAGGACCGACACCATGTCGATCGAGGCGGGCACGATGAGCGTACGGGCCCCTCGGCCCTTGTCATCGTCGATCACGTCAAGGGTGCGCACGCTGGACAGGATGCCTCCGAATGTCGCGGGACGCGGCCTCCCGGGGTGGGAGGACCGGATGCCTCCATCGTAGTCGGAGTCTCAGTCGTCGCGCCGTTCCGCTTCCTCGAGCTCGTCCTCGTCGACGATCTGAACAGCAGCCTCCTCCGCGCTCGCCGCGCCGCCGGAGATGCCGACGTCGTGGCCGACCAGACCGGCCTCGAGGTCCTCGCCGTCGTAGCCGGCGTTGTCGTCGACCAGCCGGCCGGCCCGGCGGTAGTCGCGCTCGTCGTCGCCGATGCCGTTCCAGTCCGGTTCCTCGAGCGGCTCGCGCCCGGGATCCTCGCGCTTGATCCGCTGCTGCAGCCCGACCGGGCCCTCCAGGGCCTCGGTCATCGCGCCCGACCAGTCGTCGGGGGCGATGATCCCCTCGTCCAGTGGGTCCTCGACGCCACGCTCGACGAGACTCTGCTCCGGGTCGAGCTGGTCGACGACCTCCGACGGGTCCGCGCTGGTTTCGTCGTTGTAGGTGGCCATACCTCAGTGTGCCCCCTGCGGACCAGGATCGCGCGTCGTCCGGGCAGGAGGCCGGAAGGTGTCGGGTTGCGGTCGGGCGAGAGCCTGATATATAAGTTTACCCAATAACATCCCAAACCTGTCGGTTTAGAACATATGCGCCTCCGTGGCGCCGCACTGAAGGGTCACAGCCATGCCGCCCACCGTCTCCCGTCGCACCCTCCTCTCGCTCGCCGGCATCACCTCGGTCGGCATGACCCTGTCGGGCTGCGTCGGCGGGGCGGCCGCCCCGTCCGGCTCGGCGAGTTCCGCGGCCACCACGACCCTCCACCTGGTCGGCTTCGCCGTGCCCAAGGAGGCCAACAACGCCATCCAGGCCAAGTTCGCGCAGACCGAGGCCGGGCGTGGCGTGGTCTGGCAGGAGTCGTACGGTGCCTCCGGCGACCAGAGCCGGGCCGTGGCCAACGGCCTGGCGGCCGACTATGTCAACTTCTCCCTCGAGGGCGACGTCACCCGGCTGGTCGACGCCGGCCTGGTCGACCAGGACTGGAAGAGCGGCCCGACCAAGGGCATCGTCTCCGACTCCGTCGTCGTGCTGGTGGTCGCCAAGGGCAACCCGAAGAACATCCGCAGCTGGGCCGACCTGACCCGGTCCGGGATCCGCATCATCACCCCGAACCCGGCCAGCTCCGGCTCCGCCCGGTGGAACATCCTCGCCGCGTACCAGCAGGTGGTCAGCCAGGGCGGCACCGATGCCCAGGCCGAGGAGTACCTGACCTCCTTCTTCAAGAACGTCGTCGCGCTGCCCGGCAGCGGCCGTGACGCCACCAACGCCTTCCTGCAGGGCACCGGCGACGTCCTCCTCTCGTACGAGAACGAGGCGATCCTGGCCCGCCAGTCGGGTGAGGACTTCGAGTACATCGTGCCGGACGACACCCTGCTGATCGAGAACCCGGGGGCGGTGACCAAGTCCGCGAACCCGAAGGCGAAGGACTACCTGGCGTACGTCCTGTCCGCCGACGGCCAGGTCGAGTTCGCCCGGAAGGGCTTCCGCCCGGTGACCGCCGGGGTGACCCTGCCCGAGGTCAAGGGTGCGAACAACCCGGCCGCCCCGTTCCCGAAGCCGGCCCGGCTGTTCACGATCAACGCCGACCTGGGCGGCTGGTCGGCCGTCAACAAGAAGTTCTTCGCCGACTCGAGCGGCCTGGTGCCGAAGATCCAGCGCCAGACCGGCAAGACGCAATGAGCGCTTCGGTCACCGCCACCCGGCGGCGCCGGCGGGCCCGCCGGACCACCTTGGACGGCCTGTCCGGGACCGGGCTGGGCCTGGCGCTGATCTGGTTCAGCCTGCTGGTGCTGATCCCGCTCACCGCAGTGCTGGTGAAGGCCTCCGCGGGCGGCTGGAGCGCGTACTGGGCGGCCCTCACCGACCCGCAGACGGCGGCCGCGATCCGGCTGACCGTCGGCGCCTCACTGGTCATCACCATGATCAACGTGGTGATCGGCACGCTGATCGCCTGGGTGCTGGTCCGCGACGACTTCCCCGGCCGACGGGTCCTCGAGGTGGTCATCGACCTGCCGTTCGCGCTGCCGACCATCGTCGCCGGCCTGGTCCTGCTGAGCCTCTACGGGCCGCACTCGCCGCTGGGGGTCAACTGGGCCAACACCCGGATCGCCGTCGGCCTGGCGTTCCTGTTCGTCACACTGCCCTTCGTGGTCCGTACGGTCCAGCCGGTGCTGCTCGAGCTGGAGCCCGAGGCGGAGGAGGCGGCCGCCTCGCTCGGCGCCGGCCCGGTGACCGTCTTCCGGCGGATCGTGCTGCCCAGCCTGGCCCCGGCGATCGCCTCCGGTGCGGCGATGTCGTTCGCCCGCGGACTGTCCGAGTTCGGCTCACTGGTGCTGCTGTCCGGCAACCTGCCGATGCACACCGAGGTCGCCGCGGTGCGGATCCTGAGCTACATCGAGGGCGACAACCTGCACGCTGCCGCCGCTGTCGCCTCGGTCCTGCTGCTGGTGGCGCTGGCCGCGATCGTGCTGCTCGACGTCTTCTCGCGGAAGGTGACCCACCGTGACGACTGAGGCACCCGTACGTCCTGCCCCGGCCCCGACCCGGCCCGGACACCCCCGCCGGTCGGGCGGAGCCCTCTTCCGCAACCTGCGCCGGGGCATCGTGGTGGTCTACCTGGGACTCCTGGTGATCTGGCCGGTGACGCTGGTGGCGACCAACACCTTCGCCGACGGCGTCGGGCCGGTACTCGAGGCGCTCCGCGACCCCGCGCTGGTCTTCGCCTTCCAGCTCACCCTGGTCACCGCGCTGTGGTCGGTCGTGCTCAACACCGTCTTCGGCGTCGGCATCTCGCTGCTGCTGGTGCGGCACCGGTTCCCCGGCCGGCGGGTGCTGTCGGCCCTGGTCGACCTGCCGTTGTCGGTCTCCCCCGTGGTCGTCGGCCTGGCCCTGCTGCTGGTCTACGGCAGCACCACCGGCTGGTTCGGCCCGGCCCTGCGCGCGGCCGGCCTGCAGGTGATCTACGCCCCTCCCGGCATCATCCTGGCGACCACCTTCGTCTGCCTGCCGCTGGTGGTCCGGGAGGTCGTCCCGGTCCTGATCGAGACCGGCACCGAGGCCGAGCAGGCCGCCCGCAGCCTGGGTGCCAACCCCTGGCAGGTGTTCACCCGGATCACCCTGCCGACGATCAAGTGGGCCGTCGTGTACGGGGTGGTGCTGAGCTTCGCCCGGGCGCTGGGCGAGTTCGGCGCCGTCAAGGTGGTCTCCGGCGGCGTGGCGTTCCGGACCCAGACCGCGACCCTGCTGGTCGAGGAGCGCTACCAGCAGTTCGGCGCCGCCCACACCACCACCGCCTACACTGCGGCCCTGCTGCTCACCGTGATCGCCCTGGTGGCGCTCGTCGTGGTGGCCGTGCTGCGCCCGTCCCAGGAGAAGCGAGCATGAGCATCGAGATCCGTTCGGTGTCGAAGAACTTCGGCGACTTCGCCGCGCTGTCCGACATCGACCTCACCATCCCCACCGGCGACCTGACCGCCCTGCTGGGCCCCAGCGGCGGGGGCAAGTCGACGCTGCTGCGGATCATCGCCGGCCTGGAGACGGCCGACGCCGGCAGCGTCGCCATCGCCGGGGTCGACGCGACGGACGTGCCGGCCCGCAAGCGCGACGTCGGCTTCGTCTTCCAGCACTACGCCGCCTTCCGGCACCTCACCGTCGCGGAGAACGTCGCCTTCGGCCTCACCATCCGCAAGCAGCCCCGCAAGGTGGTCGCCGAACGGGTCGAGGAGATGCTGGAACTGGTGCACCTGCAGCAGTTCGCCGACCGCCACCCGGCCCAGCTGTCGGGCGGCCAGCGCCAGCGGATGGCGCTGGCCCGGGCGCTGGCGATCCGGCCCCGGGTGCTGCTGCTTGACGAACCGTTCGGGGCCCTCGACGCCAAGGTGCGCAAGGAGTTGCGCGACTGGCTGCGCCGGCTGCACGACGAGGTCCACGTGACCACCGTCTTCGTCACCCACGACCAGGAGGAGGCCCTCGAGGTCGCCCACCACCTGGTGGTGATCAACCAGGGCCGGATCGAGCAGGTCGGCACCTCCGACCAGCTCTACGACGAGCCCGCCAACGCCTTCGTGATGGGCTTCCTCGGCCCGGTCACCACCTTCGGCGACACCCTGGTCCGGCCCCACGACCTGGCGATCGGGACCGCGCCGACCGGCCGGCCCGGGGAGGTCGGCGGCTGGGTCCGGCGGCACAACCGGGTCGGGTTCGAGGTGCAGATCGAGGTGGACGTCGACGGCGCGCCCGAGCCGGTGCTGGTCACCCTGACCCGTCGGGAGGCGTCCGAGGCGGGGGTCGACGGGGCCCATCGGGTCTGGATCCATCCGGTGCCGGGCGCCGTCACGGTCCCGGTCGCCGGGCGACCGACGGGCCTGGACGCCGAGGGTGCGTCGGTACCCCGCCCGGCGGGCGTGCGCTGAACCTCGGCGTCAATGGTCTGACCATCTCTTCCATTGGTCAGACCATGGGGGTATCCTCGTCTCGACAGTCAACGATGACCAGGAGTCCCCACATGACCACGTCGACGGCGCACGACCACCCCACCCTCCTCGGTTCTGCCGGGATGTACTCCGAGAGTGAGTTCGACCGGCGCGCCCTGGCACACGATGCCTCCCATTACCTCGTCGTCCCGCAGATCGTGGCCACCCCGCGCTCCGCCGACGACATCGGCACCCTGTTCCGCGCGGCCCGCACCAGCGGCCTGCCGCTGACCTTCCGCTCCGGCGGCACCAGCCTGTCCGGACAGGCCCAGGGCCGCGGCATCCTCGCCGACACCCGGGCCAACTTCCGCGGCATCGAGGTGCTCGACGACGGCGCCCGGGTCCGGGTCCAGCCGGGCGCGACGGTCCGCGCGGTCAACATGGCACTGCGCCCGTACGGTCGCAAGATGGGGCCCGACCCGGCCTCCGAGGTCGCCTGCACGATCGGCGGCGTGGTCGCCAACAACTCCTCCGGGATGGCCTGCGGCACCGAGTTCAACACGTACCGGACGCTCGAGTCGATGGTGCTGGTGCTGCCCTCGGGGACGGTCGTCGACACCGGTGCGCCGGACGCCGACGATCGGCTGCGCCGGCTCGAGCCGGCCCTGTACGCCGGGCTGGACGGCCTGCGCGACCGGGTCCGGTCCCGCCAGGACTCGGTCGACACGATCCGCCAGCAGTTCTCGATGAAGAACACCATGGGCTACGGGCTGAACTCGTTCCTCGACCACGACCGGCCGGTCGACATCCTGGCCCACCTGATGATCGGCTCGGAGGGCACGCTCGGCTTCGTCGCCGAGGCGACGCTACGCACGATCGAGGTGCTGCCGGCGATCACCACCGGCCTGATGGTCTTCGAGACGATCGACACCGCGATGGCGGCACTGCCCGACCTGGTCGCGTCCGGCTTCGCGACGGTCGAGCTGATGGACTCGGTCAGCCTGCGGGTCGCCCAGACGCTGTCCGGCAGCCCGCGGGCGATCACCGACCTGCACGTCAAGGACCACTCCGCGCTGCTGGTCGAGTTCCACGGGCACACCACCGAGGAGCTGGCCGACCGGATCGCCGCCGCCCGCCCGGTGACCGACCAGCTGCCGCTGGCGGTGCCGTTCGGGATGGCCGAGGACGCCCACCGGGCCGCCGAGCTGTGGACCGTCCGCAAGGGCCTGTACGCGGCCGTCGCCGGCAACCGGCCGAGCGGCACGACCGCCCTCCTGGAGGACGTCGTGGTGCCGGTCGGGGCGCTCGGCCGGACCTGCTCCGAGCTGGCCGAGCTGTTCGTCAAGCACGGCTACCAGGACTCGGTGATCTTCGGCCACGCCAAGGACGGCAACATCCACTTCATGCTCAACGAGCACTTCGCCGGCGGCTCGCAGACGGCCCGCTACGAGGCGTTCACCGACGACATGGTCGACGTGGTGCTGGGCCACCAGGGCTCGCTGAAGGCCGAGCACGGCACCGGCCGGATCATGGCCCCGTTCGTCGCCCGGCAGTACGGCCGGGAGCTGTACGAGGTGATGGTCGCGGTCAAGCAGCTGTGCGACCCCGACGCGGTGCTCAACCCGGGCGTGGTGCTGTCCGAGACCCCCCGGTCGTACGTCCAGGACCTCAAGCAGTCGCCGACCGTCGAGGAGGAGGTCGACCGCTGCGTGGAGTGCGGCTACTGCGAGCCTATCTGCCCCAGCCGTGACCTCACCCTCACCCCGCGCAAGCGGATCGCGCTGCGCCGCGAGATCACCGCGGCCCGGCAGGCCGGTGACGGCGCCCTGGCCGACGAGCTGACCAAGACCTACCGCTACCAGGGCATCGAGACCTGTGCGGTGGACGGCCTGTGCTCGGTGAACTGCCCGCTGGACATCAACACCGGTGACCTGGTCCGCCGGCTGCGCGCCGAGGGCCACGGCAACGCCTCGCAGGCGGCCTGGGACGCGCTGGCCCGCAACTGGGGCGGGCTGACCGCCGTCGGCGGGGTGGCGATGAACGTCGCCGCGGCCGTGCCCCCGCTGGCCACCGCGGCGACCGACGTCGGGCGGGCCCTGCTCGGCCACGACAACCTGCAGCGCTGGACCAAGGACCTGCCGCGCGGCGGCAGGCGCCGGGTGCCGCGGCACTCCGACGGACCGGCCGCGGTCTGGTTCCCCGCCTGCATCCACAACCTGTTCGGCGCCGCGGAGGGCGGGCCGGGCGTCGGCCCGGCGATCGACGCGCTGCTGTCCCGGACCGGCACCACGGTCGACATCCCGGAGGGGATCAACGGGCTGTGCTGCGGCACCCCATGGTCGTCGAAGGGCTTCACCCGGGGCCACGCCACGATGCGGGAGAAGGCCCTGCCGATCCTGTGGGAGGCCACCGACCACGGCCGGCTGCCGGTCGTCGTCGACGGCGCCTCCTGCACCGAGGGTGTGCTGAAGTTCCAGCACAAGGACCCCGACCCGAAGTACGGGGAGCTGAGCATCATCGACGCGGTCGAGTTCGTCGCCGACCAGTTGCTCGACGACCTGGTCGTCTCCCACCCGTACGACACCGTGGTGCTGCACAACACCTGCTCGATGACCCACCTCGGCCTGAACGCCGCGGCCCGGGCGATCGCCGAGAAGATCTCCTCCGCGGTGATCGTCCCGGTGGCGACGGGCTGCTGCGCCTTCGCCGGCGACCGCGGCATGCTGCACCCGGAGCTGACCGCCACGGCGACGCGGCCGGAGGCCACCGAGGTGGCCTCCCGCACCGGCGCCGGCACCGGGCGGACGGCGTACGCCTCGGCCAACCGGACCTGTGAGGTGGGGATGACCCGGGCCACCGGGCAGACCTACCACCACATCCTGGAGCTGCTCGACCTGGCCACCCGGCCCTGAGGATCCACCGGCCCTGACGACCCGTTCGTCCCGCCGGTGCCCGGTTCAGCGCCGGCGCACCGGCGGGACGAGGGTGGTCAGGGTGCCGAGCAGCATCAGCGCGGCGAACGTGCCGTACGCGACCAGGTAGCCGGCGTCGATCCCGGCACGCCCGGCGCCGAGGGCGGCGGCATCGCCGGACAGGAAGGTCCGGGCGACGTCGCCGGGCACGAACGCGACGACCAGGGCCATCCCGAGCGCGAGCCCGATCCCGGCGCCGAAGGACTGCACCATCACCCGGACGGAGTTGACCACCCCGGTGCGCTCCCGCGGGGTCGACGTGATGATCATGCTGGAGTTCAGCGTCTGGAAGACCCCGTTGCCCAGCCCGACGACAGCCAGCGCGAGCACCGACAGCCAGCCCGAGGCGAGGCGTACGTCCACCAGCAGCAGCACCATCCCGGCGGTGGCGACGGCCGCCGAGAGGGTGAGCATCCGCTGCCGGCCGACCCGTCGGCCGACCCGGTCGCCGGCCAGCGAACCGATGGTGAGGCCGAGCGGGAAGCCGACGATCTTCAGGGCGCTGGTCGCCGCCGCGTCGCCGGCCACGCCTTGGAAGTAGAGGCCGGCCACGGTGACCGCGCCGAGCCGGGGCAGCATCACGAGGAAGCCGTGCACCAGCGCGAGCGGGAACGCCCGGGCGCCGAAGAGCTCCGGGGCCAGCACCGGGCGCGCCAGCCGGCGCTCGACCAGCACCAGCACCGGCACCAGGACCAGGCACCCGGCCAGGGCGAGCAGCACCCGGCTGTCGGCCAGGCCGATCTCGGCGCCAAGGGTGAGCGCCAACTGGGAACCGGCGAGGATGACGGCCAGCAGGGCGCCGCCCGGCAGGTCGAGCTGCAGCCGTCCGCGATGGCCCACCGGCACCACCCGCAGCGCCACCAGCCCCCAGAGCAGGGCGACCAGGGCGACCGGCACCAGCCCCCAGAACAGCCAGCGCCAGCCCACCGTCGAGACGATGAAGCCGCCGACCATCGGGCCCAGCACCTGGCCGAGCGAGAACCCGGACAGGTAGACCCCCATGGCGCCGGCGAGCTGCTCGGCGGGGAACACCGCGGCCAGGATCGCGACCGCGTTGCTGAGCAGGACGGCGGCCGCCGCGCCCTGCAGCGCCCGGCCGCCGGCGACGCCGAGGATGTCCGGGCTGAACCCCATCAACAGGCTCAGCACGGCGAACAGCCCGAGCCCACCGAGGAAGACCCGCCGCCGGTCAAGGGCGTCGGCGAGCTGGCCGGCCGGGATCAGCAGGGCGGTGTTGACCAGCTGGTAGGCGATCACCACCACCGCGCTCTGCCCCGCCGAGGCGTGGAAGTGCGCGCTCAACGCCGGCACGGCGATGTTGAGCATGTTGGAGCTCAACGACATCAGCAGCGTGGCGAGAAAGACCACGGCCAGCACGCTGCGGGCACCGGGCACCGGCGCCGCTCCCCCACGTCCCTGGGCCATCCCACTCCTCTCGCGTCCCGCGCGGGACACTCCCACCGTCCGGGTCGTCATGCCGACGGCGACCCACAGTACGGGATCCGGGTCGACAGCCGGCGGGCCGCGGCCTGGGTGGCCTCGATCCACAGCCGGACCACCTGGCCGCTGGCGCCGCGGGGCAACCGGGACAGCCGCAGCACGTGGCAGAGGTTGCCCCGCAGGTCGCGCACCGGCACCACGATCGAGCCGATGTCGTACGTACGGTCAGCCTCGATCGGCCGGACCCGGTAGCAGACCGCGGCGCGAGCGATCCGGGCCCGGACCTCGCGATCCCGGGCCGGGGTGAGCGTGCCGGCCGAGTACATCCGGGTGGCCTCGACGAGTTCGGCGTACGGGTTGGCGTCCTCCTCGGGCAGGAAGGACAACGAGTAGCCGGTGCGCCGGACGAACCGCAGCCGCTCCCGGAATCCCTCCAGGGCCTCTTCGTCGGCCCCGACCGCCCGGGCCAGCCAGCGCTCCTCGGCATCGGGCCCCTTCGCGGCGATGAACTGGTCGCCGAGCGGGGGGATCAGCGGGATGCGCTCGCCCAGGGCCTCGGTGATGTCGACGCCGGGGCCGGTCGCCGAGGCGACGGTGGCCAGCTCGGTCTCGTTCACCTCGGCGAGCACGGCGGCCTCGCAGGAGAAGCGGTTCGCCAGCCGTTCGATCTCCGGGCGCGCCACCGCGGCCTGCCGGATCGCCCCGGACAGGTCGGCGTCCATCCGGGCGATCAGCGACGGGACGGCGAACCGGCCGTAGCCGCCCTGGAAGAAGAGCAGCGGGCTGGCCGGGTTGAGCACGCCGAGGTCGGCGACGGAGCAGAGCGCGATGTAGTGGTCGCCGGCCTCGACC
Organism: uncultured Propionibacteriaceae bacterium; assembly: GCA_964402325.1. Taxonomy (GTDB): domain Bacteria; phylum Actinomycetota; class Actinomycetes; order Propionibacteriales; family Propionibacteriaceae; genus Raineyella. The sequence goes on along the minus strand of CAYOBI010000016.1, from coordinate 651 downwards.
ACCTCGGTCAGCCGGACGTCGAGCCAGGCCAGCGACCCGGCGAGGATCGGGTCGCCCGACGGCGACGGCTGCCAGTCGAGGCCCTCGAGCTTGTGCTCCCAGCGCTTCGCGATGGCGCGACCGGCCACCTCCTGGTCACCCGAGAGCACGTTGATGCACAGCGTCGGGCATTCCCGCAGCCGGGCGAACGTCCGCGACGTCGTCATCGGGAGGAAGGCGACCAGCGGCGGGTCCAGCGAGACCGAGGTGAACGTCCCCACCACCAGGGCGAGGTGCTCCCCGTCGGGGTGGGTGCCGGTCACGACGGTGACGCCGGTCGGGTAGTGGCCCAGCACCTCGCGGAAGACGGCGGGGTCGAGGGTCGGGGTGGACGGGCTCAGGGTCTGGCTCATGGTGGCTCCTCGGGATCGGTCCGAGCCGTACGCGGTGCTGCGGCGAGCGGACCCCCCGAGCATCGCCCCGCACCCCCGGTGCTCCTCAACGGGAGTGTTCCGGGTGTCTGAACGGGCCCCGGCGGGCGTCGGAATCCCGCACGGAATGTGTCTTGCCTCACATCTGTAGTGAGCATTACAGTCTCTGTAACATCCACTACAGGAACGTGGAACCGCGCCAACGACGGACGGAGAACCATGACCGCCAGCACCCTCGACC
>CAYOBI010000015.1:31669-37219 GCA_964402325.1 uncultured Propionibacteriaceae bacterium | reverse complement strand
GTCGGCCCGGCGACCCCGTCGCGCCCCACCACCACCCGAGGAGCACCATGTCCCCATCGACCCTGCCCGCCCGGATCGGCATCGTCGGCACGGCGCACACCCCGTTCGGCAGCCTCCCCGACGAGACCGTGACCAGCCTCGTCGGCTCGGTCACCGTCGAGGCGATCGCCGACGCCGGCCTGGCCCCACAGGACATCGACGAGGTGTACGTGTCGCAGTTCAACAGCGGTCTCACCCCGTTCGCCTTCCCCTCCTCGCTGCCGCTGAGCCGGGAGCCGGGACTGTGGGGCAAGCCGATGACCCGGGTGGAGAACGCCTGCGCCTCCGGGTCGGCCGCCGTGCACCAAGGGGTGCGGGCGATCCTCTCCGGCCTCGCCGACACCGTCCTGGTCGTCGGCGTCGAGAAGATGACCCACGCCGATCGCCCGACGGTCGCCCGCGCCCTGCTCGGCGCCGACGTGCAGCGGGCCGGGACCGACTCACCGACCGGTTTCGCCGGCAGCTTCGCCGAGGTGGCCGTGGCGTACGCCCGGCGCCATCGGGCGGAGGCCTGGCTCGGGGACGTGCTGGCCCGGATCGCAGCGAAGAACCATCGCAACGGCTGCGCCAATCCGTACGCCCAGCTGCGCAAGGACCTGGGCTACGAGTTCTGCCGGACCGTGTCGGAGAAGAACCCGGTGGTGGCCGCCCCGCTCCGCCGGACCGACTGCTCGCTGGTCAGCGACGGAGCCGCAGCCCTCGTCCTGCAGCGGGACCCGGCCCACCCGCTGGCCACGATCACCGGCATCGGCCACGCCAACGACGCCCTCGAACCGCAGTGCCGCGACCTGAGTGAGTTCGCCGCCGGCCGGGTGGCGGTCGGCCGGGCGCTGGCGATGGCCGGGGTGACGCTGGCCGACCTCGACCTGGCCGAGGTGCACGACTGCTTCACGATCGCCGAGCTGGTGGCGTACGAGATGCTCGGGCTCACCGCTCCGGGCGAGGGCCGCCGGGCGATCGAGGAGGGCTGGGTGGAGCCCGAGGGGCGGCTGCCGGTGAACGTGTCCGGCGGGCTGAAGTCGAAGGGGCACCCGATCGGCGCGACCGGGGTCTCCCAGCACGTGCTGGTGGCCCGACAGTTGGCCGGCCGCGCCGGGGAGATGCAGCTGCCGGCGCCGCACCTCGGCCTGGTGCACAACATGGGCGGCCTCGCGGTCGCCAACCACGTGAGCGTGCTGGCGGGCGGCTGAGATCACGCCCCCGGCACGATCGGGCGTCCCCGGTGCTCCGGGCCCGCGGCTGGGCGGGCTCAGGCGCCGGGGACGCTCTCCTTGAGCCGGGAGAAGATCTCCCGGGTGGCCCGGGAGCGGTTCAGCGTGTAGTAGTGCAGCCCGGGCGCCCCGCCGGCGAGCAGCCGCTCGCACAGGTCGACACCGATGTCGACGCCGACCCGGCGAACGTCGTCCGGGTCACCGGCGACGGCGCGCAGCCGGGCGACGACCCGGTCGGGCAGCGCGGCACCGGAGAGCTCGGCGAACCGCTCGATCTGCCCCAGGTTGGTCACCGGCTGGATGCCGGGGATGATCGGCAGGTCGCAGCCGAGCGCGCGGACCCGGTCGACCAGGTCGAAGTAGCGGTCGGGTTCGAAGAACAGCTGGGTGATCGCGAACGAGGCCCCCGCCTCCTGCTTCTCCACCAGGATCCGGGCGTCGAGCTCCGCGTCGCGCCGGTCCGGGTGCAGGTCGGGGAACGCCGCCACGCCGATCACCGCGGCGGGGTTGCGGCGGCGGACCAGCCGCACCAGCTCGGTGGCGTTGTCCAGCCCCTGCGGATGGCGCGTCCACGGCACCGTCGGCCCACCGGGCATGTCGCCGCGGATCGCCAGGATGTGGTTGATCCCGGCCTGCGCGTAGCGGTCGATCACCTCGGCCAGCTCGTCGACCGGCTGGCTGACGCAGGTCAGGTGCCCCATCACCTGCATGACGTGGGCCTCGGGGTCGCGGGCCAGCCGCTCGTTCATCAGCTGCGCCAGGCGCGCGGTGATCGTCACCGTCATGTCCCGCCGGGAGCCGTTGGCGCCGTACGTCACGGAGACGAAGTCGGGCTCCAGGTCGTCCAGCTCACGCAGGGACTGCCACAGCACCGCGTCGCCCTCGAGGGTCTTGGGCGGGAAGAACTCGAAGGAATGCAGCGTACGGTCGCCTGCGCGCAGCATCTCGTCGATCGTCCGGGGCGTCATGGCGCTCACCATAATGTGGCCGATTCACGGCAGACCCCCTAGGCTCAGTCCGTGGTCAACCGTCTCGATCCCGCCCAGCCGCTCGCCGCCGAGTTCCGCCAGGACGTCCAGGACGCCCTGACCGGCTTCCTCACCGAGCAGCGGCAGGTCCTGGCGGAGATCGGCACCGAGCTGGAGCCGATGACCGAGCTCGCCGAGGTGTTCACCGGCGGCGGCAAGCGGTTGCGCCCGGCGTTCGCGCTGTGGGGTTACGTGGCGGCGGCCGGTAGGCCCGACGACGAGGCGTACGCGGCCCTGGTCCGCGCCGCCGCGAGCCTGGAACTGCTGCACGTCTCCGCCCTGGTCCACGACGACGTGATGGACAACTCCGACACCCGCCGCGGTGTCCCGGCCGCGCACCTCCAGTTCGCCGGCCTGCACGACAGCCGCGACTGGGTCGGCTCGGGGACGCAGTTCGGGCAGGCCGGGGCGATCCTCCTCGGCGACCTGCTGGTGATGTGGTCCGACGAGATGGTGCACACCGCCGGGCTGTCGCTCGAGGTGCTGCAGCGGGCCCTGCCGTACCTCACCCTGATGCGCACCGAGGTGACCTGCGGTCAGTTCCTCGACGTGGTCGCCCAGGCGCAGCCGCTGCGCCCCGACCGGCTGCAGGACAACATCGAGCAGGTACGCCGGGTGGTGGAGTTCAAGTCGGCCCGCTACTCGGTGCGTCGGCCGGTCCAGTTCGGTGCCGCACTGGGCGGCGCCGGCGACGAGCTCCAGGAGGCGCTGGCCGCGTACGGCTCGCCGCTGGGCCGGGCCTTCCAGTACCGCGATGACCTGCTCGGCGTGTTCGGCGACGAGGACGTGATCGGCAAGCCCGCCGGCGGTGACCTCCGCGAGGGCAAGCACACCCTGCTGCTGGCGTACGCCCTCGCCGGGTCGCGGGACGCCGGCCGCAACCGGCTGCTCAGCCTGGTCGGTTCTCCCGACCTCAGCCAGGACGGCCTCGACGAGGCGCGCGGGATCATCGTCGCCAGCGGCGCCCGCGACAAGGTGGAGGCCGATATCGAGTCCCACCTGGACCGGGCGCTGACCGCACTGGACGGGGCGCCGATCGGCGACGAGGGCCACCGGGCGCTCGCCGGCCTCGCACACGCCGCGGTGCGCCGCAGCCACTGAGGCCGGGTCAGCTCCCCGACAGCCTGCCGGGATCCTGGCCGGCATCCGGGTCGGTTTCCACGACCGCTTCGGGCGCCGGTCCCGCCGTCCCGGTCCGGAACGACCGACTCGCCGCCGAGGCCGCGGCCAGTTCCGCCGCCCGCTGCCGGGCCACAATGGGGTCGGCCGCCCAGCGCTGCTCGACCCCGGCGGCGAGGGCGCGGACGTCGGCCCGCAGCCGCGCCGACGGCTCGTCGGCCGGTGCGGAGGCGAGCACGGGCACCTCGAAGCGCACCCGGCACGGCCGGTCCGGCAGAGCCGCGGGCGCGCTCCAGTCCCCCAGCGCCAGGAACCAGGGCATCGGCCCCGAGACCGGGTCGGCGAACTCCTCGCGGACCACGTGCGGCCCGTGGCCGTGCGCATCGGCGACCAGCCGTCCGGCCCGGTCCCCGATCAGCACCAGGAAGGCGAGGTGGGTCTCGCCCAGGGCCTCGACGAGCTGGTGGGCGTCGGCGACCTCCCGGCCGAGGGCGGCGCCGGGGCCGAGTCGGCCCAGCAGGTCCTCCGGCAGGTTCTGCTCCGAACCCAGCAGCAGGGCGTCGGCCCCGAGATCGACCGCCAGCTGCGGGTCATGGGCGACCACGAGCAGGCGCCCGAGCGCCCCGGTGGTCAGCGCGCAGCGCCGCAACAGGCGCAGCGCATCGGCGGAGTCCCAGTCGTCGAGGGCGAGCTGGACGACGTCCGCCCCGCCGGCGAGCACGTCCTCGACCCGCCGGAGCAGCACGTCGGGCGGGGTGAACGGCGACGGCACCAGCACGGCCCACAACCGGGCCAGGGCGAGGCGCCGGCGCACCGGCAGCAGGACGGTCACGGTCCCAGGCTAACGGCCGCGGAGAGGCACGCCGCAGGGGCTCCGACGACGCGCCGGGAGCTCGAAAACTCACAACGGTGTCACAGCCGACGGGTTCCCGGAGGCACCGACACGCCTCATCAGGACACCGGTTCATCCCCCGCAACGGAGGGGATTCCGACCTCGGCACAGACCTCTGACACTGCCGTGTCGCTGCCTCGGAAACCCTCGAGCACGCCTCTAGACTCGTGGCCGAGGCTGACACGGCCCCTTCCCCTTTGACCGTGTTAGGAGCAGACGTGACCCATCCCAGCACTGTCGACACATTGATCGGCCGTGCCCTCGACGGTCGCTACGAGATCATCTCGCGCCTGGCGCGTGGCGGCATGGCCACGGTCTACCGCGCGGAGGATCGGCGACTGGACCGCACCGTGGCGGTCAAGATCATGCACGAGGGCCTCGGCGACGACCAGGACTTCGCGACGAACTTCGATCGCGAAGCCCGGGCTGCTGCACACCTGTCGCACCCCAACATAGTCTCTGTTTTCGATCAGGGCAACGATTTCGGTCGACCCTACATCGTGATGGAACTGGTGGAGGGGTCGACACTGCGCCGGCTGGTGAGCCGCGAGGCCCCGCTGACGCCGACCCGTTCGCTGGACCTGCTCGACCCGATCCTGTCGGCGCTGTGCGCCGCGCACGACGCAGGCCTGATCCACCGCGACGTGAAGCCGGAGAACGTCCTGATCTCCCGCCGGGGTCTGTTGAAGGTGGCCGACTTCGGGCTGGCCCGCGCGGTCACCGCCCAGTCGGCCGCCGCCACCCAGGGCCTGCTCGTCGGCACGGTGTCGTACCTGCCGCCCGAGCTGGTCGAGAACGGCCACGCCGACACCCGCTCCGACGTCTACTCGGCCGGCATCATGCTGTTCGAGATGCTCACCGGCAAGAAGCCGCACACCGGCGACACGCCGATCCAGGTGGCGTACGCCCACGTGCACAAGGACGTCCCGAAGCCGTCCGACTGGGTCGACACCGACTGGCGCCGGTCCCTGGACGGCATCCCGCCGTACCTCGACGCGCTGGTCGGTGCGGCGACGGCGCGCGATCCGGAGCAGCGCCCGCGCGACGCCCGGGCGTTCCTGGACGGGGTCCGGCGCGCCCGCAAGGCGCTGTCCTCCGGGATCATGCACGACCCGCACCTGACCACCCTGCTCGCCGACCCGAACTCCCTCGACGACACCGAGCCGGTCGACATCGAGTACACCCCGACCCGGCGCGCCATGGCGGCGCTCGCCGCCTCCCGGGCCGCCGCCGCGGCATCAGTGACGGCGGCATCGGTGAC
>CAYOBI010000015.1:0-31569 GCA_964402325.1 uncultured Propionibacteriaceae bacterium | reverse complement strand
CGCTCGCCGCCTCCCGGGCCGCCGCCGCGGCATCAGTGACGGCGGCATCGGTGACAGCGGCATCGGTGACGGCGACGGCCACCGGGTCATCCGCCGCGCCGGTCGCGGAGCCGGTCACCGGCGCAGCCGCCGGTACGCCGACCGCGGACCGCCCGACGTCGGTGACGTACGCCGACGACACCGATGACGGGGACCGGGCCGATGGCCCCGGGACGGCCGGGGGTCGGGACGACACCGCAGGCGACGAGCCCGAGCAGGAGGTCGAGTGGGCCGACTCCGGGGCGTACGAGATCGCCCGGGAGGTGCGCCGCCGGCGGACCCGTCGTGCGGTCCAGGTCGTCGTCACCCTGCTCTGCGCCGTCGCGCTGGTGGTCGGGGTCTGGTGGCTGGCGGTCGGGCGGTACGTGCCGGCCCCCACCGTCACCGACCTGACCCGGCCGGAGGCGTCGGCCGCCGTCAGGGCGGCGGGGTTGGAGTTCGCCACCACCGAGGAGTTCTCCGAGACCGTGCCGACCGGCCGGGTCATCGCCGGGGTACCCGGCCCCGGTGAGGACATCGCCCGCGGCGCCACCCTCACCGCGGTGCTGTCCAAGGGACCGGAGCGCTACGCCGTGCCCGCCGTGATCGGCAAGGACGGCACCGCCGCCCGGGAGGCGCTGACCGCGGCCCACCTCACCGTCGGCACGCTCAACCAGTCCTGGAGCGAGGACGTGGCCGAGGGGTCGGTGGTCTCCGCCTCGGTGCAGCCCGGCACCTCGGTGCGGCCCGGCACCACCGTCGACCTCACCGTCTCGAAGGGACGCGAGCCGATCACCGTCACCAACTGGTACAACCGGGACGCGAAGGACGCCGTGGCCACTCTGGCGGGCAAGGGCTTGCGGGTCGTCACCGGGGAGGACTGGTCCGACCAGGTCGCCGCCGGCAAGGTGTTGGGCCAGACCCCCTCCGACGGGACGCTGCACCGCGGCGACACGGTCACCCTGACCATCTCCAAGGGGCCGCAGCCGGTCGCCGTCCCCGACGTCAAGGGGATGGCGGTCAAGGACGCCCAGGACACGATGACCAAGGCCGGGTTCAGGACCACCACCCAGCCGGTCGAGGTCAACTACCTCGGGCTCGGCTTCGTGGCGCGAGCCTCCTCCGACCCCGGCACCATGGTCACCCGGGGCAGCACGATCACCCTCTACCTGGTCTGACCGGCCGCCCGGCCAGGTCCCGGCGGGTGCGGGCCGGCGGATCGTACGTGATTCCCGCCACGTCCGCCGACCCGTCCGGCGGCGGCCACCGGCCAGGATCGAGGGGGTGACCGGGTGCGGTCGCTGAGACGCTGCTGTGCCGCCGAACGATATCGATTCGTTATTCGGCGCAGTCGTCTCGTACCCTGAATCAAGGCACCGGGGCCCCACCCCCGGTCACCGCCCCGGCTCGACCACAGGAACACTGCGTGCGCTTCCCCCGCTTGACCAGCCTCACTGATCTCCTCGGTATGCTCCGCCCCGCCCGGTTCTTCACCCCCGAACGACAGTCCCTCTCCCGCCGGCGCCGACGTCGTGTCGCCGCCGGGCTCGGGGCCGGCCTCGCCCTCTACGGCGCGGTCGTCGGGATGCCGGCCGATGCCGCCACCCGCACCGCCCCCGATCCCCAGATGACCACGGTCCTGCCCTGCCAGGACGTGATGTTCATCGGGGTGCGTGGTTCCGGTGAGACCCCGGAGGCCAGCCTCTACGGGATGGGCCCCGAGTCGGCCCTCGCCTGGCAGCAGTACCGGATGGAGATCCCCGGGCACTCCGCCGCCGCGATGTCGATCGACTACCCGTCGACGCCGGTCACCACGCTCGCTTCGCCGTACTCCTCGCAGGACTTCTTCCGCAGCATCGACACCGGGGTCACCAAGCTCGAGGCGGTGCTCGCCGAGCGCTCCGTCAGCTGCCCGTCCGAGCACTACGTGCTCTCCGGCAAGTCCCAGGGCTCGATCGTGGTGCACCGCGCGATGGCCGACATGGCCGCCCACCCCACCGCGTACGGGCAGAACCTGATGGACCGGATCGACGGCGTGCTGGCGATCGCCGACCCCGACCGGCTGCCGGACGACTCCGGCAACCTGTACGGCACCACCGCGACGGGACCGGAACACTACGGCATCTCGTACGCCGCGCCGTTCATGGCGGGCAACCGCTACCGCCCGACCACCTCGAGCGTCGACACCTTCTGGAACCACCCGGAGCGCTGGCACACCCTGTGCAACGTCGGCGACGCGGTCTGCGACTTCACCGTGGCGAGCGCCTCGCCGTCCAGCATGCTGCACGGCTTCGACGTCCACATGAACAGCTACCAGACCGACCCGACGGCCGTCCGCGCGGCGGCGTCCGCCGTCGCGGCGCAGACCCGGTCACGGACGGCGGCGCCCGAACAGGCGACGCAGTCCTCGCTCTCCTGACTCCTGCGGCCCGGTTCCCTCCCGGTCCGGTCCGGAGACGCCCCACGGCACCTCCGGGGCGGGCGCCGGCAGACCGCGAGCACCCAGGTCGGCCCGCCCCGAGGCGTCGTCGTACAGGCCGGCCGCGATGACCTCCACCGCCGCACTGATCCGGCGGAAGGCCTCGTCGTAGACCGCCTCGGCGGCACGGAACGGGTCCGGCACGTCGTAGTCGTCCTGGTCGGCGAAGCGCACCGTGCCCCGCCGCCGGGCGGCGACCGCGGTGAACTCCGCGAGCCGGTCCGGCACCCGCAGCGTGTAGAAGGGGCGCAGCCGCCCGTCCTCCGACCACCGGTCGAGGATCGCGGCGTACTCGGTCAGCGTGAACGTACGCCCCAGCGCCCGCGGCACCGCGGTGACCACCTCGGCCCGGTGGTCGCGGGTCATCGCGAGGACCAGGTCGGCGCCCTCGATCAGGGCGGGCACCAGGTAGCGCGCCCGGAAGCCGTCGGTGGGCACGCCGTCGGCCCGCAGCCGATCGGCCATCTGCTGGTCGACCGGCCGGTCCACCAGCGCCGCGGTGCCGGCACTGGCCACCGTGACCCCGGGGCCGAGTGCCCTGCGGAGCAGGTACTCGGCCGCCGGGGACCGGCAGATGTTGCCGGTGCAGACGGTGAGGATCCGGAACGGTTCGGACATCAGGTGTCCCCTCCCTGGCCGGTCACGACGCTCAGAACGTCTTCGGCGTGTACTCCTGGACGGGGTTCGCGCGCTTGATCCGGCCCTCGTTGAGGCGCTGGGCCACGGTGAACGCCAGCTCCAACGACTGGTTGCGGTTGAGCCGCGGGTCGCACAGCGTCTCGTAGCGCTCGCCGAGGTCGTCCTCGCCCAGCTCGCCGACCCCGCCGACACACTCGGTGACGTCGTCACCGGTCAGCTCGATGTGGATGCCCCCGGGCCAGGTGCCGCACTGCTCGTGCACCTGGAAGAAGCCGTCGACCTCGTCCGCGACGTCGGAGAAGGCCCGGGTCTTCACCCCGTTGTCGGTGGTGAACGTGTTGCCGTGCATCGGGTCGCACATCCACACCGGCCGGCGGCCCGAGGCCATCACCTCCTCGATCACCGGCGGCAGCACGGTGCGGATCCGGCCGGCCCCCATCCGGGTGATCAGGGTGAGCCGACCGGGCTCGCGGTCCGGGTCGATCCTGTCGGCCAGCGCCAGCGCGTCCTTCGCCGAGGTGCTCGGGCCCAACTTGATGCCGATCGGGTTGCGCAGGTGGCGGAGGAATTCGACGTGGGCGCCGTCGATCTGCCGGGTCCGCTCGCCGATCCAGATGAAGTGGCCGGACACGTCGTACGGCGTCCGGGTGCGCGAGTCGATCCGGGTCATCGCGTGCTCGTAATCGAGCAGCAGCGCCTCGTGGGAGGAGTAGAACTCGACGGTGTGCATCGCCTCGGCGTCCATCCCGCAGGAGACCATGAAGGCCAGAGCCCGGTCGATCTCCTGGACCAGTTCCGTGTAGCGCTCGTTGACCGGCGCGGACCGGACGAAGTCGGCGTTCCACGAGTGCGCCGTACGCAGGTCGGCGAAGCCGCCGGTGAGCAGCGCCCGGGCCAGGTTCATCGTCGCCGAGGACGCGTTGTACGTCTCCAGCAGTCGCCTCGGGTCGTGCCGGCGCGACTCCGGGGTGAAGTCGTAGCCGTTGACGGCGTCACCGCGGTAGGCGGGCAGGGTGACACCGGCCCGGGTCTCGGTGTCCTTGGAGCGGGGCTTGGCGTACTGGCCGGCGATCCGGCCGATCTTCACGATCGGCACCTGCGCGGCGTACGTCATCACGACCGCCATCGACAGCAGGGTGCGCAGCTTGTTCTGGATGTTCGCGGCGGTGACACCGGCGAAGGTCTCCGCACAGTCGCCGCCCTGCAGGACGAAACCCTCACCCCGAGCGACCGCAGCCAGCTTGGTCCGCAGGTCGTCACACTCCCCCGCGAACACCAACGGCGGGCGGGTCCGCAGCTGGGCGACGACGTCGGCCAGCTCGGCCTGATCCTCATAGCTCGGCTGCTGAGGCGGGTTCATGGCGTGCAGCTGCGCGAGGGCGGGGATTCGTGATGCATCAGACACGCGATCGAGTCTAGGCGGTCACGCCCACACTCCCGTGCCGTCCCGGGAATCGCGGCCGCGGGCCCGTCCCGCCCGGCGCCTCAGGACTCCCGAGCCGGCGGTGCCACCTCGACCGGCGGCTTGGGGGTGTTCAGGCCGGGGCGGGCCAGCACCTTGGCGGCAAGCTGCTCGGGGGTGAAGTTGCCCGACTTCACGCTGGTGCCGTAGACGTCGACGTACTCCTGGCCGGACAGCTCGGCGATCGCAGCCATCACCCGGTCGGTGATCCAACGCAGCACCTGGCGGTCGTTGTCGCGGCCCCGGTACTCGGAGAAGTCCAGCGGACGGCCGATCCGGATGCCGGGCCGGCGCATCAGCGGGATGCCGAACGGGCCCTTGACCAGCTGGGAGTTGATCATCGCCACCGGGATCACCGGGGCGCCCGAGTGCAGGGCCAGCCGGGCGACGCCGGTCTTGCCCTTGTAGAGCCGGCCGTCGGGCGACCGGGTGCCCTCGGGGTAGATGCCGAGCAGGTCGCCCTCGCCGAGCACCTCCGACACCTCGACCAGGCTCTCGGCGCTGGCCCGGCCGCCGGACCGGTCCATCGGGTGCATCCCGACCGCCTTGAGGAACCAGGCCACCGTGCGCGACCAGGGGTCCTTGCCGTGGAAGGCCTCGGCCTTGGCCGGGAAGACCATCCGGCGGCGGATCATCGCCGGCAGCATCACGGTGTCGCCGGCCGAGATGTGGTTGCTCGCCATCAGCGCCGGCCCGACCGCGGGGATGTTCTCGTCGCCCTCGATCCAGGGACGCCACAGCCCTCGGATCGCCGGGCGGAACAGCAGGCGCTTGAAGAGCGAGTACGCCATCTGGGACACGGGGGACCTCCGGTGCTGGGGACCGACCCGTACGCCGCGCTGGGCCCGGGTCTGCGGACAGCTCAGCCTATCCCGACCGGCGCCGGTCGACCTCGAGCGGGGCGCCGCCGGGACCGCCCGATCCGGCTACAGTCGGAGCATGGTCAACCGCCCCGTACGGCCGGTCGTCACGGTGAACCCGGAGTCCCAGGGCTACCGCCTGCCCGCGGCCGGCGGCGCGCCCGGCTCCCGCGCCGTGCTGCTCTGCCACGGGTTCACCAGTACCCCGTCGTCCTTGCGGCCCTGGGCCGAGCACCTGGCCGCCCGCGGCTACGACGTGTCGGTGCCGCGACTGCCCGGCCACGGCACAACCTGGCGCGAGATGAACCGGACCACCTGGACCGACTGGTACGACCGCGAGGAGCAGGAGTACGTCCGGCTGGCGGCCACGCACGACGTGGTGTTCGTCGGCGGGATGTCGATGGGCGGCGCGCTGGCGATCCGGCTGGCCGAGCGCCACCCGGAGATCCCGGCGGTCGCGCTGGTCAACCCGTCGATCGCCACCTTCGACCGGACCTACCTGCTGCTGCCGCTGCTGTCCCGGATCGTCCCCTCGATCCGCGGCGTCTCGGGCGACATCAAGCACCCCGGCCGACGCGAGTACGCGTACGACCGGTCCCCGCTGGCCGCCGCGAACTCGATGCGGCAGATGTGGCAGGACGTGGTGGCGCACCTGGACCGGCTGACCGCGCCCACGTTGGTGTTCCGCTCGACGGTCGACCACGTGGTCGACGACGCCTCGCTCGGCCTGCTGCGCGGGGCGCCGTGCGACCTGACCGTACGGATGCTGGCGGACTCCTACCACGTGGCGACGCTGGACAACGACTCGGCGCAGATCCAGGCCGGGACCGCGGACTTCTTCGACCGGTTCACCACCCGGCGCTGACCGGGCACGCTCAGGCGCCGGCCACGCCCCGGCGGGCGAGGTCCGCGGCGCCGACCAGACCCGCGTCGTTGCCGAGCCGGGCGGGCAGGATCTCGGCCATCGGCCGGAACCCGCGGCCGGTGAGGTGCCGGGCGAAGGCGACCCGCGCGGGGCCGAGGAGCTTCTCCCCCGCCTCGCTGACCCCGCCGCCGATGACGAACCGCTCCGGGTCGAGGATCGCGGCCAGCCCGGCCAGCCCGCGGCCCAGCCACTCGCCCACCCCGGTGAGGATCTCCTCGCAGGCGGGGTCGCCGGCCAGCGCCGCGGCCGTGACGTGGAAGCCGCGGATCGCCCCGGCGTCCTGGCCCACCCGGTCCAGCAACGGCAGGGCCCGCGGGGACCCGGTCCCGGCCAGGGCGACGGCCTCGCGCCGCAGCGCCTCGCCGGAGCAGTACTGCTCCCAGCAGCCACGGTTGCCGCACGGGCAGATCTGCCCGTCGGGTACGACGCACAGGTGGCCCCACTCGCCGGCCACACCCCAGCGGCCGCGATGCACCTCGCCGTCCAGGACCAGGCCACCGCCGATGCCGGTGCCGAGGGTGATCATCGCGAAGCTGCTGCTGCCCTGCCCGGCGCCGAACCGGTACTCGCCCCAGGCCGCGGCGTTGGCGTCGTTGTCGACCACCACCGGCAGGTCCAGGCGGTTCTCCAGGCGCGCCACCAGCGGCTCGTTGCGCCAGGCCAGGTGCGGTGAGAACCGTACGATCCGGCGGGTCTCGTCGACCCAGCCGGCGGCACCGATCCCGACGGCACAGACGTCGTGCGCTCCCGCCAGGGCCCCGACCAGGCCGACGATCGCCTCCTCGACGGCGTCCGCCCGGTCGGTGGGCGTGGGGACCGTACGACGTCCCGACAGCCGCCCGTCGGGCCCGACGACGGCCGCCGCCACCTTCGACCCGCCGATGTCGATGCCGATCGCCGGCCGCTGCTGCACTCCGGGCATGTCCGTCTCCTCAACCCCGCTCGTCCATCACGGCCCGACGGTCGAGCTCCGCCCGGGCCGCGGCGGGCGATCCGGTGCCCGCCTCCGATGCCGCGTACCAGCCTGCCACGCCGGCCCAGCCGATGCGGGCGGCGAGGTCGGTGACGACCTGCCCGGCGACGCCATAGTCGTCGAGGCTCCGCGGCACCCAGTCGTCCGACGGCCAGTCCGGCCGGCCCGCGCCCGCCGGCGGCACCGGCCCCGCCGCCGGGCCCAGGGCCCGATGGGTGAGCGCGACCGCGTAGCCCTCCTCCACCCACAGCGGCCCGTCGAACAGCGCCGCCCGCGTCCGGGCGTGCACGAGCTCGTGGGTCAGGACCTGCCGCGGCAGGTCGCCGCCGCTGCCGGCGAGAGCTGTCCGCGCAAGGTCGGGCCCGACCACGATCCAGGTCCGGCCACGCTGGTCGGCGGGGGCGACCCCCGAGGCGACCATCGCCTCGTCGACCACGAGGGTGGTCGCTGCGGGGCGGGCGGTCACCGGGACACCGAGGATCGCCGCCTGGCCGGCGGCCGTCGGGGCGACGACGGTGAGGCCACCGACCGGCGGCAGCGCCGGCAGCAGCGGATCGAGGGCGGCCTCGGCCCCCGCCAGGGCCGTCGCCCACAGCCCGCAGTCGGCGGCAGCCGCGCAGACCACGACGCTGCCGTCCGGAAGCCGGGTGGAGTGGGACGACGGCACGGGGCCGGCCCGGGTGTGGAACACGGTGCCAGCGAGAGACGCGGTGCCGGCGCGAGACACGGTGCCGACCGGGGCGGGTGCCGCGACGGTGACCAGGACAAGGGCGGCCGCGAGCACGGCGACCAGAACCCCTGCCGCCCGGCGGGCCCCCGAGGCATCCGAGTACTGCACCCGTCCTCCTCGCCCCTGCGGCCCGATGCCGCGTCCGGCCCCAGGATAGGTGGGTCCGGCGCGGGTCCGGGCACTGTCAGTGTCCCCTCCTAGCCTGCTGTCCGTGATCACCCAGCTCCCCCTCGACGGCCCGCCCGGCGCGGCCGCCGACCTGCAGCCGTCGTTCGACGACCTGGGCGAGCCGCTGTCGGGGGTCGACTTCTGCGTCGTCGACCTGGAGACCACCGGCACCGGCCGGGACGCCGCGATCACCGAGATCGGCGCCTCGCACGTCCGGGCCGGCGAGGTGGTCGGGGAGTTCCAGACCCTGGTCGATCCCGAGCGCCCGGTCCCGGCCGGGATCAGCGCCCTGACCGGCATCACCCCGAGGCTGCTCCGCGGCGCGCCGACCCTGCCGTCGGTGCTGCCGGCCTTCCTCGAGTTCAGCAACGGCTGCGTGCTGGTCGCCCACAACGCACGGTTCGACATGGGCTTCCTGCGCCGGGGCTGCGACGGGCTGGGCTACCCCTGGCGTCCGCGGCAGGTGCTGGACACCCTGGCGCTGGCCCGCCGGATCATCCCGCGCACCGAGGTGCGCAACTACGCGCTCGGCACGCTCGCCGCCCACGTCCGCGCCGACACCACCCCGACCCACCGGGCCCTGGAGGACGTCCGGGCGACCGTCGACCTGCTGCACTATCTGATCGCCCGGGTCGGCAACCGTGGCGTCACGACCCTGCAGGACCTGGTCGCGATGATGCGCCCGGTCTCCCCGGTCCGCCGCGAACGCGCCCCGTGGGCCAAGGACCTGCCGCACGCCCCGGGCGTGTACTGGTTCCACCGCGCCGACACCCGGCCCCCCGCCGCCGGGACGCCGCCGGCCGAGCCGCTCCCCGGGACAGGGCAGCCGGAGCCCCGGGAGATCCTCTACGTCGGCACCAGCGTCGACATCCGCCGCCGGGTCCAGGGGTACTTCACCGCCTCGGAGCGCCGCGCCCGGATGGAGGACATGATCCGCCAGGCCGAGGGCGTCTCCTGCGTCGAGTGCCGTACGCCCCTGGAGGCGAAGGTGCGCGAGCTGCGCCTGATCACCAGCCACCAGCCGCGGTACAACCGGCGCTCGAAGCGGGCCGCCCACCCGGTCTGGATCGTCCTCACCGACGAGGCGTACCCGCGACTGTCGATCGTCCGCGAACCCGGGGCGAAGGTGCGGTTCGGCCCCTTCCCCGGCCGGGAGTCGGCCCAGGCGGTCGTCGAGGCACTCCAGGAGTCGTTCCCGGTCCGCCGGTGCACGACCCGGCTGAGCGTACGTCGCCCGACCGGCGCCTGCGCGCTGGCCGAGATGGGGCGCTGCCCGGCCCCCTGCGACCACCGGATCTCCCCCGACCTGTACGGCGCACTGGTCGGCCGGGTGGCAGCGGCGATGTCCGGCGACGTCGACGCGGTGCTGCGGGCGCACGCCGGTCGGATCGGCCCGCTCAGTGACCAGCAGCGCTATGAGGAGGCCGGCGAGGTGCAGGCCCGGTTGCAGGGCTACCTGGACACCAGCCGGCGGCACCACCGGATCACCTCCCTCGCCGGGTGCCCCCAGCTCGTCGCCGCCCGCCGGACGACGGAGACGTTCGCGCCCGCCGGGGCGGCCGGCCGGCCGGGGTGGGAGATCCACGTCGTGCGGTACGGGCGGCTGGCGGGCTCCGCGCGGACCCGTCCCGGGGAGTCGGCGGTCCGGGTGGCCGACGAGGCGGTGCTGCTGGCGGAGTCGGTCCCGGAGCCGGCCTACGGCGCGGCGGCCTTCCCCGAGGAGACCGAACTGGTCGCCGCCTGGCTCGAGCAGCCCGGCGTACGCCTCATCGACGTCCGGGGCGACTGGATGTGGCCGCTGCGGACCACCGTCGCCACCGACGACCTGCCCCGGGTGCTGGCCGGGCTGAGACCCGAGGACGCTGTTCCCTCCCGCACGGTGACGGACGGCCCCGCAGATTAGGATGACGCCCATGGTCACCGCAATCGTGTTCGTCAACGCCGAAACCGACCGCATCCCCGAGGTCGCCCAGGAGATCGCCGATCTTGACGGTGTGACCGAGGTCTACTCCGTCACCGGGGCGATCGACCTGGTGGCGATGGTGCGGGTCCGCGAGCTCGACGACCTGTCGGCGGTGGTCTCGGACCGCCTCAACAAGGTCGACGGGATCATCGAGACCGAGACCCACATCGCGTTCCGCGCCTTCTCCAAGCACGACCTGGAGGCCGCCTTCAGCCTCGGCAGCTGACCGGCGGCGGCGCCTCGTGGGGGCCCGTCCGGGCCCCCACGAGGACGTCAGCGGACGAAGAAGGCCACCGCCGCCACGGCCACGCACACGGCCGCCACCAGCAGCGCCCCGCGCAGGTGCAGCCGGTCGGAGGCGGTCAGCCGCCCACCGCGCCGGCCACCGGCGCTGACGCGCGGCTCGGTCATCCACAGCCAGCCGCAGGCGCCACCGGCGAGGATGGCCCCGACGTCGGCGACCACCAGGACCGGGGCGGTGAAGACGCTGAACGCGACCAGGATCGCCAGCAGGACGAGGTCCGCCCGGGCGTCCTCCCGCTGATGGAACTTGCCACCGGCGTTGGCCGCCAGCAGGCCGATGATCGAGCTGGAGGCTCCCCCCAGCACCACGCTCGTCGGCCCGGCGGCGAGCATCAGCACCGCCGCACCGAGGCCGGCCAGGAAGTAGGTCGCCAGGAAGCGCCAGCGGCCCCACATCATCTCCATCGTCCGGCCGAACATCCACAGCACGAAGCCGTTGATGACCAGGGACAGGATCCCGCCCGAGACGAGGACGTGGGTGACGAGCCGCCACACCTCGCCGGACAGCACGGCACTGCCCTGGTAGGCCAGCAGCCCCAGGACACGGTTGAGGGTGAGCGAGTCGGCGGCCTGGATGAGGACGATCAGGCCGATCAGCAGCACGGTCCCGCTCTGCTCGCGCAGCCTGAACCGCCCGGCACCGCCGCGCGGCCGGGTGCGCCGGGCCGTGGTCCGGGTGCTGCGCTCCTGGGAGCGTCCCCGGGCGACGCACTCGGGGCACTGGAACCCGACGGAGGCCTGGATCATGCATTCACCGCAGATCGGCCGACCGCATCGCTGACAGGTGATGCCGGTCATCCGCCCGGGATGCCGGTAACAGGGGCGGAAGCCCGGGCCGTCGAGGCCCGGGCTCCCCATCTGCTGGGACACGGCCGGATCAGCCCGCGATGATCTCGACGGACTCCATCACGACCGGCTCGACCGGGCGGTCCGCGCGTCCGGTCCGGACCGCGGCGATCTCGTCGACGACCGTGCGCGACGCCTCGTCGGCCACCTCACCGAAGATGGTGTGCTTGCGGTTGAGCCACGGGGTCTGGTCCACGGTGATGAAGAATTGGGAGCCGTTGGTGTTGGGGCCGGCATTGGCCATCGCCAGCAGGTAGGGCTTGGTGAAGGCCAGTTCGGGGTGGATCTCGTCGGCGAACTTGTAGCCGGGATCGCCGGTGCCGGTGCCCAGCGGGCATCCGCCCTGGATCATGAAGCCCTGGATGACCCGGTGGAAGGTGAGCCCGTCGTAGAACCGTCCGGTCACCCGCGCCCCGGACGTGGCGTCGACGTACTCCTTGGTCCCGTCGGCCAGGCCGACGAAGTTGGCCACGGTCTTGGGGGCCTTGTCGTCGAACAGGGTGATGGAGATGTCCCCATGGTTGGTGTGCAGGATTGCAGTGGAGTTGCCCACGAGCTTCCTCTCGTCGGGTCGACGGGTGGCGACCCGACGACACGGTCATGTCCCGTCCATCTTGTCACGCCCGGGGCGGGGGACAACGACGACGCCTGCGACCGTCGTCACGTGCCGGGACCGGCGATCGTCGGCCGGCCACCAAGAACCCTGCGCAAATCCGTCTGTTGTGCAGGGGCGGTCGCTACGCTGGACGTACGCCCCACGGCGCCGCCCGTCCGCGGGTGCGTGCCCGGACGTCAACGACGCGGACAGACGAGTTCGGAGGCAAGAGTGAAGCGCAACACCCAGAAGGTCGTCATCGAGGCCGAGGTGCCGAAGTCCCTCACCGAGGTCGGCGTCGACGCGGTCGATGCGGCGATCAAGGCCGCCACCCCCTACGTCGACCAGGTACGCGAGGTCGGCGTCGACGCCGTCGACGCGGCGATCAAGGCCGCCACCCCCTACGTCGACCAGGTACGCGAGGCCGGTGCCGCCACAGTCGCCGGCGCCCAGCACCGGGTGGCCCCGATCGCGGCCTCCGCCCAGGCCAAGCTCGGACCGCTCGCCCAGCAGGCCAAGGAGCGCGGGCAGCAGGCCCAGGACATCATCACCGAGTACGCCCACGAGGCCCAGGTCCGGCTGGCGCCGGTGGCTGCGGAGGCCCAGGCCCGACTGGCCCCTGTCGCCCACGAGGCCAAGGTACGCGGCATCGCCGGCGCCCGCGGCACGCTGGAGACGCTGGCCCCCCGGGTCGAGGAGGCACTGCTCGCCGTCGGCCCACTGGCCGAGGAGGCGGCGACCCGGATCAAGGAGGACGTCGTGCCCCGGGCCGAGAAGCTGCTGGACAAGGCCTCCGACGCGGTAGCAGGCGTCGCCGAGGAGTCCGCTGCGGTCGCCGCCACCGCGAAGAAGGTGTCCCGCCGGCAGGCCAGGGCGGCCGCCAAGAAGTTCGCCCGGGCCGAGGCCGAGCTGGCGAAGGCGGAGGCGAAGCTGGCCAAGCGCGAGGGCAGGCGCGGCGGCGGCTTCTGGAAGGTGCTGCTGATCCTCACCGGCGTGGTCGGCATCGGCTTCGTCATCGCGAAGAAGCTCGGCTCGCCGAAGGAGGACGCCTGGCAGAACTACCAGCCCACCCCGCCGGCACCCGCGCCCGCCCCGACCGCCCCGGCCCCCGCCGAGGAGCCCACCGAGCAGGCGGCGACCGAGCCGGCCGACACCGACGAGGAGATGGACGAGGAGACCGCCGAGGCCGAGGCCGAGATGATCGGCGAGGGCGGCGGCATCACCGAGGCGGACCGGGCCGTGTCGACCGACACCGCGACGAGCTACGGCCCCGACTCCTACGTCGGCACCGAGCCGCCGGAGGGCTTCACCATCAAGGGCAACCCCCGGTCGATGAAGTACCACCTGGCCGGTTCCGACTCCTACAACCGGACCGTCACCGACGTCTGGTTCGCCACCGAGGAGGCGGCCTCCGCGGCCGGCTTCACCAAGGCGACACGCTGATCGGCGATCCCTCGGCGCCGGTCCCACCGACGCCGCACGATGAAGGGCGGAGGGCCATCGCGGCTCCCCGCCCTTCGTCCGCGCCCGCTCCCCGCGGGAGCGGCCCCGGCGGGCCGGGATGATCGCGGCCCCGCCCCTGCTGGTCACCCTGACCGGGGCCGCGGGCCTCGGCGCCCTGGTCGCGGCGCTGTCCGGCCCGGTGCTGCGCCGGTTGCCCGGGGGGACGGCGGTCGACCTGTCCGGCGACGTCGCGCCGGACTACCCCGCGCTGGCCACCCGCGGCTTCGCCCTGGCCTGCGGCGGACTGGCGGCCGCCGCGTCGCTGACGGCGCTCGCCCTGGCACCGGCACCCTGGCTGCCGCTCTGGCTGGTCTGGTCCACCGCCTTCGCCGGCCTGGTGTCGATCGACGCGCGGACGACCTGGCTCCCGCTGCGGCTCACCCGGGCGGTCTGGGGACTCGGGCTGGGCGCCGTGGGGCTCGCGTTCCTCCCGCTGCCCGGAGCCGCAGCCGCGCCGGCCGACCTGGTCCGGGTGCTGCTCGGGGCGCTGGCCAGCGGCCTCTTCTACCTCGTCCTGTGGCGTACGGGACGCGGCCTGGGTTTCGGCGACGTCCGGATCAGCCCGCTGATCGGCGCCCTCGGCGCCTCGGTGTCGTGGACCGGCTGGTGGGTGGCGCTGGTGGCCGGCAGTCTGCTCGGGGCGCTGTGGGGCATCGCCCGCTCGCTGACCGGCCGCCGCGGCCCGTTCGCGTACGGCCCGTGGATGTGGCTCGGCCCCGCCGCGTCACTGCTGTTCGACGCGGCGGGGCCGGGGCTGCTCTGAGGCGGTCGGCGCCCGATCGGGCTACTCGGCGGCCAGTCGCCGGGTGGTCGCGATCCAGCTGTCCAGGCGGGCCAGTGCCCGGCCGGACTCGATGGCCTCCCGGGCACGCTCGACGTACGCGGCGAACTGCTCGGTGACGTCGGCGTCGAGGTCCGGGCCGTCGTACGCCAGGATCGTGGCGGCCGCATTGAGGGTGACGATGTCCCGGACGGGTCCGGGCCTGCCGCCGAAGGTCTCCCGGACGATCGCGGCGTTGACCTCCGGCTTCCCGCCGACCAGGTCGGACTTCTGCGCCCGGGCGATGCCCAGGTCGAGCGGGTCGAGGCGGGTCGCCACCACACGCCCGTCCCTGATCAGCCAGATCTTCGAGGCGGTGGTGGTGGTGAGCTCGTCGAGCCCGTCGCCGCCGTAGAAGACCATGCCCTGGTTGCCGCGCTGGGCGAGCACCCCGGCGAGCAGGCCGGCCATCGTCTCGTTGGCGATGCCGATCGCCTGGGCCTGGGGCCGGGCCGGATTGGACAGCGGGCCGAGGTAGTTGAAGATCGTCGAGATGCCCAGTTCGCGGCGCGAGGTCGCGGCGTACTTCAGGGAGCCGTGGTAGAGCGGCGCGAAGAGGAAGACGATGCCCTCCTCGTCCATCACCTGCTGCTGCTTCTCCGGCGCCAGGTCGAGGATCAGGCCGAGGGCCTCCAGGCAGTCGGCCGTGCCGCACATCGACGAGGCGGCCCGGTTGCCGTGCTTGATCACCTTCGCTCCGGCGGCGGCGGCGACGACGGCCGACATGGTGGAAACGTTGACCGTGTTGGCACGGTCACCGCCCGACCCGACGACGTCGACCGCCCGGGTCGCCACGTGAACCGGGCGGGCGAACTGCAGCATCACGTCCGACAGGGCGGCGACCTCGTCGACGGTCTCCCCCTTGGCCCGCAGCGCGACCGCGAAACCGGCGATCTGCACCGGAGTGGCGTTGCCCCCGAGGATCTCGCGCATCGCCCACGCGGTGGCCTCCGGCGCCATGTTCTCGCCCCTCAGCAAGCCGGTCAGTACGTCCGGCCAGCTGAAACTCCCTGTGGTCATGTCACTCCTCCTCAGTGCCTCCGGACCCCGGTCGGGTCGTACGGACGTCAGTGCACCGGCCCGGGTCGCGGACCGGTCGGGATCGGGTCGGCCACCACGGCCGCCCTGTGACGGGGCGGCCGGGCGTCGGCACCGGAACGATCAGGCGCCGGCGACCTGCAGGCGCTTGCGCAACAGACCCGCCGCGACGTCGGGGAACGTCACCGGGTCGATCGGGTACCGCTCGACCGCATCGGCCAGCGACCACGCCGACAGCCAGGCGTCGTCCTTGCGGATCACCAGCAGCAGGATCGGCGGGCAGTCGGCGATCTCCTCCTTGAACTGCTTGGAGATCCCCATCCCGCCGGCGGGCGCGGCCTCGCCGTCCAGGATGACCAGATCGACACCGCCCTGTCGGATCGCACCGTCGACGGCCGCATGGGTGGCGGTCTCGATGATCACGACCTCGGGCAGATCGGCGGCCACACGGCGCCCCAGAGCCAGCTTCAGGCTCTCACGCACCTGACGGTCATCGGAGTACAGCAGGACCGTCACCGTCTTGTCTCCGGCCGACGCATCTGCGCTCATCTGCCCTCCTCGGGACTCGGGTTCCAGCGAACACGTGCATCGTAGCGTCAGCACACCGAGGGTCCGGCGGCGCCCGGTCGCATACCACCCCGCCCGACTCCTCGTGCCGCCTGACGGCAAAGATCAGGCACCGTCAAAAGTGACGGCCGACACACCCAAATCCTCGTGCCCACCGGGATCCACCCTCTTCCATGGGGTCCACGTAACGATCACCCAACCAAACCCGTTCCGAGGCCGCGACGGGGAGCGCAGGGCACTGATTACGGCAATAATGCACACGTGGCTTCTTCATCTGACTTGATGGGCGCTGGGCGGGCCATTCCCACCGGAGCCCTCCATTCCGTCCCCAACACCCGACTCCGCGGCATTCCGGGCCGCCCAGATCCGCTCGCCGTGGGCATGTGGATCTGGCTGGCGTCCGAGCTCATGTTCTTCGCTGCGATCTTCGCGGCGTACTTCAACATGCGGAACATCCACGCAGCCGCCGGCACCGGCGGCTGGACCCCGGCCGAGTGGCTCGACGTGCCCAAGGCGGTCGCCGTGACCGTCGTCCTGGTGCTGTCGTCGGTCACCTGCCAGCTGGGCGTGCACGCCGCAGAGCACGGACGCGTGAAGCGGACCGGGTCCCTCCTGAACGTCGGAGGCTGGGGCATGCGCGAGTGGTACACGCTCACCTTCATGATGGGCGCCTTCTTCATCTCCGGCCAGATCATGGAGTACGCGACCCTCGCCTCCGAGGGCCTCACCCCGCAGTCGTTCGCGTACGGCTCGGTCTTCTTCTTCGGCACGGGCTTCCACGGTCTGCACGTGCTCGGCGGCCTCGTCGGCTTCCTCTTCATCACGGCCCGCACCTACCTGGCGCGGACCTTCACGCACGAGCAGGCGGTCAGCGCGATCGCCATGTCGTACTACTGGCACTTCGTCGACGTGGTGTGGATCATCCTGTTCTCGGTGATCTACTTCCTGCACTGACGAGCGTCACGGACCCCCAACCACAGAGAGGCACATTGCTGTGAAGTATCTGTCCACGCGGAGGCGACACCCGGCTGCCAAGCCACTCATCCTGGTGCTCGCCCTGTTCCTGGTCGGAGCCGTGTACGCGCTCGTCATGCCGGGCACCCGGGTTTCCGCCGCCCCCGGCCTGTCGCAGCAGGTCGAGCAGGGCAAGGCGCTGTTCCAGGTGTCCTGCTCCTCCTGCCACGGCCTGAACGGTGAGGGCACGACCCAGGGCCCGTCCCTGGTCGGTGTCGGCGCCGCGTCCGTCGACTTCCAGATGGGCACCGGCCGGATGCCGATGGCCCGCCCGGGCCAGCAGGCCCCGAAGAAGAAGACGGAGTTCTCCCAGGACGAGATCGCCGCGATCTCGGCGTACGTCGCCACCCTGGGCCCCGGCCCGGCGATCCCGGACGCCACGGTCGTCGACCCGACGAAGCTGACCGACGAGGAGATCGCCCGTGGTGGCGAGCTGTTCCGGACGAACTGCTCGGCCTGCCACAACATCTCCGGCAAGGGTGGCGCGCTGCCGAACGGCAAGTTCGCCCCCTCGCTCGCCAACGTGGACGCGGTGCACATCTATGAAGCCATGCGCATCGGTCCTCAGCAGATGCCGGTCTTCTCGAAGAGCGTCATCACCGACCAGGACGCCGCGGAGATCATCGGTTACCTGAAGAGCGTCAACGGTGGCGAGGCCAGCAGCGGGGGCGGTCTGTCCCTCGGCAGCATGGGCCCCGTGACCGAGGGCCTGTGGGCCTGGGTCATCGGCGTCGGCGGTCTGATCGTGCTCGCCGCCTGGATCACCTCGAAGGGAGCACGTTCCAAGTGAACGACAACACCAACCAGATCCAGCGGCCGGTGGACGATCCGGGCCTCGAGCCACACGTCCCCAGCTGGGTCTCCACGAACCCCCATGCGGACAAGCACGCGGAGGGCCGTGTCGTCGTGGCCTTCGCCGTCTCGGCGCTCGCCGCACTGGCCTCGCTGGTGTCGTACTTCGCGATCCCGCTCGGCATCAAGATCCAGTTCGGATCCTTCGAGTCCTCGCTGCACAACGTGGTCTTCGGGACCACGATGGGCTTGGCGATCTTCCTCATCGGTGTCGGTGCGATCACCTGGGCCCGCAACATCATGAGCGACGAGGAGCTGATCCAGGAGCGGCACGCCCCGTACTCCGACGACCAGACCCGCACCGACGCGATGGTGATGCTGAGCGAGGGCGTCCGCGACTCCGGCATCGCCCGGCGCAAGTTCGTGATGGGCAGCCTCGGCGGCGCGCTGGGCCTGTTCGCCCTGCCGCTGGTGATCACCCTCGCCGACATGGGTCCGTGGCCCACGGCCCGCAAGCGGGCCCAGACCATCGAGCGGACCATCTTCGCCGAGGCGACCCCGCAGAAGCCGATCCGCCTGGTGAACGACATCAGCTGGAAGCCGATCAAGGCCTCCGATGTCGAGATCGGCCAGCTGATCAACGCCCAGCCGGAGAACCTCGAGAACTTCCACGGCGTCGAGTACCAGCAGGAGAAGGCCAAGTCGTCGATCATCGTCGTCCGGATGGATCCGGCCTCGATCAACATCCCTGCCTCCCGCAAGGACTGGCAGGTGTCCGGCATCCTCTGCTACTCGAAGATCTGCACGCACGTCGGCTGCCCGATCACCCTGTGGGAGCAGCAGACGCACCACCTGCTGTGCCCCTGCCACCAGTCGACCTTCGACCTCGGCAACTCGGGCCACGTGGTCTTCGGCCCCGCGGCCCGCTCGCTGCCCCAGCTCAAGATCGGCGTCGACACCGAGGGCTACCTCATCGCGACGCAGGACTTCACCGTTCCGGTGGGCCCGAGCTTCTTCGAGCGCGACTCCCGCAACGACTTCAAGGAAGGTGACGCGTGATGGCCAAGCCCACCTCCGTCTCTGAGTCCCGCGACCCGGGCAGTGCCGCCACCACGACGCGCACCGCCTCCGCGAAGGACATCGACCTGCCCCCGGCCATGGTCAAGCGCGGCCCGCTGGCCGGCTGGATGGACGACCGGCTGGGGATCGCCGGCCTGGGCAAGTTCGGTCTGCGCTACGTCTTCCCGAACCACTGGTCGTTCCTGATCGGCGAGATCGCGATGTGGTCCTTCGTCGTGCTGCTGCTGACCGGCGTCTTCCTCACCATCTGGTTCAAGCCGTCGATGGCCGAGGTCGAGTACACCGGTTCGTACCAGCTGATGAAGGGCCTGATGATGTCGCAGGCCTTCGAGTCGACCATCCACATCTCGATGGACGTCCGAGGCGGCCTGTTGCTGCGCCAGATGCACCACTGGGCCGCGCTGCTGTTCGTGGCGTCGGCCTTCGCCCACGCCGCCCGGGTGTTCTTCACCGGCGCCTTCCGCAAGCCCCGCGAGATCCAGTGGATCCTCGGCGTCGGCCTGCTGTTCCTGGGCACGATGGCCGGGTTCTCCGGCTACTCGCTGCCCGACGACCTGCTGTCCGGCACGGGCCTGCGGTTCGCCGACGGCCTGATGCGCTCCATCCCGCTGATCGGCACCTGGGTCGAGTTCTTCGTCTTCAACGGCGAGTTCCCCGGCGACCTCATCGTGTCCCGTCTCTACATGGTGCACATCCTGCTGATCCCGGCCCTGATCCTCGCCCTGCTGGCCGTTCACGTCGGTCTGGTGGCCTACTACAAGCACACCCAGTTCCCCGGCCCGGGCCGGACCGAGACCAACGCCGTCGGCGAGCCGGCCTTCCCGGTCTACACCGCCAAGGCCGGTGGCCTGTTCTTCCTCGTGTTCGGTGTCATCACGCTGTTCGGCGCGCTGGTCACCATCAACCCGGTCTGGACGTACGGCCCGTACAACCCGGGCCAGGTCACCGCCGGTTCCCAGCCGGACTGGTACATGGGCTGGGTCGAGGGTGCGGTCCGCATCATGCCGGGCTGGGAGTCCCACTGGGGCCACACCACTTGGTCGTGGAACATCTTCATCCCCGGTGTGATCCTCCTCGGCGCCTTCTTCACCGTGATGGCGCTGTGGCCCTGGATCGAGGCCTGGTTCACCGGTGACACCCGGTCGCACAACCTGCTCGAGCGCCCGCATGACAACCCGACCCGGACCGCGTTCGGCGTCGCGATCATCACCTTCATGCTGCTGCTCCAGTTCGGTGGCGCGAACGACCTGATCGCCACCCACTTCAAGCTGTCGCTGAACGCGATCTCCTGGTTCCTGCGGTTCGCGATCTTCATCGTGCCGGTGATCGCCTTCTGGGTGACCAAGCGGATCTGCCTCGGCCTGAAGAAGAACGACCACGAGCGTCTGCTGCACGGCTCGCCGTCCGGCGACATGTACCGCAACGCCGAGGGCGGCTACGTCGAGGAGCACGTGGCCATCAGCCAGGACGAGGCGTACACCCTCACCTCCGAGGACTACCCGCAGGAACTGGAGTCCGGTCCGGAGACCGACGCCCGCGGCGTCCAGCGGGACGGCAAGAACGTCTCGAAGGCCCGCGCCCGCGCGTCCCGGTGGTGGGCCGAGGGTAACATCCCGACCCCCACCCGCGAGGAGCTCGAGGCGGCCCACGCCCACGGCCACGACGAGGGGCACGAGACCGACGAGGTCGAGTCCGAGGCCGCTCGTGAGCTGGAGGGCTCCGAGAAGCACTGATCGGCTTCCACCGCATCACCCGGAGGGGCCCCCGCCATGTCTGGCGGGGGCCCCTCCGTCCGTGTCCCGGTCTCCGCAGCGCCCATGCCTGCACCGGATGGGCGACAATGGGCCCGTGCGATTCCTCACCAGCCCTCCCACCTTCGACCTGACGTACAACGACGTCTTCATGGCGCCGAGCCGGTCCAACGTCACGTCGCGCTTCGATGTCGACCTCACCAGCACCGACGGGATCGGCACTCCCCTGCCGATCGTCGTGGCCAACATGACGGCCATCGCCGGTCGCCGGATGGCCGAGACGGTGGCCCGCCGCGGCGGGATCGCGATCCTGCCCCAGGACATCCCGACCGACCAGATCGACCGCTCGATCCAGCGGGTGAAGTCCGCCCACACCGTCTTCGACACGCCGATCCACATCACCCCCGACACCACGGTCGGCCAGGCCATGGCGGTCATCCACAAGCGTGCACACGGCGTCGCCGTGGTCATCGACGACGGGCGGGCGGTCGGCCTGCTGGAGCCCCAGAACGCCTCGGACGTCGACCGCTTCGCCCAGGCCCACGAGGTGATGCGGACCGACTTCCTCACCCTGCCGCCCGACACCGACCCGACGACGGTCTTCGAGACCCTCGAGGACAACCACCTGGACGTGGTGGTGATCGCCGACGGGGACCACGTCCTCGGCATCATGACGCGCAAGAGCGCCGTCCGGGCGACGATCTACCAGCCCGCGACGGATGCCCTCGGCCGACTGATGGTCGGAGCTGCGGTGGGGATCAGCGGCGACGCGGAGAGCCGCACCCGCGCCCTGCTCGCCTCGGAGGCCGACGTGCTGGTCGTCGACACCGCCCACGGCCATCAGGACCGGATGCTGCAGGCCCTGTCGGCGGTCCGTACGGTCCGTGACGAGGTCGCGGACCGTACGGGCCGCCGCGTCCCCATCGTCGCCGGCAACGTCGTCACCACCTCCGGGGTGCTCGACCTGGTCGCCGCCGGGGCAGACGTGCTGAAGGTCGGCGTCGGGCCGGGCGCGATGTGCACGACCCGGATGCAGACCGGCGTGGGCCGCCCCCAGTTCAGCGCAGTGCTGGAATGCGCCGAGGCCGCCCGTGCCGAGGGCAGGGCCGTCTGGGCCGACGGTGGCGTACGCCACCCCCGCGACGTCGCCCTCGCCCTCGCTGCCGGCGCCGGCTCGGTGATGATCGGCTCCTGGTTCGCCGGGACCCACGAATCGACCGGCGAGATGCAGGTGGATTCGCAGGGCCGGCTGTACAAGGAGAGCTTCGGGATGGCCTCCTCACGCGCCGTGCGGAGCCGTACGCACGGCTCCGGGGCCTTCGAGCGGGCCCGGGCCGGCCTCTTCGAGGAGGGCATCTCCAGCTCGCGGATGTACCTCGACCCGCGCCGGCCGGGGGTGGAGGACCTGCTGGACTTCATCACCTCCGGCGTACGCTCCAGCTGCACGTACGCCGGTGCCCGCGACATGGCCCAGTTCCACGAGCGGGCCGTGGTCGGCGTCCAGTCCACCTCCGGTTACGAGGAGGGCCGCCCGCTGCTGCAGAGCTGGTGAGAGCGGCGCCGAGCTCGTCACGACAGGACGCGACGACGAAGGACCCGGACGGTCGAAACCGTCCGGGCCCTTCGGTGTCCTCGGCAGCTGCGCGTCAGTGCGCGTAGTCCCCGCGGTAGAACTGCAGCGACCAGCCGGCCACTGCCCACACGCCGACACCGGCGGCGATGATGGTGATCCAGGGACCGAAGATCCAGCCGATGAACATGAACATCACGACCAGCGCGCACCAGAAGGGCCAGATGCTCGCCGGGGCGAAGAAGCCCACCGGTCCGGCGCCCTCGGCGACGGTCGCGTCGAGGCGGTCCTCAGCACGACGGTCCATCCGACGACCGGTGACGGCCACGAAGGAACCGATCATGACCAGGAACAGGAAGGTCAGGATGAGGACGACGGTGCCGATGATCTCGACGTAGCCCTCGGTCTTCCAGGTGGCGAAGGCGTACACCGGGCTCATCGCGCCGATGTAGATCGCCAGCCCCCAGAACAGCCACTGTTCAGCCTTCACTTGGTGACCTCCTTGGTCTTGGTCGCAACGGCGGGCTCGTCATCCAGGCTGTGGCCGTGGATCGACCGAGCGATCTCGGGGTAGTGCAGGTCGAACGCCGGGGCCTCGGAGCGGATCTTCGGCAGCGAGGTGAAGTTGAACGGCGGCGGCGGGCACGAGGTGGCCCACTCCAGCGACCGGCCCCAGCCCCACGGATCGTCGACCTCGACGCGGGGGTTGTTGCGGGAGATCCACACGTTCCAAAGGAAGGCCAGCAGGGAGACGCCGGTGATGAACGCGCCCACGGTCGAGATCTGGTTCAGCGTGGTGAAGTGGTCGGTCACCAGGTAGTCCGCGTAGCGACGCGGCATGCCCTCGATGCCCAGCCAGTGCTGGACGAGGAAGGTGGTGTGGAAGCCGATGAAGGTCAGCCAGAAGTGGATCTTGCCCCAGGTCTCGTTGAGCATGCGCCCGAAGAACTTGGGCCACCAGAAGTAGAGGCCGGCGAAGAAGGTGAAGACGACCGTGCCGAACAGCGTGTAGTGGAAGTGCGCGACCACGAAGTAGGAGTCCTGCATCTGGAAGTCCAGCGGCGGGGAAGCCAGCATGATGCCGGTCAGGCCACCGAAGAGGAACGTGGTGATGAAGCCGATCACCCACAGCAGCGGGGTGTCGAGCGAGATCGAACCGCCCCACATCGTGCCCAGCCAGTTGAAGAACTTCACGCCGGTCGGCACACCGATCAGGTACGTCATGAAGGAGAAGAACGGCAGGCTGACCGCGCCGGTGGTGAACATGTGGTGCGCCCACACGGTGAAGGACAGGCCACCGATGGAGATGGTGGCGATGACCAGGCCGACGTAGCCGAAGATCGGCTTGCGGCTGAAGACCGGCACGATCTCCGACGCGATCCCGAAGAACGGCAGCGCGAGGACGTACACCTCGGGGTGGCCGAAGAACCAGAACAGGTGCTGCCAGAGCAGCGGGCCACCGTTGGCGGCGTCCAGGATCTGGGTGCCGAGCGTACGGTCCGCGAAGAGGACCATCAGACCGGCGGCCAGCACCGGGAAGGTCACCAGCACCAGGATGCCGGTCACCAGGACGGTCCAGGTGAAGATGGACATCCGGAACATGGTCATGCCCGGCGCCCGCAGGGTCACGATCGTGGTGATGAAGTTGACCGAACCCAAGATCGAGGACAGGCCCAGCAGGTAGAGGCCGGCCGTCCACAGGTCACCGCCGGCGCCCGGGGTGTTGATCGAGTTCGACAGCGGGGCGTACGCGAACCAGCCGAAGCTGGCCGCACCCTCGGGGGTGAAGAAGCCGAGGCAGGCGGTGATCGACCCGAAGAGGTACAGCCAGTAGGAGAACGAGTTCAGCCGCGGGAAGGCGACGTCCGGGGCACCGATCTGCAGCGGCACCAGCGCGTTCGCGTAACCGGCGAACGCCGGGGTCGCGAACATCAGCAGCATGATCGTGCCGTGCATGGTGAAGAACTGGTTGTAGGTCTCGTAGTTGAGGTACTGCAGACCCGGGTTCGCCAGCTCGGCCCGCATGAAGAGGGCCAGGACACCGCCGACGGCGAAGAAGAACAGCGCCGTGATCAGGTACATGTGACCGAGCAACTTGTGGTCGGTCGTGGTGAGCCAGTCCATGATCCGTGCCCCGGTGGACACGGCGGGCTTCTCACGGGTATCAGACGTCGAGGCGACGCGCGCGAGAGTCGTCATCGTCAGTTGCCCTCCTTGGTCTGGAGCTGGGGGTTGGCCTGCAGAGGGCCGTAGAACGTGCCGGTACGACCCTGGGCCTGCAGCCCCTTGAGGTAGGCGTTGTACTGCTCCACCGGCACGATGTTGACGTTGAAGATCATGGCGGAGTGGTAGGTGCCACAGAGCTCGGCGCACTTGCCGGCGTACGTCCCGACCTTGGTCGGGGTCACGTCGAACGAGTTCGAGCGACCCGGGATCACGTCGAGCTTGTAGTAGAAGGCGGGGATCCAGAAGGAGTGGATCACGTCGGGCGAGTAGAGGTTGAACCGCACCGGCTCGTTGACCGGCAGGACCAGCGTGGGTGGCGACTCGATGGTGCCGATGGCGTTGACGTTCGCCCCGACGGCCGGGTTCTTCTGCTCGATGTAGTTGAAGGCCCAGGACCACTTGAAGCCGACCACGTCGATCTGGTGGACCTTGGTCGAGTCCGCCTTGGCCTGGACCAGGTTCTGCGTCTTCACCGTGTAGAAGAAGAGCGTGCAGACGATCACGATCGGCACGAGGGTGTAGACGAACTCCAGCGGCAGGTTGTAGCGGACCTGGCGCGGCACCTCCTGCGGATCACGACGCCGGAACCGGATCAGGCTGTAGATGAGGATCGCGAGCACGAGCCCGCCGACCATGAAGGCGGCGATCCAGGAACCCACGTACATCTCACCCATAGCCGGAGCACGATCGCTCGCAGGCTCGGGCAGACCCAAGTACCGGCCCTGACCAGCCCCTTGCCGCACATCGCCGCAGCCGGCCAGCAGCATTGCCAGCCCCGAGGCACCGAGGCCAGCCCACGTTCGTGGCCGCCGCCATCCCTTCAGACCCACGTCACACCCTTCCGATCACACACAGGCGGCAGGGCGCAACCCTGCTGCCACTTTCGGTCGTTCCCACACTAACCGAGTTGGGCATCGGCGGGTGGCGCCGATACTCACTCGTAATGGCGTGTGACCACGGTACCGACCCGAGGTGACGCGGGTCACTGTTCGATCCCGGGAATTCCGCCGCACCCGGGCTTGAACGACCCGGGGCCCCGTCCAGAAGGACGGGGCCCCGGGTGGCACACGTGCCGGGATCCGGCACGTGGCGGAAGGCTCTTCGGATCAGTGGAAGCTGTCGCCGCAGGCGCAGGAGCTCTGTGCGTTCGGGTTGTCGATGGTGAAGCCCTGCTGCTCGATCGTGTCCATGAAATCGATGGTCGCGCCGGACAGGTAGGGGGCGCTCATCCGGTCGGTCACGACGCTGACGCCCTCGTACCGGTTGACGATGTCACCCTCGAGCTCACGCTCGTCGAAGAACAGCTGGTAGCGCAGGCCGGAGCAGCCACCCGGCTGTACGGCGATGCGCAGGGCGAGGTCGTCGCGACCCTCGTTCTCCAGCAGGGACTTCACCTTGGCGGCGGCCCCGTCGGTCAGGATGACGCCCTGGGCCAGGGTCTCGTTCTGCACGGTCATATCGCTTCTCCTCCGGCCATCCCACCCGTCAGGGTGCGGGTCTGGCTGTCATCCGGTTCCTGTCGTCCGGCACGCGGTATCCGGTCCGGCTTGCGGGCGCCGGTCGATCTGATTGACCGGGCAACCGCGCCATCAGTTTAGGCCGACCTTCCTGCGCTTCCAACCCCCCGCCCCGGTCGGTGAACCGGGCCGGTCGATCGCGGCCCGGGCCCAGGGGTCATCCGGCCCAGGTACGGGCCACCCGGGCCCCCATCGTCTCGAGGTCCTCCCGGCCGACGTCGACGGCCCGCCCCGGTACGCCCTCGTGCACGGCGTACGCCGCCTCGAGGCCATGGGCCCGCATCTCGCGCGCGGAGATGGTGACGTAGCCGGCGACGGCGACCACCGGCCGCATCACCTCGGCGGCGAGCGCGGCGACCGTCCCGACGGCCTCCCCACCGCGGTGGGCGAAGTCGTAGGCCCCGCTGCCGGTGACCACCACGTCGGCGGCGGAGAGTGTCGCCCGCAGGTCGGCCTCCCCCGCCAGCCAGGCGGAACCGGACACCACGGTGGCACCGAGCGCCGCCAGGGCGGACGCGACACCGCCACAGGCCCCCAGTCCGGGGGCGTCGGTGAAACCGGGGGCGGCCAGGCCGGCGAGCCGGCCCAGGGCCGCGTCGGCGGCGAGCAGGTCGGCGGGATCCCACGGGAGGCCCTGCTCCCGGAGCGCCGCACCATGGAGGGAAGTGACGCCCTGCATGCCGAGCAGCACCCGGTCCGCCTGGTCGGCGGGCACGACGGCGATCAGCCGGCCGACCCCGGCCAGGGCACGACGGGCGGGGTCCAGATCGAGGGTGGTGATCCCGACCAGTCCGCCGACCCCTCTGTCCAGTGGCACGTCCGCGCTGGCGCCGAGGGCGCCGAGCAGGCCTGCCCCGCCGTCCCGGGCGGGGCAACCGCCGAGGTCGACGACGAGCGTACCGACAGCCCCGCGTCCGGCGACAGCCCTGTTGATGGCCTGGCCCCAGGCCTGGGAACCCGCGGCCCGGCTGGGGTCGACCAACCCTCCGCGCTGCGCCGTGGGGGCTTCGACCCCCACCAGCACCGTCTCCGGGGTGGCCGCTTCGAGGGTCAGGGTCTCCCCCGAGGCGGCCCCGGGCTGTGTTCCGGCTCCAGGTGGCAACAGCCCGAGCGGCACCCCGGCCAGATCGGCGTACGCCTCGGTCAGGCCGGCCCCCGAGGTGCCGAACGGCACGACGGCGAGTTCGTCGCCGGGCCGGCGCGAGCGCCAGCCGGTGGCCAGTGCCGCCCCTGCCTCGGCGGAGGACAGCGCGCCGATCCGATCGGTGACGAAGGCGACCCGGAGCGGGCGGCGCCGGCCGGTCGGATCAGTCAGGGATCAGCCCTTCTTCACTGTCACTGAGCCAGGCGCGTACGTCCGCGACGGTGGCTTCCGCGTCGGGCAGGATCAGGTCGGAGTCGGCGAGCTCGTCGTCGGGCACCCGTTCCCCGTGGGCGCGCACGTCGTCCAGCAGGGCCCGCAGCACGGTGGCGAGGGCGGCCTGGTCGTCGGCGTTCACCGCCTGCTCGACGTCGTCGTCGAAGGCGTTGAGCGAGGCGAGCGCCTCGTCCGAGAGCCGGAACTGGCCCTCGTTCAGGATGCGGACGATCACTGCTGCTCCTCCTGCCGCGCCGACACCTGCGTCTGGGGGGTGGGCTGGCCGAAGGGCTGGCCCTGCACCGGCAACTGGGTGGGGACCTGCTGGGCCTGGGTCACCTGCTGGGCCTGTCCCGGCGGCAGCTGCTGGGGCTGGCCGACGGCACCGTTGCCCTGCCCGATGGCCGGCTGGGCCGCAGGCGCGCCACCGAGGACCAGCTGCTGCTTCATCGCGGCCAGTTCGTTCTCGACCTGGGAGGTCGAGGCCAACTGGTCGAGTTCGCGGGTGAGGTCGTCCTGGGGCGAGCCGGTGATGTCGTCGAGGGCGCCGGAGGCGAGCAATTCGTCCACCGCACCGGCCCGGGCCTGCAGCTGCAGGGTCTTGTCCTCGGCGCGCTGGATCGCCAGCCCGACGTCACCCATCTCCTCGCCGATCCCGGAGAACGCCTCACTGATCCGGGTCTGCGCCTCGGCGGCGGAGTAGGTGGCCTTGATGGTCTCCTTCTTCGTCCGGAAGGCGTCGACCTTGGCCTGCAGGCGCTGGGAGGCCCGGACGAGCTTCTCCTCTTCTTCCTGCAGCTGCGCGTGCTGGGCCTGCAGGTCGGCCAATTGGGAGGTCAGGCCGGACTTGCGGGTCAGCGCCTCGCGGGCGAGGTCCTCGCGGCCGATCTCCAGCGCGCGGCGGGCCTGCTGGTCGAGCTTGTCGACCTGCTGGGTCAGCTGGTTGGCCTGGAGCTCCAGCCGCTTGCGGCTGGTCGCGACGTCGGCAACACCCCGGCGGACCTTGCGGAGCAGCTCGAGCTGGCGCTCGTAGGAGTAGTCGAGGGTCTCGCGCGGGTCTTCCATCCGGTCAAGAGCCTTGTTGGCCTTGGTGTTGAAGATCGTCGAGATTCTCTGGAAGATGCCACTCATAGACGGTCCCTGGTCCTTCCGTTGGGCACTCGAGGTGTGCGTACGCCGTCCAGCCTAGGGGGTCGGGTGTCCGGAGACGAGACCCCGACCCCGGGTTCCGGGCCCGGGGGGTGAGGTCCCGGAGGGCCTGGCCCGGCGCCGGCGGCTGCCCCGGCACCTCGCCGGTCGGGACGACCGCCTGTCCGGCGTGCGGTCGGGGGCAGGCGGACGGCTAGTCTTGAGGTCGGACCACGCGCCGTCTCCCGGCCGGCGCTGGACCCGGGCAGGACGTACGACACCTCAGTACGTCCGGAAGCGGCAACGGACGAGAAGGGCCGACGTGGGACTGTTCAGCAAGAAGGACGACTCCGCCAGCAAGGACGCGACGGCGGCACCGGCCGAACCGGCGGCCCCTACCGCGCACCGGAAGAAGGAGGGCCCCACCCCCACCCGCAAGGAGGCGGAGGCGGCCCGGCGGGCCCGCGTCAACCCGACCCTGACGAAGAAGGAGCGCCGCCAGCGCGACGCGGACAGTGATCGTCACGTGCGGCAGGAGGAGATGCGCAAGCGCGACTCCGACCCCGGCCGGGTGCTGATGCGTGACGTCGTCGACTCGCGGTTCCGGCTCGGCGAGGTGGTGATGCCCCTGCTGCTGGTCACCCTGGCCACCAGCCTGATCGTCGGCAAGAACCCGGTGCTGGCGAACTACGTGATGATCGCCTTCTACCTGATCGTCCTGGTGGTCCTGATCGACATCACGATCATGTGGCGCCAGTTCACCAAGCTCCTGGAGGAGCGCCACCCGGGCTACCCCAAGAGGGGGCTGTTCATGTACGGGATGAACCGGTGCCTGCAGATCCGCCGCTGGCGGATCCCCGCGCCCCGGGTCAACCGCGGCGACAAGATCTGAGACGACCATGGCCTTCCGCTGGACCACCGACCCCGCCCTCGACGACGCCACCGCCGCCGGACTCGGGCTCACCGCCACCTTCCACACCCAGGCCACCGCCGAGGAGTGGTTCTCCGAGCACTGGACAGACCTCGACGAGGCCGGTGTCGAGGCGGTCAGCCTGCTCGACGACGACGCCGTCGTGTACGGGCCGATGGCGCTGAGCGCCTGACCGGTCCGGCCGCTCCGTTCCCGGGCGCGGCCCCCGTCGGGCCCGACCCCCGTTTGAGGAGGGGCGGGGCGGCCGACTAGCGTGGAAGAGCGGTGCCGGTGATCCCGGAACCCGAGGTTCCCGGCGGACCCGGCACCGGCGTACGTCCCGGGCCACAGCCCCGGAGGACACGTACGACTGCCGACGTGAGAGGAACCACGGTGAACATCACGACCCTGCCCGGACTGCGCCTGGCCGAGGAACTCCCCGAGGGGACCGACTACCTGGTCGTGGGGACGCGGCTGTCGACGGACGGGGGCACGGTCTACGGCCTGCCGGACGGGACCGACACCTCGTCCCTCGACCTGGACCTCCTCGCGGTGGGCGCTCAGCAGCGGACCACCGTCGGCAGTGTCACCGCCCTGGGCCGCCTCGCCGACGGCCCCCGGGTGCTCGCGGTCGGGCTGGGCAAGAGCGAGCCGACCCCCGAGTTGCTGCGCAGGGCCGCCGGGTCCGCGCTGCGCGCCGTCACCGCCTCCGTCGGGGCGGGGGACGCCGTGCGGGTCGCCGTGTCCCTGCACGAGGACGCGGTGATCATGCCGATGTCGGTGTTCGACTCGGTGCGGGCCGTCGCGGAGGGCGCGCTGCTCGGCACGTACGAACCGATCCACCCGGTCGGTGACCTCGGCGGCGCCCGGGTCGGCGAGATCGTGGTGCTCGACGCCTACGCCGAGGACCATGCCGCCGCCACCCGGCTCGCCGCGGCCGTCTCCACCGCCGTCGCCCGGGCCCGGGACTGGGTGAACACCCCGGCCAACCTGCTCTACCCCGAGACGTTCGCGGCGGCGGTCAGGGACTGGTTCGACGGGGCGCCGGTCAAGGTCGACGTACGCGACGAGCACCAGCTGGCTGCCGAGGGCTTCGGCGGCATCCTGGCCGTCGGCGGTGGCTCGATCCACGCGCCGCGGGTGGTCCGGGCCGCCTACTCGCCGGCCAACGCCACCCAGAAGCTGGTGCTGGTCGGCAAGGGCATGACCTTCGACGCCGGCGGCATCGACATCAAGCCGGCCGGCCACATGATGACGATGAAGTGCGACATGGGCGGGGCCGCGGCCGTGATGGCCGCCACCCGGGCGATCGCCGACCTCGGCCTGCGGGTCGAGGTGGTGGCGTACGCGGGGATGGCGGAGAACATGCCGTCCGGCAGCGCCTACCGTCCCTCCGACGTCCTGACGATGCACGACGGCACCACGGTCGAGGTCACCAACACCGACGCCGAGGGCCGCCTGGTGCTGGCCGACTGCCTCTCGGCCTCGGTCGACGACGACGCCGACCTGGTGGTCGACATCGCCACCCTCACCGGCGCCTGCATGCGCGCCCTCGGGCTGAGCACCATCGGGCTGGTAGCCAACAGCGACGTCGTGGCCGGACGGTTGCTGCACGCCGCGGAGACGAGCGGGGAGGCGATGTGGCAGCTGCCCTTGACCGACGAGGCACGCGACAAGCTGCGGACCCCGTACGCCGACATGGCCTCGTCCAACACCGACGGCTACCTGGGCATGCAGGTGGCCGCAGCGTTCCTGGAGCACTTCGCGGGCGAGCGCAACTGGGCCCACCTGGACGTCGCCGGGCCGGCCTGGCGCGAGGGGGCGGCCGAGGGGTACCTCTCCGTCGGCGGCACCGGCTCAGGCGTACGCACCCTCGTCGAACTCGCCCTGACCATGGAGTGACCGGCCCGCGACGGCGGCCCGTAGCCTCGGTGTGCCGGGCCGCAGGACAGCCCCGGTGAGTCGTCGGAACGTCGCTACCGCTACCGGCGCCTACGGGTAGGGTAACGACGTACTTGACTGCGTCGTCACCGTTCCGAAGGAGTCCAAAGCGATCATGTCGACTTCTGTAACTCTCCCGGCCCTGGGGGAAAGCGTTACCGAGGGCACCGTCTCCACCTGGCTCAAGAAGGTCGGTGACACGGTCGCCGTCGACGAGCCGCTGGTCGAGATCTCCACCGACAAGGTCGACACGGAGGTTCCGTCCCCGGTGGGCGGCACGGTCCTCGAGATCCGGGTCGCCGAGGACGAGACCGTCGAGGTCGGCGCAGTCCTGGCCGTCATCGGTGCGCCGGGCGAGGCCGGTGCCGCCCAGGCCCCGGCGGCCCCCGCCCCG
>CAYOBI010000014.1:11903-37250 GCA_964402325.1 uncultured Propionibacteriaceae bacterium | reverse complement strand
CGACGCCGGTGACGCCGTACGTCTCGAAGCCGTCGGCGGACGGGCCGACCGAGTCACCCGCGTTGTCACCGGTGCAGTCGGCGATCACGCCGGGGTTGCGGGCGTCGTCCTCCTTGATCTTGAAGACGATCTTCATCAGGTCGGAGCCGATGTCGGCGATCTTGGTGAAGATGCCGCCGGCGATCCGGAGCACGGAAGCGCCGAGGGACTCGCCGATGGCGAAGCCGATGAAGCACGACCCCGCCACCTCACCGGGCAGGAACAGCAGGATGAAGAGCATCATGAACAGCTCGACCGAGATCAGCACCATGCCGACCGACATGCCGGAGCGCATCGGGATCGAGTGCACAGGGTAGGGCTTGCCCTTCAGGGAGGCGAAGGCGGCCCGGGAGTTGGCGAAGGTGTTGACCCGGATGCCGTACCAGGCCACGCCGTACGACCCGGCCATGCCGATCAGGCTGAACAGCAGCACGATCGTGACCCGGCCCCAGCCGAAGCCGACGAGGAACTTGTAGTAGGCGAAGATGACCGCGCCGATGATCGCCCACAGGATGAGCAGGAACCGGCCCTGGGTCTGCAGGTACGTCTTGCAGGTGGAGTAGATGAGCTCGGAGATCTCGTGCATCGAGCGGTGCACCGGCAGCTTGCGCAGCTGGGCGTACGTCACCACGCCGAAGAGGAGTCCGAACAGGCACACCACCAGGCCGACCGAGAGCAGCACCTTGCCGTTGATGCCGCCCAGGAAGTCGACCTGGGACAGGTCCGGTAGGGAGAGGTTCGCCTCGCCGCCGACCTGGTGGCCGCTGGTGCCGGCCTGCGCGCCGCCGCCGGCGCTGCAGCCGGCCAACGCCGTGGCCAACAGGCCCAGCGAGGCGGCGATCGCGAGGCGAGCGCGTCGAGGTCGATCCGGGGGTGCGAGGCGGGCCGAAGCCCGCGGCAGACGTCCGCGATGGTGGTCCGTCATGATGTGATCCTGGCTTCCTTGCGAGAGATGTCAGACGGTTGCCCCAAAAGTCTATGACAGGTTGTAGTAGCCGATCCGGTGACATTTCTCTCACGTGAGTTTCTTCACAGCGATGCCGCGGCACGGTCCGAGCCGGGCATCGTGCGGCGCGCCCGGCTAGCATCGGGGCGACATCGCCGGACCCCGGGCCGCCCGCTTCCGGGCCCGCCTCCCGGACCGCGCCCCCCCGATCCCAGGAGGAACTGGATGCAAGCGCAGCGCCGCACCGTTTTCAAGCTCGCCGGAGCCGGGGCCTTCGCCGTGTCGACCCCGATCGGACTGACGGCCTGCTCCGCCGACTCCACCGGCGGCAACGCCAGGACCCGGACCAAGAACAATCGCCAGCTGCGCGTCAAGACGTCCGACATCCCGGTCGGCTCGGGCGTCATCTACCCCGACGACGGCTACGTGGTGACCCAGCCGACGGCCGGCACGTTCCAGGCGTTCTCCGACATCTGCTCGCACCAGGGCTGCCCGGTCCGCCAGATCACCGCGGACCACCGGATCCACTGCCTGTGCCACAACTCGTACTTCTCGGTGGACGGCGGCAAGGTGCTCGACGGCCCCGCGCCCAGCGCCCTGACCCCGGCCACCCTCGAGGTGCAGGGCGACGAGATCGTCGTCAAGGGCGTCAGCTAGGGTCCGGGGCACCGACCCCGATGTCGGAGTGGGCCAGGATCGGCCGCAGGTAGCGGCCGGTCCACGACTCCTCGCAGTCGGCCACCTCCTCCGGGGTGCCCTCGACGACGACCGTCCCGCCCCGCCGGCCGCCCTCCGGGCCCATGTCGATGAGCCAGTCGGCGGTCTTGATCACGTCGAGGTTGTGCTCGATCACGATCACCGTGTTGCCCTGGTCGACCAGCCGGCCCAGCACCCCGAGCAGCTTGCGGATGTCCTCGAAGTGCAGGCCGGTGGTCGGCTCGTCCAGGACGTAGACCGTCCGGCCGGTGGACCGGCGCTGCAGCTCGGCGGCGAGCTTCACCCGCTGGGCCTCGCCACCGGACAGTGTGGTCGCCGGCTGGCCGAGCCGGACGTAGCCGAGGCCGACATCGACCAGCGTCTGCAGGTGCCGCGAGATCCGCCGGACCGGCTCGAAGAACTCCAGTGCCTCCTCGATCGGCATGTCGAGGACCTCGGCGATGGTCCGGTTCTTGTAGTGCACCTCCAGCGTCTCCCGGTTGTACCGGGCGCCGTGGCAGACCTCGCACGGCACGTACACGTCGGGCAGGAAGTTCATCTCGATCTTCAGGGTGCCGTCGCCGTGGCACTCCTCGCACCGGCCGCCCTTGACGTTGAAGGAGAACCGCCCCGGCCCGTACCCGCGCATCTTCGCCTCGGGGGTCTCGGCGAACAGCTTGCGGATCTGGTCGAACACTCCGGTGTAGGTGGCCGGGTTGGAACGCGGCGTACGACCGATCGGGGACTGGTCGACGTGGATCACCTTGTCGATCTGGTCGACGCCCTGGACCGCGCGGTGCTTGCCGGGCACGGCTTTGGCGGCGTACAGCTGCTTGGCCAGCGACCGGTAGAGGATCTGGTTGACCAGGGTCGACTTGCCGGACCCCGACACCCCGGTCACCACGGTCATCGTGCCGAGCGGGAAGGTCACCGTGACGTGCTGCAGGTTGTTCTCGTACGCGTCCCGGACGACCAGGTCCCGCCCGGCGGTGCGCGGGCGGCGGATCGCCGGCAGCGGGATGGACCGCCGCCCGGACAGGTAGGCGCCGGTGAGCGACTGGTGGTTGGCCAGCAGCTCCTCGTACGGCCCGGAGACCACCACGTCACCGCCGTGCTCGCCGGCCCCGGGGCCGATGTCGACGACCCAGTCGGCGGCCCGGATGGTGTCCTCGTCGTGCTCGACGACGATCAGCGTGTTGCCCATGTCCCGGAGCCGCTCCAGGGTCTGGATCAGCCGGGCGTTGTCGCGCTGGTGCAGGCCGATGCTCGGCTCGTCGAGGACGTACAGCACGCCGACCAGCCCGGCACCGATCTGGGTGGCCAGCCGGATCCGCTGCGCCTCGCCGCCCGACAGCGTGCCGGCGGACCGGGACAGGGTGAGGTAGTCCAGCCCCACGTCGACGAGGAACCGCAGCCGCAGGCCGATCTCCTTGACCACCCGTTCGGCGATCTGCGCCTCCCGCTCGCTGAGCTCGAGGGAGGCGAGGAAGTCCGCGGCGTCGGTGATGGCCATGTCGGCCACCTCCGCGATCGACCGGCCACCGACGGTCACCGCCAGCGAGCTCGGCTTGAGCCGGGCGCCCTTGCAGGCGGTGCAGGGCACCTCGCGCATGTAGCCGGCGAACCGTTCCCGGGCGGTGTCGGTCTCGGCGTCGTCGTGGCGCCGGGAGATCCAGTGCACCACGCCCTCGTACGAGGTGGTGTACTTCCGTTCCCGGCCGAACCGGTTGCGGTAGGAGACGTAGACCGGGGCGCCGTGGCCGCCGAGCACCAGGCCCTGGACCTCCGGCGGCAGGTCGCACCACGGCGTGTCGAGGCTGAACCCCTCCTCCTTGGCCATCCCCTGCAGCAGCCGCATGAAGTACTCGCTGGTGTGCGAGCCCGCCCACGGGGCGATCGCGCCCTCGGCGATGGACAACTGGTCGTCGGGGATGACCAGGTCCGGGTCGACCTCCATCCGGGTGCCGATCCCGCCGCACTGTGGGCAGGCGCCCCACGGCGAGTTGAACGAGAACTGCCGCGGCTCCAGCTCCTCGATGTTCACGTCGTGCCCGTTGGGGCACGCCAGGTGCTCGGAGAACCGGACCTCGCGCTCGGCGTCCTGCGGCTCCCGGTCGACGAAGTCGATCGCCACCACGCCCTGGGTGAGGCCGAGGGCGGTCTCGATCGAGTCGGTCAGCCGCCGGTGCGCGGTCGGCTTCACCACGACCCGGTCGACGATCACGTCGATGTCGTGCTTCTTCTGCTTCGCCAGCTTCGGCGGGTCGGTCAGCTGGTGCTGCTCCCCGTCGACCCGGACCCGGGCATAGCCCTGGGTGGTGAGCTGCTGAAACAGATCGACGTACTCGCCCTTGCGGCCGCGGACGACCGGGGCGAGCACCTGCAGCCGGGTGCCCTCCACCAGGTCCATCAGCCGGTCGACGATCTGCTGGGGCGACTGGCGACTGATCGGGGCGGCGCAGACCGGACAGTGCGGGTGACCGGCCCGGGCCCACAGCAGCCGGAGGTAGTCGTACACCTCGGTGATGGTGCCCACGGTGGAGCGCGGGTTGCGGCTGGTCGACTTCTGGTCGATCGAGACGGCCGGCGACAGGCCCTCGATGAAGTCGACGTCCGGCTTGTCCATCTGGCCGAGGAACATCCGTGCGTACGAGGACAGCGACTCGACGTAGCGGCGCTGGCCCTCGGCGAAGATGGTGTCGAACGCCAGGCTCGACTTGCCCGATCCGGACAGGCCGGTGAACACGATCATCGCGTCGCGCGGCAGGCTCAGCGAGACGTTGCGCAGGTTGTGCTGGCGGGCCCCGCGGACGACGATCCGGTCCAGGCCGCTGCCCGGGCCGTGCCCCGCCGCCCCGTCGAGCACCACGGACCTCGCCGGCAGGCCCGGATCGGCCGCCGGCACGCCCGGGTCGGGTGTCGGGACGAGCTCCGGGGAGCGGGGGTCGAGGGGTTCAACGAGGCTCACCCGGCAATCCTATGCACAACGGTCAGACAGTCCGGATCTGCGCGGCGGGGCCCATTGCCAACGGCGGCCGGGTCGACCACCCTGGGAGGGCAAGGAGGTCATCATGCGCTGTGTGCTGCTGCTGAACAACGCCGAGCCGAAGCCGGGCGAGGTGTCGCCGGAGGCCCTGGCGGCCATGCAGGAGGCGTTCGGGGCGTACGGCCGGGAGCTCGAGGAGGCCGGAGTGCTGGTCGCGGCGGAGGTGCTCACCTCGCCGTCCGAGGGCACCAGCCTGACCCGGCGCACCTGGGCCGTCGACGCCCGGCACGGACCGTTCGCACCGGCGACCGAACCGCTGATGGGCGTGTTCGTCCTGGACGTCCCGGACCGGGCCACCGCCCTCGCCTGGGCGGAGAAGTGCCCCGGCGCGACGTACGGCATCGTCGAGGTGCGCGCCTCGGCCACGTCCTTCCGCGACGGCCGGTGGACCTGACCGGCGCGCCGGCCGGGACGGGCAGGTGGTCGTGAACCACCGCTGGCCCGACCCGGCCGCCCTCGAGTTGCTCGTCGCCGTCGCCGAGCAGGGCAGCGTCGGCGCCGCCGCCCGGGCCCTCGACATCGCCCAGCCGAACGCCTCCCGCACCCTGCGCAACCTCGAGCGCGAGCTGCGCCTCGACCTGGTGGAACGTACGCCGCACGGGTCGACGCTGACCCCCGAAGGCGCCCTGGTGGTGACCTGGGCCCGCGGCGTGCTGGGCCAGGCCCAGACGCTGGTGGACGGGGTCGCGCTGCTGCGCCGGGAACGTACGGCCAGGGTGGCCGTCGCCGCGACGCCACTGATCGCCGAGCACCTGCTGCCGATGTGGGTCGCCGAGCTGCGCAGCACCACCCGGGCGCAGGCGGCCCAGTGGTACCGCAGCGGCGCCCCGAAAGACGCCCCGACCCTCACCGCCGCCGGCGACGTCGAGGTCGACCTCTCCGTCGCCCCGACCGGCCGGGTGCTCAGCCTGGTCGCCCGGGGCGAGGCGAGCCTCGGCTTCACCGAGGAACCGGCCCGGGCGGCCGGTCTGGAGGTGCTCACGTTCGGGACCGAGGGGCTGGTGGTGGTCGTCGCGCCGCACCACCGGTGGGCCCGCCGGGAGGCTCCGATCCCCGCCGCGGAGCTGGCCCGTACGCCGCTGGTCCTGCCGGACCCGGCGTCCTCGGCCCGGCGCCTCGTCGACGCCGCGCTGGCCCCGTACGACCCGGCGCCGCCCCGCAAGGAGTGCCCCACCGCGGCCGCCGTCCTCGCGTCGGTCGCCGCCGGGATCGCCCCGGGGGTGGTGGGCAGCATGGACGCCGCGGCCTGGATCCGGGCCGGCCGGGTGGCCACCGTCGCCGTCGCGGACCTGGCCCTGTCGCGGCCGCTGCAGGTCGCCTGGCCGAAGGGCGGCCGACCGCCGGACCTGCCCGGCGAACTGCTCGCGATCGCCATCGCCCACGCCCGCCGGCACGCCACCACCGGACGGGTCGGCCGGTAGCCGGCTCCCCACGGGCGGTCGGCCGGATTCCTGTCCCCGGTCGGCGACCGTGGTTATCGTGGAGCGGTGAGCACCGACACGCCAGGCCAGGAGACCCTCTCCCGGGTACGTCCCGCCCTCCACGACGCCACCCAGGAACTGCTGGGGGCGACCATCCAGGTCACCGACGACGACTGGGCCGGCCCCAGCGCCCTGCCCGGCTGGTCCCGCGCCGAGCTCGCGGCCCACATCGCCCGGCATGCCGACGCCGTCCGGGGCGTGGTCGAGGGGGCACTGCGGGGCGAGGAGGTCCCGCTCTATCCCTCCTCCGACGCCCGCGAGGCCGGCATCCGGGCGGGGGCCGG
The DNA here is from genome assembly GCA_964402325.1 of uncultured Propionibacteriaceae bacterium. GTDB lineage: Bacteria > Actinomycetota > Actinomycetes > Propionibacteriales > Propionibacteriaceae > Raineyella. Next base: position 30,758 of record CAYOBI010000014.1, on the reverse strand, counting down.
CCGCGGGGGCCTGGCGATCCAGGAGGACCTCGACGCCGCCTGCGGACGACTCGAGCAGGTCTTCGACGAGGTGTCCGACTGGGCGATGCCGGTGCTGTTCCGCGACAGTCGCGTCCCGGTGGCGACCCTGGTGCTGGGCCGGCTGTCGGAGGTCGTCATCCACCACATCGACCTGGCCATCGGCACCGGCTTCGACGACCTCGACCCGGCGGTCGCCGCCATCGTGCTCGGCTGGGCCGTCGACCGGATCGGCCACAAGCCCGCCACACCCGCCCTACGGCTGGTCACCCCCGAGGGCCGCGAATGGCTGACCCGCGCGGCCCGGGAGACGGACCCCGACGTGACCACCGTGACCGGCACCCCGCAGCGGCTGCTCGGGTGGCTCAGCGGCCGCACCGGCGCCGACACGGTGTCGGGCGCCGACGACGTCGTCGTGCCGTCCTGGTGACGGCCCCCGAGGAGATCCCGATGTCCGAGCCCACCGATGACCGGATCCTGGTCCACGTCGAGCCCGGCGGGCCGGCGCGCACCCTCGACCTCGGCGACCTCCGGCTGACCAAGGTGTCGGTCGGGCCGACCGACAACAACGCCTACCTCGTCGGCCGCGACGACGGGCCGGTCGTGCTGGTCGACTGCGCGGCCGACGCGGACCGGCTCACCGAGGTGGTCGGGGACCGTACCGTCGGGGTGATCGTCACCACGCACCGCCACCCCGACCACATCAGGGTGCTCGGCGAGATGGCCGCCCGGACCGGTGCCCGCCTGGTCTGCGGCGAGCCGGACCGGACCGCGATCGAGGAGCGGACCGGCACCCGCCAGACCGGTGCCCGGGACGGTGACGTGATCCGCTGCGGGGACGTCGCGCTCGGGGTGATCGTCCTGGTGGGTCACACCCCCGGCTCGATCGCCCTGGTGCTCTCCCCCGCCACCGGCCCCGTCCAGCTCCTCACCGGGGACGCGATCTTCCCCGGCGGGCTCGGCCGGACCACCTCCCCGGCCGACTTCGACGCGCTGTTCGCCGATGCGGTCGGCAAGGTCTTCGACCGCTTCCCGGACGGCACCGGGCTGCATCCCGGGCACGGGGACAGCACGACGGTGGGCCGGGAACGCCCCCACCTCGACGAGTGGCGCCGCCGCGGCTGGTGACGGTCGGAGCGCCGGCCCCGGGCCGCCTCAGTCGCGTCGGGCGTGGAGCAGGATGTCGATCGCGACGCCCGCGGGGGTCACCCGCTCGACCTCCTCGAGGCGCAGCACGGTGAGGTCACCCGCCGCGGCGGCCAGGTGCGTGGCGTCCAGCAGCATCGCCGGGTCCTGTGGGCCGCCCACCCCGTCGGTGAGGTTGCGCACCGCGTGCCCGACGACGAGCAGGTGGCCGCCGGGCGCGACGTACCGCCGGAGCCGGGTGAAGACGTCGGCGGCCACGTGCATGAAGGAGACCAGCACCAGGTCGAACGCGTGCGGCGGCTCCCAGCTGGTGACGTCGCCGACGACCCAGGTGACGTCCAGCCCGCGGCGTAGGGCCTCCTGCTCACCCTTGGCCAGGCCGACGGCGGAGATGTCGATCGCCGTCACCTCCCAGCCGCGCTCGGCCAGCCACACGGCGTGCCGGCCCTCCCCCGCCGCGACGTCCAGGGCCCGGCCCGGCGCCAACGGGGTCACCAGTTCGGCCACCACCTCGTGCGGGTCGGAGCGCCAGACATGGTCCCGCTCGGCGTAGCGGCGGTCCCACTCGGCTGCCTCGGGCGGATCTGTTGCGGTCATCGTCGTCCTTCGCTCGGTGTTCCGTGATGTGTGGCCGGGGCCGGGGCTACTTGGTGGCCTCGACCATCTGGCGCAGTTCCTTCTTCAACTCGGCGATCTCGTCCCGGAGTCGGGCCGCCACCTCGAACTGCAGCTCGGCGGCCGCCTCGTGCATCTGGGTGGTGAGGTCCTGGACCAGCTGGGCGAGCTCGATCGACGGCACCGTCGACAGGTCCCGCACCTTGCCCGACTCCACCGCCGGCGAGGTGGGGCCGTCCAGGGTGTGGTAGCCGCGGCCGGTCGTCCGGGCCATCAGCTCGTCGGTGTCGGCGTCCTCCCGGGCGAGCATCTCGGTGATGTCGGAGATCTTCTTCCGCAGCGGCTGCGGGTCGATCCCGTGCTCACGGTTGTAGGCCATCTGGACGTCCCGGCGCCGGTTCGTCTCGTCGATCGCCACCTGCATCGACGGGGTGATCCGGTCGGCGTACATGTGCACCTGGCCGGCGACGTTGCGGGCCGCCCTGCCGATGGTCTGGATCAGCGAGCGGTCCGACCGCAGGAAGCCCTCCTTGTCAGCGTCGAGGATCGACACCAGCGACACCTCGGGCAGGTCGAGGCCCTCGCGCAGCAGGTTGATGCCGACCAGTACGTCGTAACTCCCCAACCGGAGGTCGCGGAGCAGTTCCACCCGCTTCAGGGTGTCGATCTCGGAGTGCAGGTAGCGGGTCCGGATCTGGTTCTCCAGCAGGTAGTCGGTGAGGTCCTCCGACATCTTCTTGGTCAGCGTGGTGACGAGCACCCGTTCGCCGCGCGCGGTCCGCTCGCGGATCTGGCCGATCAGGTCGTCGATCTGGCCCTTGGTCGGCTTCACCACGACCTCCGGGTCGACCAGGCCGGTCGGCCGGATGATCTGCTCGACCACCCCCCGGGACCGTTCCAGCTCGTAGGTGCCAGGGGTGGCGGAAAGGTAGACGGTCTGGCCGATCCGCTCGACGAACTCGTCGAACTTCAGCGGCCGGTTGTCCATCGCGCTGGGCAGCCGGAACCCGAAGTCGACCAGGGTGCGCTTGCGGGACATGTCGCCCTCGTACATGCCGCCGATCTGCGGCACGGTGACGTGCGACTCGTCGACGACCAGGACGAAGTCCTCGGGGAAGTAGTCGATCAGGCAGTTCGGCGGGGTGCCGGGGCCGCGGCCGTCGATGTGCCTCGAGTAGTTCTCGATGCCCGAACAGGTGCCGATCTGGCGCATCATCTCGATGTCGTAGCCGGTCCGCTGGCGCAGCCGCTGCTCCTCGACCAGCTTGCCCCGGTCGTGCAGCTCCACCAGCCGGTGGTCCAGCTCGGCCTCGATGCCCGTCAGCGCGCGGGTCATCCGCTCCGGGCCGGCGACGTAGTGGGTGGCCGGGAAGACGTACATCTCCCGGTCCTCACTGAGCACCTCGCCGGTCACCGGGTGCATCGTCGACAGCGACTCCAGCTCGTCGCCGAAGAACTCGGCGTGCACCGCGTACTCCTCGTACATCGGGAAGATCTCCACGGTGTCGCCACGGACCCGGAAGGTGCCGCGGGTGCCGGCCAGGTCGTTGCGGGCGTACTGCATCTCCACCAGCCGGCGCATCAGGTCGTCGCGCTCGTACTCCTCCCCCACGGTCAGGGTGAGCATCCGGTCGACGTACTCCTGCGGGGTGCCGAGGCCGTAGATGGCGGACACGGTGGCCACCACGATGACGTCGCGGCGGGTGAGCAGCGAGTTGGTGGCGGAGTGCCGGAGCCGCTCCACCTCTTCGTTCAGCGACGAGTCCTTCTCGATGTAGGTGTCCGTCTGCGGAACGTACGCCTCCGGCTGGTAGTAGTCGTAGTAGGAGACGAAGTACTCGATCGCGTTGTCGGGGAAGAAGTTGCGCAGCTCCGAGGCGAACTGCGCGGCCAGCGTCTTGTTCGGCTGCATCACCAGCATCGGGCGTTGCAGCCGCTCGGCGAGCCAGGCGACCGTCGCGGTCTTGCCGGTGCCGGTCGCCCCGAGCAGCACGACGTCCTTCTCCCCCGCCTCGAGGCGACGCTGCAGCTCATCGATGGCCCGGGGCTGGTCGCCGGCCGGCGCGAAGTCGGAGACGACGTGGAACGGGGCGACACGACGGGTGATGTGACTGACCGGACGCATGCTCAGAGCGTACGCGGCCCGACTGACAACGCCGACGAACCGCACGGACGGGCCCGGATGCGCACGGCCGCCGCTCGCCGGGCCGCTGCCGGGAACGGCGAAGGCCCCCGCCGGTGGGCGGGGGCCTTCGTCAGGCGTCGACCTTGGTCAGGCGTCGACCTCGGGGGTCGGAGCCGGACCGGTGGCTCAGTGGGAGCCGGTCAGCTTGTCGCGCAGGGCCTGCAGGGCCTCGTCGGACGCCAGCGAACCCTCGGCGGGCTCGTCGGACTCCGGGACGGAGCTGGTGTACGAGGTGCCCGCATCGACAGCCGCGGTGGCCTCGGCCTTCTCGGCGTCGACGACCTGCTGCTTGTGCAGCTCCCAACGACGCTGTGCCTCGGCGTACTGGTTCTCCCAGGCGGCCCGCTGCTCCTCGAAGCCCGGCTTCCAGTCGTTGGTCTCCGGGTCGAAGCCCTCGGGGTAGATGTAGTTCCCCTGGTCGTCGTACGACGCGGCCATGCCGTAGAGGGTCGGGTCGAAGTCCTCGGCGTTGATGTCGAGGCTCTCGTTGGCCTGCTTGAGGGACAGCGAGATCCGGCGACGCTCGAGGTCGATGTCGATGATCTTGACCATGACCTTGTCGTTCACGGAGACGACCTGCTCCGGGATGTCGACGTGGCGCTCGGCCAGCTCCGACACGTGCACCAGGCCCTCGATGCCCTCCTCGACACGCACGAACGCGCCGAACGGGACGAGCTTGGTGACCTTGCCCGGGACGATCTGGCCGATCTGGTGCAGACGAGCGAACGCCTGCCACGGATCCTCCTGGGTCGCCTTCAGCGACAGCGAGACGCGCTCGCGGTCCATGTCGACGTCCAGCACCTCGACGGTGACCTCCTGGCCCACCTCGACGACCTCGGACGGGTGGTCGATGTGCTTCCAGGACAGCTCCGAGACGTGCACCAGACCGTCGACGCCGCCGAGGTCCACGAACGCACCGAAGTTGACGATCGAGGACACGACACCCTTGCGGATCTGGCCCTTCTGCAGCTGGTTGAGGAAGTTGTGGCGCACCTCGGACTGCGTCTGCTCGAGCCAGGCACGGCGGGACAGGACCACGTTGTTGCGGTTCTTGTCCAGCTCGATGATCTTGGCCTCGAGCTCCTGGCCGACGTACGGCTGGAGGTCGCGGACACGACGCATCTCGACCAGCGACGCGGGCAGGAAGCCGCGCAGGCCGATGTCGACGATCAGACCACCCTTGACGACCTCGATCACGCGGCCGGTGACGACACCGTCCTCTTCCTTGATCTGCTCGATCGTGCCCCAGGCGCGCTCGTACTGAGCACGCTTCTTGGACAGGATGAGCCGGCCTTCCTTGTCCTCCTTCTGCTGGACGAGGGCCTCGACCTCGTCACCGACCTGGACGACCTCGAAGGGGTCCACGTCGTGCTTGATGGAGAGTTCCTTGGAAGGGATAACACCCTCGGTCTTGTAACCGATGTCGAGGAGGACCTCGTCACGGTCGACCTTGACCACGGTGCCGGTGACGATGTCACCGTCGTTGAAGTACTTGATAGTGCCGTCGACTGCCTGGGCGAACTCGTCTGCAGAAGCAAAGTCGTCGACAGCGACCTGAGGCGTCGCCTCAAGGGAGGAGGTCATGTAGTAGGGCTCCGGTGTTGGCTGGTGATGCGTCACGCTGGTGACCCCTGTTCCCACCGGGCCAGCGATCAACTCAACAAACGCGGACAACTTCTGTCGGTCAAACTCGTGAACCCCGTACGAGCGTGTCCCACTCCGTCCGAAGACACGCAGGCCACAGCGCATGGCAAGACTACCGCCCCGGGCGAGACGAGGTCAATCGGAGCCGGGGGGCGATCAGGATTCAGTGCGCGGCCTCGTGCCAGGACCGGCCGCTGCCGACGGAGACATCCAGCGGCACGTCCAGCGCCATCGCCGAGCCCATCGCGTCGCGGACCAGGGCCTCGACCTCGTCCCGCTCCCCCTCGGCCACCTCGAACATCAGTTCGTCGTGGATCTGCAGCAGCATCCTCGACGCCAGCCCCGCCTCCCGCAGCCGGGCGTCGACCTTGAGCATCGCCAGCTTGATGATGTCCGCCGCCGAACCCTGGATCGGTGCGTTCAGGGCCATCCGCTCGGCCATCTCCCGGCGCTGCCGGTTGGAGCTGGTGAGATCGGGCAGGTAGCGCCGGCGGCCCAGCAGTGTCGCCGTGTAGCCGGAGCGGCGGGCCTCGTCGACGACTCCGGTGAGGTACTCGTGGACCTCGCCGAAGATGGCGAAGTAGTCGGCCATCAGCTCCCGGGCCTCGCCGACCGGGATGCGCAGCTGGTTGGACAGCCCGAAGGCCGACAGGCCGTACGCCAGTCCGTAGTTCATCGCCTTGATCTTCGCCCGCTGGGCCGGGGTGACCTCGTCGGCCGGGACGCCGAAGACGTGCGAGGCGGTGACGGCGTGGAAGTCCCGCCCGGACCGGAACGCCTCGATCAGGGCGTCGTCGCCCGAGACGTGCGCCATGATCCGCATCTCGATCTGGGAGTAGTCCGCCGTCAGCAGGCACTCGTACCCGCGGCCGACCACGAAGGCCTCCCGGATCCGGCGGCCCTCCTCGGTACGGACCGGGATGTTCTGCAGGTTGGGGTCGGTGCTCGACAGCCGTCCGGTCGCGGCCACCGTCTGCAGGAAGGTGGTGTGGATCCGGCCGTCGTCGGCGACCGACTTCTGCAGGCCCTCGACGGTCTGGCGCAGCCGGATCGCGTCGCGGTGCTCCAGCAGGTGCGCCAGGAACGCGTTGTTGGTCTGCTCGAACAGGGTCTGCAGCGCCTCGGCGTCGGTGGTGTAGCCGGTCCGGGTACGCCGGGTCTTCGGCATGCCGAGGTCCTCGAACAGCACCGCCTGCAGCTGCTTGGGCGACCCCAGGTTGACCTCGCGACCGAGCACCTCGTACGCCTCGGCGGCGGCCCGCTGGACCCGGACGTCGAAGTCGCGGTGCAGTCCGTCGAGCAGGCCGGGGTCGACCGCGACGCCGATCCGCTCCATCCCGGCCAGCACCCGCATCAGCGGCAACTCGACCTCGTGCAGCAGGCCGGCCGCCTCGTGCGTCTCGAGGTCGTCCTCCAGGGCATGGGCGAGCCGGCGGACGGCCTCGGCCCGGATCCGGGCCTGATGCCCGGCGGTGTCGGACTCGTCGCCCAGGTCGAGGGCCAGCTGTGCCGGCGCCTGGCCGGTCTCGTCGACGACGAGGTCCTGGTGCAGCGCCCGGCTGACCAGGTCCGCCAGGTCGTACGTCCGCTGGTCCGGCCGCAGCAGGTAGGCCGCCAGCGCGGTGTCGGACCGGATCCCCGCCGGGGCCCACCCGCGGGCCCAGCAGGCCAGCAGCGGGCCCTTCGCGTCGTGCAGGACCTTCTGCTTCGCCGGGTCGGCGAGCCAGCCGGCCAGCGCCTGCTCGTCCGCCGGGGCCAGATCGGCGGGATCGACCGAGGCAGCGTGCCCGTCGGCCGCGCCGATCGACAGGGTGACGATGTCACCGGAGCCGGCGCTCCACCGGCCGGTGACGTCCAGCCCGGTCGCGCCGCCGCCGGTGTGGGCGGCCAGCCAGTCCCCCAGGGCGCCCGGCGCGGGGGTGTCGTCGACCACCTCCAGGGCATCGGAGCCGTCGTCGTCGCCGGTCTCCTCGGCCGGTAGCAGGTCGAACAGCCGGTCCCGCAGCACCCGGAACTCCAGCTGGTCGAACAGCTGGTGGACCGCCTCGCGGTCGACCGCGTGGCGCTCCAGCTCGCCCGGGGTCACGTCGATCTCCACGTCGCGGACCAGCCGGTTGAGGTCACGGTTGCGACGGACGTCGTCGAGGTGCTCGCGCAGGCTCTCCCCGGCCTTGCCCTTCACCTCGGAGACCCGGGCCAGGAGGTTCTCCAGGCCGTCGTACTGGGACAGCCACTTGGCCGCGGTCTTGGGCCCGACGCCCGGGACGCCGGGCAGGTTGTCGGAGGTCTCGCCGACCAGGGCGGCCAGTTCGGGGTAGCGGTCCGGGGCGACCAGGTACTTCTCCTCCACGCCGGCCGGGTCGAGGTCGAGCAGGTCGGAGACGCCCTTGCGCGGGTAGAGCACGTGGACCCGGTCGGTGACCAACTGGAAGGTGTCGCGGTCGCCGGTGCAGACCCGTACGTCCATCCCCTCGCGCTCGGCCCGGGTGGCCAGGGTGGCGAGCAGGTCGTCCGCCTCGAAGCCGTCCTTCTCGAGGTGCAGGACGCGCATCGCGTCGAGGACCTCCTTGATCAGGTCCACCTGGCCACGGAACTCCGCCGGGGAGGCGTCCCGGGTGGCCTTGTAGTCCTCGTACACGTCGGTGCGGAAACTGTGGCGCGAGACGTCGAAGGCGACCCCGAGGTGGGTCGGCTGCCAGTCGCGCAGCAGGTTGATCAGCATCGACGTGAAGCCGAACACCGCATTGGTGACCTGGCCGGTGTGGGTCGAGAAGTTCTGCACCGGCAGGGCGAAGAACGCCCGGTACGCGACGGAGTGCCCGTCGATCAGCAGGAGCCTCGGCCGGTCTCCGTCGGAGGGACTCGTCGCGGCGGGAGTGCTGGGTGCTGTCGTGGTGGCCACGCGGCGACTCTACCCGTGGCCACCGACGACACCCGGCAACTCCACTACTGGTTCTTCGGCTTGCGCAGCTTCTCGATGATGCCCTCGGCGACCTCGCGCATCGGCTTGCGCAGGTCCATGGCGGTCTTCTGGATCCACCGGAAGGCCTCCTGCTCGGTCATCCCCATGCCGCTCTGCAGCAGTCCCTTGGCCTGGTCGACGGCCTTGCGCGACGCCAGGCGCTCCTCCAGGTCCTCGACCTCGGCCTCGACGGCCCGGATCTCCTGGAAGCGGGCCAGCGCGATCTCGATCGCCGGCACCACGTCGGAGGCCTCGAACGGCTTGACGACGTACGCCATCGCGCCGGCCTCACGGGCCCGCTCGACCAGTTCGCGCTGGCTGAACGCGGTCAGCATGACCACCGGCGCGATCCGCTCCCCGGCGATGATCTTGGCGGCGGTGATGCCGTCCATCCGGGGCATCTGGACGTCCATCACGACCAGGTCGGGAGCCAGCTCGCGCGCCTTCTCGACGGCGACCTGGCCGTCCGGCGCCTCGGCGACCACGTCGTAGCCCTCGTCGCGCAGCAGCTCGACCAGATCGAGGCGGATCAGTGCCTCGTCCTCGGCCACGATCACGCGGGTCCGGGGCGCCCCGGCGGAGCCGCTCGCGCTCGCCGCGATCAGCTCCTCGACCGACAGGGCGGTGGGCTCCTCGGCCGCAGGTTCCGGTTCCGGCTCGGGGGCGGGCGCCTCGGCCGGTGCCGCGGGAGCCTCGGGCTCCGCCGGTACGGTCGGCTGCTCGGCGGTCGGCTGCTCGGCGGTCGGCTCCGGGTCGGCAGCAGCGGCCTTCTTGCGGGTCGCGGCCTTCCGGGTGGCCTTCTTGGCCACCGATGCCTCCACCGGCTCCTCGGCCGTCGTGGGCGCTGTTGCCGCCGCCTCGGCGGGCGCGGGCGCGTCGGCCTCGACGGACGCCGTCTTCTTCGCCGTGGCCTTCTTGGTCGTCGTCTTCCTGGCGGTGGACTTCTTCGCCGCGGCCTTCTTCGCCGGGGCCTGCTGCGCGGTCTGCTCCGGGGCCGTCTCCTCGGCAGCCGTGGCGACGTCCTCTCCGTCGCCGATGGGCGTGCTGTCACTTGTCGTCATCGTGAACTCACCTGTCCTGAGGCCCCGGCCTGGCCGGGGCGATGGGGTGGATCCGGTATAGTGATCCATCGTGCGCCGGGGTGGCGGAATGGTAGACGCGGACGGCTCAAACCCGTCTGTCCCTCACAGGACGTAGGGGTTCGACTCCCCTTCCCGGCACAACCGGACGCGGGGCCCTGGGCCCCGCGTCCTTCTTCATCTAACTACACGCTGCCGATCTTGTGGACCCGCAGCGAGTTCGTACGTCCCGGACGACCCGCCGGCGTGCCGGCCACGATGACGACGCGCTCGCCGTCCTGGACGACGCCCTTCTCCTTCAGCGTACGGTCGACCAGCCGCACCATCTCGTCGGTCGCCTCGACCGTCGGGGTGAGCACGGTCCGGATGCCCCAGGAGAGCGTCAGCTCGCGCTGCGTCTTGAGCAACGGGGAGAACGCCACGATCGGGATCCGCGGCCGCAGCCGCGCCATTCGGCGGGCGGTGTCCCCGGACTGGGTGAAGGCGACGAGGTAGGCGGCACCGACCCGCTCCGCGACGTCCACCGCGGCCTTGGAGATCACTCCGCCGGTGGTGTGCGGGTCCCAGTCGATCGACGAGATCTGCTCCATGCCGTGGACCTCGGTGGAGTCCACGATCTTCGCCATGGTGGCGACGGTCTCGACCGGGTACTTGCCGACCGACGTCTCACCGGACAGCATCACCGCGTCGGCACCGTCGAGGATGGCGTTGGCGACGTCGGAGGCCTCGGCCCGGGTCGGGCGCGGGTTGCCGATCATCGACTCGAGCATCTGGGTGGCGACGATCACCGGCTTGGCCCAGCGGCGGGCCTTGCTGATGATCTGCTTCTGGACCAGCGGCACCTCCTCCAGCGGGAGCTCCACGCCGAGGTCGCCGCGGGCGACCATGAACGCGTCGAACGCGTCGATGATGTCGTCCAGGTTCTCGATCGCCTGCGGCTTCTCCAGCTTGGCGATGACCGGGACGGTCCGGCCCTCCTCGGCCATCACCCGGCGGACCAGGTCGACGTCGGCCGCGTTCCGGACGAACGACAGGGCGATCATGTCGAAGCCGTTGCGCAACGCCCACCGCAGGTCGTTGGCGTCCTTGTCGCTCATCGCCGGCACGGACACCGCCGCACCCGGCAGGTTGAAGCCCTTGTGGTCGGAGACCGGGCCGCCGACGAGGACCTCGCAGACCACGTCGGTGTCGGTGACCTCGCGGGCCACCATCAGGATCTTGCCGTCATCGACCAGGATCTGGTCGCCGGGGTGGACGTCACCGGGCAGGCCGGGGTGGGTGCAGCCGACGATCGTCGCGTCGCCGACCACGTCGCGGGTCGTCACCGTGAAGGTCTGGCCGTCGGTCAGCACGACCGGGCCGTCCCCGAACGTCCCCAGACGGATCTTGGGACCCTGCAGGTCGGCGAGCAGGCCGATCGGCCGATCCGCCTTGGACTCCGCGTCGCGGAGGTTGTTGAGCCGCTCCTCGTGCTCCGGGTAGGAGCCGTGGCTCATGTTGAAGCGGGCGATGTCCATGCCCGCATTGATCATCTCGAGCAGTCGGTCGGCGTCCGATGACGCCGGGCCCAAGGTACATACGATCTTCGCTCTACGCACGGTCCGACCTTATCGGAGGACCCTGAGCGCAGGGAGACCGGGCTCGGATTTGTCTCATGTTGCACCCAAATGACGGGCCCGGCTCAGCAGCGGCTCAGTCGCCGGCGACCACGTCCACGGCGTGTGCGAGGTCAGCCGGATAGGGCGAGCTGAACTCGACGTGCTCGCCCTTCGTCGGGTGCACGAAGCCGAGCCGCACCGCATGCAGCCACTGTCGGTCCAGGCCCGTCCGGGCGGCCAGCCCCGGATCACTGCCGTACAGCGGGTCGCCGACACACGGGTGGTGGATGGCAGCCATGTGGACCCGGATCTGGTGGGTCCGGCCCGTCTCCAGGTGGATCGTCAGCAACGTCGCGCCCTGGAACGCCTCGATCGTCTCGTAGTGGGTGACACTCGGACGACCACCGGCCACCACGGCCATCTTCCACTCGTGGCCCGGGTGGCGGCCGATCGGTGCCTCGATCGTCCCGGAGAACGGGTCGGGGTGGCCCTGGACCAGCGCATGGTACGTCTTCTCGACCGTACGGTCCCGGAAGGCCTGCTTGAGCACGGTGTAGGCGACCTCGCTCTTGGCGACCACCATCAGGCCGGTGGTGCCCACGTCCAGCCGCTGGACGATCCCCTGCCGTTCCGGCGAGCCGGAGGTGGAGATCCGGAACCCGGCGGCGGCCAGGTGCTCGACGACGGAGGGACCGTCCCAGCCGAGCGACGGGTGGGCGGCGACGCCAGCAGGCTTGTCCACGACCACGATGTCGCGGTCGTCGTAGACGATCCGCATCCCCTCCACGGCCCGCGGGACGACCCGAACGCCCGGGTCCTCGTCCGGCAGGTCCACCTCGAGCATCGCCCCGCCCCGGACCCGGTCGGACTTCGCCACCGGGTCACCGTCGAGACGTACGGCCCCCTCGGCGATCAGGTCACTGACGTAGCTGCGGGACAGGCCCAGCATCCGCGCGGCGGCGGCGTCGACCCGGTCCCCCTCGAGTCCGTCAGGGATGAGCAGCACCCGCGACCTCATGCCGTCACCTGATCCTCGTCCCGCTCGTACGGACGCCCGGTCGGCCCGCGGTGCCCGAAGAAGCTCAGCGACACGATCACGATCGCCGCGGCGACGATCATCATGTCGGCGACGTTGAAGATCGGCCAGTACGGCAGCATCAGGAAGTCGACGACGTGACCGCGCAGCGGGGCCGGCGGACGCAGCAACCGGTCGGTCAGGTTACCCGCCACCCCGGCGGCGAGCAGCCCGAAGGCCACCGCCCAGCCCCAGTGCCGGGTCCGCGGCAGGGCGATCACGAGCAGCGCGACGAGCACCACGGCGGCGAGCAGCGCGAAGACCCAGGTGACGCCCTCCCCCAGGCTGAATGCAGCGCCGGAGTTGCGGATCAGGTAGAACTGCAGCAGCCGTCCGACGAACGGCACCGGCTCTCCGGGGACGAGGGCGGCGATGGCGGCCTGCTTCGCGATCTGGTCGAGGACGAGGCCCACCACGGCGACCCCCAGCAGGATCACGCGCGCGGGCCACGGCGCCAGGACGCCGGTATGCTCCGACGGCGGCACTATCGCCGCTCCTCCCGCTGCTTGCAGGCCAGGCACAGGGTCGCCCGCGGGATGATCTGCAGTCGGCCCTTGCCGATCGGCTGTCCGCAGTTCTCGCAGCGGCCGTACGTGCCGCGCTTGATCGCGGCCAGGGCGCGCTCGGACTGGTCGAGCAGCTCCTCGGAGTTGCGGACCAGCGACATCTCGTGGTCACGCTCGAAGTTCGCCGAGCCGACGTCGGCCGGGTCACGGCCGGTCACGTCCGACCCGTCGCGGATCCCGACCAGTTCCGCCTGGGTCTGCTCGATGATCTCGCGCTGGCGGCGGATGTCGGACACCAGTTCGTCGGCCACCTCGCGGAGCTCCTCGAGGGTCCAGGGGTCCTCATCCGGCTCCACGGGGAAGGCAGCGGGATCGAGGGCATCGCGCCAGGCCATGTCGTCGGCCGGCCGCGCTGCGTCAGTGGTGGGCATAGTAAGGTCTCGTCTCTTTCCGTACGAACTCGTGCGCCGAGAGTACACGAAGGGCCCCACGGATGCGGGGCCCTACGTCGTGTGTCAGAAGCAGGTGTGTATCGGGGCCGTGTCACCGGGACGTACGGTCGGGACCGGACGTCCCCGGGTCAGTGCGCCCGAGGGGTCACTTGCCGCCCATCAGCGCGTCGAGGCGCGGGGTGGCGGAGCTGGGCTGGCCGATCGGGCCGCGCTGGTCGAGGGCCTGGGCCAGCATCGGCCGGTTCTCCGGCTCGAACACCGATCCCTCGAGGACGGCGAGCTGCTGGCGGATCTGGTCGGCGAAGGCGGCCCGGAAGCTGTTCTCGTGGGCGCGCAGATCGCTGACGTTGCGCTGCAGCTGGTCGCGCTCGTCCTCCAGGGCGTTGAAAAGCTCGGCGCGGCGCATGTTGACCTCGTTGTCGAGGTTGTTCGCCCGGCTCTGCGCATCGGCGAAGAGGCGCTCGGCGTTGATCCGGGCCTCCGACTCGGTGCGATCGGCGCGGGTCTGTGCGTCGGTGCTGATCTCGTGGGCCTGGCGGTTGGCATTCTCGACGGTCTCGTGGGCCTGCCGGTTGGCAGTGTCGACGGTCTCGTTCGCCTGGCGGTTGGCCGCGGTGACGGTCTCGTTGGCCTGGCGGTTCGCGGTGTCGATGGTGTCGGCGGCCTGGCGGTTGGCGCTCTCGATGGTGCTGTGGGCCTCGGCCTCGGCCTCGGTGACCAGCCGCTCGGCCTGCTCGGTGGCCATCTGCACGAGGCGGACCACGGCGGGGCTGGCCTCGGCGGAGGTGGTGACGACGATGCGCTCGACCCCGCCCTGGATGATCGCGGCCGGGGCCACCGGGACGGGCTCGGGGATCGGCGTCGGGGCCAGCACCGGCTCCGGCTCGGGGATCTCGACCACGGGCTGGAACTGCGAGGTGGCCTGCTGGGCCTCGGCGGCGTTCTCGGCCGCCTGCTGGAGCGCCTCGACCTGGCGCCGCAGCATCTCGTTCTCCTCCACCAGCTTCGCGAAGGACGCCTCCACCCGATCGACGAAGAGGTCGACATCGGTCACCTCGTAGCCGGCACGCCGAGCCATGTGGAACTTTGTGTTGCGCACTTCGTCAAGCGTCAGTGTGGTCATACGTTCACCTCGAAATCGTCCAGTGGACCGGATGTCCAACGGAAAGCATTGGCCCGCCTCGGACGAGGCTACTGCGGTCGGCCAAAAAGCCTACCCCAACAGTACCGTCCGTCTGTACGTGGCTACGGTATTCAGCCCCGCCGCGGGTCGCAAGCAGACCCGCGGCAACCCTCACCCGGCACCTGAAGGTTGGTGGACCCCGCCGCCCCGCTGGACGGTCAGGCGCCGATCAGGAAGGCCGCATTGAGGCGCATCAGCATCCAGACCACGAAGTAGAGCACCAGGAACGACACGTCGAAGGCCATGTTGCCCATCCGCACGGGGCGGATGAAGCGGCCGAGCCACTTCAGCGGCGGATCGGTGACGCTGTAGGTGGTCTCGGCAAGGACCAGGACCAGGCCCTTCGGCCGCCACTGCGGGGCGAGGACCGGCACCCAGGACAGGATCATCCGGATGAACAGCAGCGCCATGAAGAGCCACAGGACGGCATGGATGACGAGACCGAGGGTGGTCAGCATGGACTTCCGATCAGCAGAGCGAACAGGTCAACTCTGATTGTAGAAGCCCTCGGCAATTCGCTGTCTGTCCTCGGTCGTCACCCGGACGTTGTGCGGTGAGAGCAGGAACACCCCGTTGTCGACCTTCTCGATGGAACCGTTCAGGCCGAAGATCAGGCCGGAGGCGAAGTCGACGACGCGCCGGGCGTGGTCGTGTTCCATGAACGACAGGTTGATGATCACCGGGAAGCCGTCCCGGAAGTTCTCCCCGATGCTGCGGGCCTCGTTGAAGGTCTTCGGGGTGATGAAGATGATCCGGTTGATGTCCGCCGTCCGCGACGGCTCGACCGGGGGCTCCCGATAGGGCTCGGGCTCGGCCGGGGGCCGCAGGGAGGTGGGGACGGCAGCGGGCGTCCGTCCCTGGCTGCCGCGTGCCGGGACCATCTCGGTGACCTCCGTGTGCTCGTGGGGCGACTCGTCGTAGTCGTCCTCGTCCGGGTGGTACAGCTCCTCGTACACCCCGCTGTCCTCGTACGTCCCGGACTCGTCACCGTAGTCGTCACCGAGGACCCGCTCGCGTCCGCGGGCGGGCAGCTCGTCGTAGTCGTCGTAGCGGTCGGTCTCCCGAGGGCCCAGGCCGATCCACTCGCTGGCGCGCTTGACCCACTGAGCCATCCGAGATCCTTCCTCCGTGTCGTCCGCTGCGGGCTCGCACCCGGGCGTGCAGACAACGGGTGTGCAATCACTCAGTGACGATACAGTGCGGCCCGGATCGCTCCGGTATCCCGACGGCGACACGCCCGCCGGTGGCCGCCGTGGCGTCAGGGGGCGCGTCCGGGACGGCCCGGTCGTGCGCCCGCGTCGGGGCGGGGATCAGTCGAGCCAGACCAGGCCGAGCTGGCGGCCGGCCCTCGCGCCGTCGCGCCGATGGCTGTGCAGGGTCTCGCCGGTCAGGGTGCAGGGTCCGACGTACGCCACGGTCACCCCGGCGACGGCCAGTTGGGCCGCCACCCCGGCGGTGAGGTCGATCGCCGGGGTCCCCCAGCGGGTCGTGCCTCGGGTCTCCGGCACCAGGGCGGCGGCCGCCTCGGCCATCTCCACGGGCACCTCGTAGCACTCGCCATGGATGTGCGGGCCGACCCAGGCGGTCAGCTCCCGCGCCCCCAGGTCGCGCATCGCGGCGACGGTGGCCGTCAGGATCCCGGACAGGACGCCGGCCCGGCCGGCGTGGGCCGCCCCGATCACCCGGGCGGCGGGGTCTGCCAGCACGATGGGCACGCAGTCGGCGGCCCGGACCGCGAGAGCGGTGCGCCGCAGGCCCGGTCCGGCCACCAGGGCGTCGCCCTCCGGCTGGGCGTCCTCGCCCCACCGGGAGAGGACGTCGTCGTCGACGACGTGCACCCGCGCGGAGTGCACCTGGCGCAGTGTCACGACCCGGTCGAGGCCGGCGTCGACGCGGATCCGGCGGAGATTCTCGGCGCGGGCCACGGCGCCGCCGTCGAGGGCGCCGAAGCTCAGCGAGCCGACCGCGGGCGTGACGCCGCCGTCACGGTCGGTGAAGCCGACGCCTACCCCGCGGGCGGGTCCGGCGTCGGGTCGCTTGAGCAGGTCCCACACCGTGCGGGGTCAGCCGAGGAAGTCGGGCAGGTCGATGTCGGTCAGGTCGTTCTGCGGCTTGGCCGGCGAGGGGCCGAAGCCGTTGCGCACCTCGCTGGGCGAGGACGCGCTCGACGCGGGGGCAGGCTGTGCGGCGGGGGTCGACGCCCCCGGGCCCCAGCCCGTGGTCGGCTGCGGCGCGGCCTGGGGCTGCGGACGGGCGGCGGCGTCATTGGTCCGCCGGGTCACGCCCTGCTCACGCCTCGGGGGCTCACCCCCGTCGAACCCGGCGGCGATCACGGTGACCCGGACCTCGTCGCCGAGGGAGTCGTCGATGATCGTGCCGAAGATGATGTTGGCGTCGTCGGCGGCGGCCTGCTCGATCAGGTCGGCGGCAGCGGACACCTCGAACAGGCCGAGGTCGGACCCACCGGCGATCGACAGCAGAACCCCGTGGGCACCGTCGACGCTGGCTTCCAGCAGCGGGGAGGAGATGGCCATCTCGGCGGCGATCCGGGCCCGGTCCTCTCCGCGTGCCATGCCGATGCCCATCAGCGCCGAACCGGCGTTCGCCATCACCGACTTGACGTCGGCGAAGTCGAGGTTGATCAGGCCGGGGGTGGTGATCAGGTTCGTGATGCCCGAGACGCCCTGGTAGAGGACGGTGTCGGCCTGGCGGAAGGCGTCGAGGATGGCGACCTGCTGGTCGGTCATGTCGAGCAGCTTGTCGTTCGGGATGGTGATGAGGGTGTCGACCTCTTCGCGCAGCGTCGCGATGCCGTCGTCGGCCTGGCGGCTGCGCCGCTTGCCCTCGAACTTGAACGGCTTGGTGACGACACCGATGGTCAGGGCGCCCAGGGCGCGGGCCACGCGGGCGACGACCGGAGCCCCACCGGTGCCGGTGCCACCCCCCTCACCGGCGGTGACGAACACCATGTCGGCGCCCTTCAGCGCCTCCTCGATCTCGTCGGCGTGGTCCTCGGCGGCCTGGCGGCCCTTGTCCGGGTCGGCGCCGGCGCCGAGGCCGCGGGTCAGTTCGCGGCCGATGTCGAGCTTGACGTCGGCATCGCTCATCAGCAGGGCCTGGGCGTCCGTGTTGATCGCGATGAACTCGACACCCTGGAGCCCGGCCTCCATCATCCGGTTGACGGCGTTGACGCCACCGCCGCCGACACCGACGACCTTGATCACGGCCAAGTAGTTCTGGGATGCACTCGCCACGGGGTCCCGCCTCGCTTCTGGATATCGGACTCGCACAGGTTCCCGGTGAGGGGAGGTCCGACACTACCGGAGGCCGGGGTGTCGAACACCGTTCACCTGTCCGAACACTGGGACAGGCTGCCGCCCCAGGGCTGCTGTTCAGGCTAGGAGGATCGCGCGGACAAAGTCCACAAGCCCCCCGCGACGCGCCGAGAGTCTCAACCTCAACTCTAGGCATGTCCCCCGTTGTGGGACCGCTGACCCGGTCCGGGCACCGGTCACCGGGTGGTCGGGAACGCCGGGGCGGAGACGTCGTACACCTTCGCCCCACCGACCTGTTTCAGCAGGACGTCGAGGACCTGTCCCTTCAGCTGGGGGTCCTCCGGACCGCCCCAGACGACCGTACGTCCCTTGTCGAGCTCCAGCGTGACGGCGGCCGCAGACTCGGCCCGTACGCCCTTCACCTGGCTGCGGATCGACCCCGGCAGCGTCGCCACGGTGCGCCCGACGGCGGAGGTCACGGCCACGTCGTCGGCCGCCCCTCGGGCCTGCAGGACGTCCTGGGGCGCGTCGGCCACCTGGGCGTACGCCTGCCCCTCGGCATCGACGAGCAGGTAGGTCCCGTTCACCGGGAAGAGGACGACCGGGGTGCGTTCGGTGACCTGCAGGGTGATGGTGTCCGGCCAGGCCCGGGTGACGGTGACGTCGCGCACCGGGGCCAGGGTCCGGACCCGAGCGGCGATCGCGGCGGTGTCCTGCCGGACCAGCGGGACCCCGCTCGGCACCGCCGCGGCGGTGGTGACCTGGTCGGCGGTCAGCAGCGCGGTGCCCCGGACGACGACGGCCCGGGTCGCGAGCACCGGCGACAGGGCCACCAGCCATACGGCCGCGGCGACCAGCACGCTGAGCACCAGCGCGACCAGCAGACGACGGCGTTGGCGGCGGACGGCCTGTTCCCGGCGCAGCCGGATCGGCCCGGTCAGGTCGGCGACAGGGTCGTGCCGGTTCCTGCGGGCACCCCGCGCACCGCGAGCGCCACGTCCGGCGCGCTCCGCGGCAGGGTCGAGGCCGAGGGGCTCCCCCTGCCGGCGGTCTGCATGCCCCTGGTCTGCATGCCCGTGGTCTGCAGGCCCGTGGTCGGCACGCACATCCGTGGGGC
>CAYOBI010000014.1:0-11803 GCA_964402325.1 uncultured Propionibacteriaceae bacterium | reverse complement strand
GCCCGTGGTCTGCAGGCCCGTGGTCGGCACGCACATCCGTGGGGCCCTGCGCCTCGCGGTGGTGGTGCGGACGGGAGGACCGTGCCGGCTCGGCGGGTCCGGCCCCGGTGGGACGCCGGGCCATCTCAGCGGCTCGTGCCGGCCAGGGCCTCGACGACCTGCGGACCGACGGTGGTGACGTCACCGGCCCCGATGGTGAGCACGATGTCGCCCGGCCGGGCGAGGGCGGCGAGGGTCTCGGCCGCGGCACGGTGCGAGTGGACGGCGTGCACCCGCTCGGCGCCCAGCACGCCCGCGGTCACGTCGCCGATCAGCGCCGTGGTCACCCCGGGCATCGGCTCCTCGCGCGCCCCGTAGATGTCCATCAGCACGACCTCGTCGGCCGCGGCCAACGCCCGGCCGAAGGCGGGGGCGAAGTCGCGGGTGCGGGAGTAGAGGTGCGGCTGGAAGCAGGCGACGACCCGCCCGTTCCCGACGGCGTCGCGGGCGGCGGCCAACACGGCGTCGATCTCGGTCGGGTGGTGGGCGTAGTCGTCCACCACCCGTACGCCGCCGGCCTCGCCGACCGGCTCGAACCGGCGGTGGGCCCCCCGGAAGTCCGCCAGCGCTGCCGCGGCGGCGACCGGGTCGATCCCCAGGCCGGAGACGGCGACCAGCGCGGCCGCGGCGTTGGTGAGGTTGTGCAGGCCGGGGACCCCGAGCGCCAGCCGGACCTCTCCCGCGGGCAGCCTGACGGTGCCCCGCACCCCGGCGGCGTCATGGCTGACGTCGGTGATCCGCACATCGGCCGTCCCGGCGGTGCCGTACGTGACGTGCGGACGGTCGGCCAGCGCGGCGGCGAGGGCGACGCCACCGGGGCCGTCGACGTTCACCACCGCCAGCTCACCGGCACCGGCGGCGAACCGGACGAACCCGTCGGCGTACGCCTCGGGGGTGCCCCAGTTGTCCAGGTGGTCGGCCTCGACGTTGGTGACCAGGCAGATCCGCGCCGGGTACTGCAGGAACGAGCCGTCCGACTCGTCCGCCTCGACCACGAACGGGCTGCCCGGGGCCCCGAGCCGGGAGCTCTCCCCCGTCGCGAGCGGGGCGCCGACGACGTAGCCGCCGTCGGTGCCGGTCCGGACCAGGACGTGGGCGATCATCGCGGAGGTGGTGGTCTTGCCGTGCGTCCCGCCGACGGCGATGCCGGGGCGGCCCAGCATCAGGGCAGCGAGCGCGGCACTGCGGTGCCAGACCCGCAGGCCACGGCGGCGGGCCTCGGCCAGTTCGGGGTTGTCCTCCCGCACCGCGGAGGAGACGACCACCGTACGGGCGTCGCCGAGCTGGCCGGCATCGTGGCCGACGTAGGTGCGCACGCCGTGGCTGCGCAACATCGCGAGGTTGGCCGAGTCGGCCCGGTCCGAGCCGGAGACGGCCAGCCCGAGGTCGGCGTAGAGGGCGGCGATGCCGGACATCCCGGCCCCGCCGATGGCGATGAAGTGGACCGGCCCGACCGTACGGGGGTCGACCAGTTCGACCGGGGTGACCAGGCTCATCGGCGGGCCGCCTCGAGGATCATGTCGCAGAGCAGGTCGGCGGCGTTTCCGGGCAGCATCCCGCGCCCGGCGGCCCGCATCCTGGACAGTCGGTCCGGGTCGGTGACCAGCGGGGCGACGATCTCGAGCAGGGCGTCGCCGGTGCACCGGGCGTCGGTCAACCGGAGGGCGCCACCGGCCGCGACCAGGGCGTCGGCGTTGCGGGCCTGTTCGCCGTTGCCGTGCGGCAGCGGGACGAGCACCGACGGCAGGCCGACGGCGATCGTCTCCATCACGGTGCCGGCCCCGGAACGGCCCACCATCAGGTCGGCCACCGCGTACGCCTTCTCCATCGCGTCGACGTACGCGACCGGACGGTACGACGCGCCGGTGGCCTCGTCGACGACGGGGCCCATGCCCTCGCGGAAGTTCTTCGGGCCGAGGACGTGCAGCACCTGGATGCCGCGGGCGATCAGCTCCGGGTAGGCGTCGGCGATGGCGGTGTTGATGCTGCGGGCACCCTGGGACCCCCCGCTGACCAGCACGGTCGGCAGCCCCTCCTCGAGCCCGAACTCGGCCCGCGCGCCCGGCGCGACCGCGTCCCGGTCCAGCTCGGTGATCTCGGCGCGCAGAGGCATGCCGATCACCCTGGCGTGGCGCAGCGGGGTGCCGGGGAAGGTGACGGCGACCCGGTCGGTCAGCCGGGTGGCGACCTTGTTCGCCACTCCCGGGACGGCGTTCTGCTCGTGCACGACGATCGGCACCCGCAGTTCCCTGGCGGCCAGGTAGGCGGGCATCGACACGTACCCGCCGAAGCCGACCAGCACGTCGGCGGCGTGGTTCTTGAGGATGTGCCGGGCCTGGTTGACGGCGCGGCGCAGTCGGTACGGAACCTTGGCCAGGTCGACGGTGAGCCGGCGTGGGAGCGGGACCGGGTCGATGAGCTCGAGGTCGAGACCGGCCGCCGGCACCACCCGGGACTCCAGGCCCTTGGGGGTGCCGATGGCCACCAGACCCACCCCGGGCTCACGTTCCCGGAGCCGGTGGGCGGTGGCGATCAGCGGCGAGGTGTGGCCGGCGGTGCCACCCCCGGCGAGCACGACATTGGTCATCTGCTTCTTCCCGTTCCCTTCTGGCGGCGCCCGGCGGGCGTCGTCCCACGGTTGTCGGTGCGTCCCGGGACGCCGTCGACCGTCCCGCGGCCGTCCACCACGGCGCTGACCCGGCCGATGTTGTGCTGGTGGGTCCGGGCGCGGGCGCGCCGCTCCCGTTCCGCGATCGCCCCCGGTTCGGCACGGGCGCACGCCATCAGCAGTCCCACCGCCATCAGATTAGCCACCACGGCCGATCCTCCGGCCGAGATGAACGGCAGTGGCACGCCCATCACCGGCCAGGTCCGCAGCACCACGGCGATGTTGACGAAGGCCTGGAAGAGGATCCAGCCGGTGGCCCCGGCGGCGAGGTAGCGGGTGTACGGGCGGACCGAGCGGCGCATGATCCGGACGCCGGCCCAGCCGAGCAGGGCGAACAGGGCGACGACCGCGAGGGTGCCGAACAGTCCGAGCTCCTCGCCGATCACCGCCAGGATGTAGTCCGTGTGGGCCTCGGGCAGGCCGCCCCACTTCTGGACGCTGCCGCCCAGCCCGTGTCCCCACCAGCCGCCGGAGGCCAGCGCGTACGTCCCCATCATCGATTGGTAGTTGGCGTCGGTGATGCCGTTCTGCGGCCGCAGGAACGCGACCATCCGCATCACCCGGTACGGGGTGACGGCGATCAGGATGCCGACGACCAGCGCCGCCAGGCCGGCGATGCCGAGGAAGATCTTCATCGGCACCCCGGCGATCCACAGCACGGTGGCAATGATGGCGGCCATCACGACCGACGACCCGAGGTCACCCTGCAGCGTGGTGAGGCCGATCAGCAGCCCCGACACGAGCAGGTACGGCAGCAGCCGGCGCAGCTGGTCGAGTTCGCGGTCGTGGTCGGCGAGGACCTGGGCGCCCCACCAGACGATGGCGAGTTTGGCGAACTCGGACGGCTGGCCCTGGACCGGCCCGATCGCCAGCCAGTTGCGGTTGCCGTTGACCGTCATGCCGAACGACGTGAAGGTCAACAGCAGCCCGACGAAGCTGGCGATCAGGAGCAGCATCGAGACCCGGCGGACCGGCTCGGGGGGCACCACCGCCACGACGGAGCCGAGCACCACCCCGGCGACGATGAAGGCGGCCTGGCGCAGGAAGATCATGTACGAGTTGCCGTCGTAGCGGGTGTACGACAGCACGCTGGACGCCGACAGCACCATCATCGAGCCGAGGAAGAGCAGCAGCAGCACCGAGGTGAGCAGCAGCGCCTGGCTGGCCCGCGGATGGTCCAGCCACCCGCGGACGGTGGCCGTGGTGTCGGCCATCCAGCCCCGGGTGCCGTCGGTCAGGCTGCGCGTGTCCAGGGCCATGCCCGATGTCCTCCCGTCGTGGCTGTCGCCGATGGTGACGGCCCGACGAGCGGTCAGGCCCTGCCCAGTCCCCGCGCCTCGCGGGCGAAGTCGTCGCCGCGGGCCGCGTAGTCCGGCCACATGTCCCTGCTGGCGCATCCGGGGGCCAGCAGGACCGTGTCCCCGGGTCGGGCCATCCGCGCGGCGGCGGCCACGACCTGAGCCATGACCCCAGTCTCCGCCGAGTCGAAGACTTCGACCGGGACGTCGGGGGCGTGTCGGCGCAGTGCCTCGGCGATCACCGCCCGGTCGACGCCGAGCAGCACGACACCCCGCAGCCGCCCGGCCACGCCGGCAACCAGGTCGTCGAACTCGGTACCCTTGGCCTGGCCGCCGGCGATCCAGACCACCGGGTCGAAGGCCATCAGCGAGGCGTGCGCCGCGTGCGGGTTGGTCGCCTTGGAGTCGTCGACGTAGCGGACGCCGTCCACCTCGGCCACGGTCTGGATCCGGTGCCCACCCAGGTGCAGGTTGCGCAGGCCGTCACGGACCGCCTGAGCGGGCACGCCGTACGAACGGGCCAGGGCGGCGGCGGCCAGCGCGTTGGCGATGTTGTGCGGGGCGTACGGCTGCACGTCGGACAGCGAGGCGAGCTCGAGGGCCGACGTGCGGCGCTGCTCCACGAAGGCCCGGTCGACCAGCAGGTCGTCGACGACGCCGAGCATGGACGGGCCCGGGATGCCCAGGGTGAAACCGATCGCACGGGCTCCCTCGGTCACCTCCGCGTCCTCGACCATCCGTTCGGTCCGCGGGTCGGCCACGTTGTAGACACAGGAGTGGGTGACCCGCTGGTAGATCCGGGCCTTGTCGGCGGCGTACTCAGCCATCGACGGGTACCACTCGAGGTGGTCCTGCTCGACATTGAGGACAGCCGCGGAGTGCATCGCCAGGCTGCTCGACCAGTGCAGCTGAAAGCTGGACAGCTCGACGGCAAGGACGTCGTACGGCTCGGGGTCGAGCACGGTCTCCATCACCGGCTTTCCGATGTTGCCGCAGGCGACGGCCCGCAGGCCGGCGGCCTGCAGCATCGACTCGAGCATCTGGGTGGTGGTGGTCTTGCCGTTGGTGCCGGTGATCGCCAGCCATGCCGGGGAGTGCTCGGGGTCCTGCAGCCGCCAGGCGAGCTCCACCTCGCCGTGGATCGGCACCCCGCGCAGCGCGGCCTGGGCCAGCAGCGGGGTGGTCGGCTTCCAGCCGGGCGAGGTGACGACGAGGTCGACGTCCTCGGGCAGGGTGGCCGTGGAGCCGGGGCCGAGCCGGACCTCGGCGCCGAGCACCTCGAGGATCTGCCCGCGCTCGGCGATCTCGGTCCGGTCGGACTCGTCCAGCACGATCACCCGGGCGCCGAACTCGAGCAGGGCATCGGCGGCGGCGAACCCGGAGGTGCCCAGGCCGGCGACGACGACCCGGGCCTGAGGCCACGGGGAGAAACGGTCGGCGGTGCCGATCCAGTCGGGTCGTACGCGGTTCACTGGAGTCCCAATCCCGTCACCCATTCGCCGTAGAAGATGCCGATGCCGAGGGCGACGAAGCATCCGGCGATGATCCAGAAGCGGACCACGATGGTCACCTCGGACCATCCGAGCATCTCGAAGTGGTGCTGCAGCGGGGCCATCTTGAAGACCCGCCGGCCGGTGCCGGTCCGCCACCGGGTGAACTTGAACCAGCTGGTCTGGATCATCACCGACAGGGTGATGATCACGAACAGGCCGCCGAGGATGACCAGCAGCAGCTCGGTGCGACTGCAGATCGCCAGCCCGGCGAGGGCGCCGCCGAGGGACAGCGACCCGGAGTCACCCATGAAGATCTTCGCCGGCTTCGCGTTCCACCACAGGAAGCCGAAGCAGGCGCCGGCGAGGGCGACCGCCACCACGGCCAGGTCGTGCGGGTTGCGGACGTTGTAGCAGGTCGCCGCCGCGGCGCCGCCCCAGGCGCAGGACTTGTTGTACTGCCACAGGTTGATCAGCGCGTACGCGGCGAAGACCATCGTCGAGGCGCCGGCGGCCAGGCCGTCGAGCCCGTCGGTGAGGTTGACCGCGTTGGAGGTGCCCAGGATGAGCAGCAGGAACCAGACCGCCGCCAGCCACAGCGGCAGGCTCAGCCACGGGATGTCGCGCAGGAAGGACACGAACGGCGAGGCCGGGGTGACGCCGCGCTCGTCGGGGAAGTTGAAGGCCAGGATGCCGAAGACCACCGCCACGGCCGTCTGACCGGCGAGCTTCTGCCAGGCGGTGAGGCCGAGCGAGCGCTTGTTCGAGATCTTGATCCAGTCGTCGAGGAAACCGACCAGGCCGGTGCCGACGAAGAGGAAGAGCACCAGCATGGCGCTCACCGACGGCGGCTTCCAGGTGACCAGGTGGGCGAGGAAGTAGGCGAGGACGACCGCGATGATGATCACGATGCCCCCCATCGTCGGGGTGCCGCGCTTGGTGTGGTGGGAGGTCGGCCCGTCGTCGCGGATGAACTGGCCGTACCCCTTCCGGACCAGGACGCCGATAGCGGCCCGGGTCCCCAGCAGGGTGCCCACCAGGGCGATGGCGGCCGCCAGCAGGATGGTCGTCAACGTGCGCCTCCAGTCTCGTCAGCATGCCCCGCCGTGGCCTGGCCGGCGGCGGCGTCATCGGTCGCCGTGGCTCCGTCGGCGGCAAGTTCGTCCGCCACGGTCTCCAGGGCGAGGCCGCGGGAGGCCTTCACCAGGACCACGTCCGCAGCCCCGAGAGGCGTCGCGGCCGTGATCAGGGCGAACCTATCAGGTGCCACGGACGCCCGGATCGCGGCATTCTCCGCCACGGCCCCGGCGACGATGTCGTCGGCGTAGCCGCCGATCGCCACCAGGTCGGTGATGCCGAGCCGGGCGGCGAGGGCGCCGATCCGGCGGTGTTCCTCGGCCGCGTCGGGCCCCAGCTCGAGCATGTCGCCGATCAGGGCCCAGGTGCGGGCCCGGGGGTCGCGGGCGCGCCGGGCCTCGCCGAGCCGGGCCAGGGTCCGCAGTCCGCTGGCCATCGAGTCGGGGTTGGCGTTGTAGCTGTCGTTGAGGACGACCGCGCCGTCGGGGCGTTCGTGCAGTTCCATCCGCCAGTGCGACAACGCCTCGGCGTTCGACAGGGCGGCGGCGATCTGCTCGGCGTCCAGCCCCAGGGCGTACGCCACGGTGGCGGCGGCCAGGGAGTTGGGCACCTGGTGGGCGCCGAGCTGACGCAGGGTGACCGGGAACGTCGCGGTGACGACCTCGCCCTCGCGGTCCGTCCAGCGCTCCGTACGGTCCTCGACGTGCAGCGTGTAGCGGTGCCGGTCCAGCTCGTCGGCCTCGACGTCGGTGGCCCAGACCTGGATCTCGCCGCCGTCCGCGGGGCGGGCCCCGACGGCGAACCGGGCGACGTGTCCGCGGGTGCGGGCGGCCATCGCGGTGACCCGCGGGTCGTCGCCGTTGAGGACGGCCCAGCCGTCCGAATCGAGCGCCTCGACGAGTTCGCCCTTGGCCCGGGCGATGACGTCCTGGGAGCCGAACTCACCGATGTGGGCATGGCCGACGTTGAGGACGACCGCGACACTCGGCGGGGTGATGGAGCACAGGTAGGCGACGTGGCCGAGGCCGCGGGCGCCCATCTCGGTGACCAGGAAGCGGGTGGCGTCGTCGCACCCGGTCGCGGTGAGCGGGGCGCCGATCTCGTTGTTGAACGAGCCGACCGGTGCGACGGTCGGGCCGGCGGTGCGTAGCACCTGGGCGATCAGGTCCTTGGTGGAGGTCTTGCCGGAGGAGCCGGTGACGCCGACCACGGACAGCCCGGGGCTGGTGTCGACGACGTGGCGGGCGAGGGCGGCGAGGGCGCGCTGCGGGTCGTCGACGACCAGGCAGGGCACCCCGGCGGCGACCGGCCGGAGGGTGACCGCGGCGGCGGCGCCGGCCAGGGCGGCCCGGACGACGTAGTCGTGGCCGTCGACCTTCTCGCCCGGGAACGCGACGAAGAGCGCGCCCGGGGTGGCCCTGCGCGAGTCGATCACCACGTCCGGCCCGACGACGACGCCCTCGACGGCGGCCGGCGCCCGCCCGTCGGGTGGCACGATCCGGGCGCCGATCGCGGTGGCGATCTCGATCAGGGAGCGGGGTTGCACGTCAGTCCTCCAAGGAGCGCCAGGCGGTACGGATGGCCTCGACGTCGTCGAACGGGATGACGCGCTCCCCGACGATCTGGCCCTGTTCATGGCCCTTGCCGAGCACGGCGACGGTGTCGTCGGGCCCGGCGAGCCGCAGTGCGGTGGTGATGGCGTCGGCCCGGTCGCCGCCGTCGAGGACCTCGACGGCGTGGCCGGGGCGGGCCGCCTCGACCGCCCCGGAGGCCAGAGCCCCGGTGGCGCCGGCCAGGACGGCCGTACGGATGGCGGTCGGGTCCTCGGAGCGGGGGTTGTCGTCGGTGACGACGACCAGGTCGGCCCAGGTGGCGGCCGCGGCCCCCATCGGTCCGCGCTTGGCGTGGTCCCGGTCGCCGCCGCAGCCGAGGACGGCGATCAGCCTGCCGGTGGAGCGTTCCTCGAGCGCCTCGAGGGCCGAGGAGACCGCCTGCGGGGTGTGCGCGAAGTCGACCACGACCAACGGTGCACCCGGCCCGAGGGCGACGGTCTGCATCCGGCCGGGGACCTGCGCGGTGGCCAGGCCGGGCAGCGCAGCCGCGACATCCACGCCGGTGATCGCGAGCATCGCGGCGCAGGTGACGGCGTTACGGGCGTTGAACAGGCCGGGCAGGCCCACCTCGATCACCAGCGGACCGGTGGGCGTACGCACGCCGACGCGGGACCCGCCGGTGGCCAGGACCCGGACGTCGTGCGCGTACCAGTCGGCGGCCGGGTCGGCGAAGCTGGTCGTCCAGACCGTCTCGAGCCGATCCCGGGACTCCCGGGCCAGCCGGGCGCCCCACTCGTCGTCGACGTTGATCACGGCGGTGCGGGTGTGCTCGGGGCGGAACAGGCTCGCCTTGGCCCGGAAGTAGTCCTCCATAGTGGGGTGGAAGTCGAGGTGGTCACGGCCGAGGTTGGTGAACGCGGCGACCCGGAACGGCACCGCCTCGACCCGCTCGAACACCATCGCGTGCGAGGAGACCTCCATCGCCACCGAATCGGCGCCGGCCTCGACCATCATCGCGAGCAGGCCGTGCAGGTCGACCGACTCGGGGGTGGTGATCGTGGTCCGGGAGGCGTCCAGGGAGAGGTCGCCGACCCGGAAGCCGAGCGTGCCGATGGTGCCGGCGGTGCGGCCGGCTGCGGCCAGGCCGGCGGCCAGCAGGACGGCGGTGGTGGTCTTGCCGTTGGTACCGGTGATCCCGTACATCGCCAGTCGGTCGGCCGGGCGACCGTACACCTCGGCGGCCCAGTGGGCCATCACGGTCCGGGGCCGGTCGACGACGACGAGGGGGAGCCCGGCGGCGGCCGGGTCTGCCGCGCCGGCCGGATCGGTGAGGACGGCGAGGGCGCCCCGGCCGAGCGCCTGGGCGGCGAACCGGATGCCGTGGGTGCGGGTGCCTGCCAGCGCCACGTACGCGTCGCCGGCCCGGACCAGCCGGGAGTCGAGCGTCATCCCGCCGACGAGGACGTCGGGGTCGGCGCCGTGCAGGGTGGCCGGGTGGCCGAGCCCGTCGGCCAGCGCGCAGAGCGCGGCCAGCGCGGTGGGTCGGGTGGAGCGGGGACGCAGCGGTCCGGACGAGAACGGCACAGTCAGACCGTACCCATCCGGGGCCGTCGGAGGCGATCCGACCAGCGGGTGACGCGGGCGGCCGGAATGTGCTTGCGGGACACCTGGCTCACCAGTCGAGCTTGGCGACGGGCGCCTTCGTGGCCGACGGCAGGACCCCGTAGCGCGGCAGCGCGTACTGCATGATCTCCTTGTATGCCGGGCCGGCGACGGTGGAGCCGTAGTGCCCGTTGGTGGGGTTGTCGACCACGACGTAGGTGAGGATCTGTGGGTCCTCGGCCGGGGCCGCGCCGATGTAGCCGGCGGTGTAGCCGACGTACTTGCCGGACTTCTCGTCGTAGCGCTGGGCGGTGGCGGTCTTGCCGACGGAGCGGTAGCCGGACAGGGTCATCCCCGACCCGGTGCCCCCGGGGCCGGTGACCGCCTCCATCATCTGGGTGACCATCTGCGAGGCCTGTTCGCTGATCACCCGGCGGGGCTGCGGACGGTCCACGGTGACCGGGGTGCCGTCGGCACCGGTGGCCGACTTCACGATCGTCGGCGTGTTGTAGATGCCGCCGTTGAGGATGCCCGCGACCGCGGCCGCGAGCTGGATGCCGGTGACCGACAGGCCCTGGCCGAAGGCGACCTGGTCGCGGGAGTAGTCCGCCAGGTTCGTCTTCGGGGCCCAGCCGGACGCCTCGCCGGGCAGCTCGAGCCCTGTCTTCTGGCCCAGGCCGAGGTTCCTCAGGTGGGTGATCAGGTCCTCCTTGGGCATCTGCCGGGCCATCTGGACCGTGCCGATGTTGGAGGACTGGGCCAGCACTCCGGTCGCGGTCAGCCGCTCGTCGCCATGGGCTTCGGAGTCGGTGATGGTGAGGTCGGCCGACTTGAGCGACGACGGGACGTACACCTGGGTGTCCGGGCTGATCCAGCCGCCGTCGGCGAGCGCGGCGAAGGTGAGCACCTTCTCCACCGACCCGGGCTCCAGGGAGTCGCTGATCGCCCGGTTGGTCATGTTCTGGGCCTTGGCGTTCTTCAGGTCCGAGGCGTCGTACGACGGGTAGTTGGCCATCGCGAGGATCTCGCCGGTCTTGATGTTCATCACGATCGCGTAGCCGAAGTTCGCCTTGCTGGAGTCCACGACCTTCTTCAGCGACTGCTCGGCGGTCCACTGCAGTTGCGAGTCCAGCGTGAGTTGGTAACTGGTGCCGTCCTGGGCCGGGGTGATGTCGCTGGCGCCGAGCGGGATCTTCGTGCCCGCCGGGGAGCTCTGGTAGACGGACACGCCGTCCTTGCCGGCCAGCGACGAGTTCTGGGAGTACTCGAAGCCGTAGGCGCCCGAGCGGTAGACCCCGTCGTCGTCCTGCTTGAGGACGCCCACGACGTTCGCGGCCACCGACCCGCCCGGGTAGCTGCGGATCGAGTTCGTCGAGGTCCAGATGCCGCCGGTGTACTGCTTGTTCTTCGCGGCGGCGGTGAGGTCGGCCTCGATCAGGTCGTACGTGTGGGCCGCCACCTGCCGCTTGATCATCGCGTAGCGGGTGTTGGGCCGGGTGAGCGGCTCGGTGTAGTCGGCGGCGCTCCCGCCGAGGTACTGGGCCAGGATGGCGGCGATGGTGTCGGCGTGGGCGACCGTGGTCGCCGGGTCGGCGGTGATGTCGACGGCCGGGCTCGACGCGGCCAGCACCTCGCCGTTGCGATCGGTGATGCTGCCGCGGACGGCCGGCAGGGCATGGCTGCGCTGCGCCAGGCTGGCGGCCTGGGCGGCGTACGCCTGCGGGTCGAGGCCCTGGATCTGGACCAGGCGAGCGGCGGAGAACAGCGTCGAGCAGACGATCATGAAGACCAGCACCTTGATCCTGGTCGGTGTCCGGCCACGGCCGAGCGGCCTCTCGAGCAGCGCCCGCCACGAGAAGCGCCGGGTGCCGGGACGAGCGCCGTGCCCCCGGCGGCGGTCCTCGGGGCGGTGCCCCCGGGAGCGGCCTGCCTGGCCGCCCCGACGGTCGATCCCCTGCTGGTGGGCCTGGTGGCGCACCGACTCCTCGTCGCCGGTGCGCCACCGGGTCGACCGGTGTCCGTCCGGCGCGGGCCGGCGATCGCCGGCCCGCCCGGGGGCGGAGGCCGCGGAACGGG
>CAYOBI010000013.1:9832-42820 GCA_964402325.1 uncultured Propionibacteriaceae bacterium | reverse complement strand
CACCACCGACCACATCTCCCCGGCCGGCAACATCAAGGCCGACTCCCCGGCCGGCAAGTACCTCGCCGGTCACGGCGTGGAGCGCAAGGACTTCAACTCGTACGGGTCCCGGCGTGGCAACCACGAGGTGATGATCCGCGGCACCTTCGCCAACATCCGCCTGCGCAACCAGATCGCCCCCGGCACCGAGGGCGGCTTCACCCGCGACTTCACCCAGGCCGAGGGCCCGGTGACCACCGTGTTCGACGCCTCCGAGGCGTACCGTGCGGCCGGCACCCCGTTGGTCGTCCTGGGTGGCAAGGAGTACGGCTCCGGCTCGTCGCGTGACTGGGCCGCCAAGGGCACCATGCTGCTGGGCGTCAAGGCCGTCATCGTCGAGTCCTTCGAGCGCATCCACCGCTCGAACCTGATCGGCATGGGCGTCATCCCGCTGCAGTTCCCGGCGGGCGAGTCGCACGAGTCGCTCGGCCTGACCGGTGAGGAGACCTTCGACATCTCCGGTGTCGAGGTGCTCAACACGGGCGTCACCCCGAAGACGCTGCACGTCACCGCGACCCGTCCCGACGGCTCCGTCGTCGAGTTCGAGGCCGTGGTCCGGATCGACACTCCCGGTGAGGCCGACTACTACCGCAACGGCGGCATCCTGCAGTACGTGCTGCGGCACATGAAGGCCACCGCCTGATCAGCGGAAGGGCCTGATCAGCACGGCTTGATCGGACGATCGCGACCGGGGCCGGTCGGGTGGGGGACCACCCGGCCGGCCCCGCGTCATGCACCCCGTCAGGGAGCAGTGTCGCCCGCCTCGGGGACGGTCTGCGCCGCATCCGGGACACCGGCCCGGTCCGGCGCTAGCGTGGTGGCGTGACGCCACGCATGCCGAGCCATGACGCCGGTCTGGCACCGATGTTCCGCGAATTCGTCGCCGCACTGGGGGCCGGCGACCCGCGGTTGGTCGAGCGGTTCTTTGTGCCCGGCGAGCAGACCCTGCTCGGTCGCGGGGGCGGCATGGTCGTCGGCTTCGCCCAGGTGGTCGACGCCGTCCGGGCCGACCCGTTGCCGGCGATCGAGGGCCTGGTGCAGACCCACCTGCGGGAGATCGGGCCCGAGGGCACCCTGGTCACCGTGACCCATCGAGCCCCCGGCGGTGGCCGGGGGGTGATGACCCTGTTGTGGGAGCGTACGGCCGACGGCTGGCGGATCGCCTCCGCCCACGTCGACACCCCCGTCCCCGCCCTGGACGCCCGGATCTGGCGGGAGGCCGGCACCCCGCTGGTCGCCCCGACCGGATCGGGGGCACTCGACGGGCTGGGCATCGCCCTGGCCGACGTCGTCCGGGTGGCCGGCCACACGACCGGGCTCGGCAGTGACGCCGTGCTGGCGGAGTCGACCCCGGCGCCCGCCTCCGCCGCGGTCGTGGACACCACCCTGCGGGCCGGGGCCCGGATCGTCGGGCTGGCCCGGGTCGACGAACTCACCCTGGGGACCACCGGTGCCGGACCGGCCGGGATGCCGGTCAACGTCCGGGCCGTCGACCGCATCCCGGGCGGGTCCATGTCCGGCCCGACGGCCGCCGTCGCGCACGGCCAGGCCGACGTCGCACTCGGCACCGACAGCGGCGGCTCCCTGCTCGCACCCGCCTGCTACCAGGGACTCTTCGCCCTGCGGACCACCCACGGGCTGGTGCCCACCGACGGGGTCACCACCGTCGCCCCGTCCCTCGACGCGATCACCTGGGCCACCCGCGACCTGGAGACCCTGGCCGCCGTCGCCGATGCCGTGCTGCCCGCGGCCGGGCGGCGCGAACCCGACGAGGTGCTGCTCTGCCACGAACTGCTCGAGCTGGCCGACCCGGACGTCGTCCGGGCGCTCGAGACGGTCACCGGCCGCTGGGACAGCGACCTGGCGCCGATGCGTCTGGTCGCGCTGCCCCGCAGCACCCTGGCCGGGTGGGGCGACACATTGCGGGATGTACGTGACCTGGAGGCCGCCGTGGGGTTCGGCGACTGGGCCCTGACCCGTCCCGGGCACCTGGAGCAGGAGACCGAGGCTGTGCTGCGGGCCGGTCGGGCCGTGCTGGCGGACGGTGCCGAACGTGTCCGTCGGGCCCAGGCCGCGGCCCGGGCCGGCGTCGCGGAGGCGGTCGGCAACGGGGTGCTGATCCTCCCGACCACCGCCACCGTCGCCCCGACCCGCGACCTCGGCGGGGCGGCCGGCCGGCGTGGACGGCAGCGCAGTGCCCAGCTGGCGGCGATCGCCTCGCTCGGCGGGCTGCCCACGCTGACCGTCCCGCTGCTGACCCGACGTCGACTCCCGGTCGGGCTGAGTCTGGTCGGTCCGGTCGGCAGCGACCACGCCCTGGTGGCGCTCACCCGTCGGCTGCTGGCCGGCGAGCCGACGCCGGTCGCCTAGACTCGCAGGGGTGCTCGCCCCCTTCCGATCGCCCGCCGTCCGGCTGGCAGTGTCCGTGTCGGTGGCGACCGGGCTCTACGGGATCTCGTTCGGGGCCCTCGCCGTCGCCTCCGGCCTGAACGTGTGGCAAGCCTGCGCGCTCTCGCTGCTGATGTTCACCGGCGGATCGCAATTCGCCTTCATCGGCACCATCGCCGGCGGCGGAGCGGGGATGACCGCGACGCTCGCCGCGACCCTGCTGGGGGTCCGCAACGCGGTGTACGGGGTCTCGATGAACGCCCGGCTGCGGCCGCGCGGTTGGCGCCGCTTCCTCGCCGCCCACCTGACCATCGACGAGTCGACCGCGGTCGGCTCGAGCCAGGTCGACCCGGCCGAGGTGCGTCGCGGCTTCTGGGCCACCGGCATCGGCGTCTTCGCCCTGTGGAACCTGTTCACCCTGGTCGGTGCCCTGATCGGCGCCGCGCTGGGCGACCCACGCGTCTGGGGGCTGGACGGGGCCGCGGTCGCTGCCTTCCTCGGGCTGCTGTGGCCGCGGCTGCGCCGCCGCGAGGCCGGGTCGATCGCCGTCGTCTGCGGTCTTGTCACCGCCCTGGCCACGCCCTTCGCGCCGGTCGGCATCCCGATCCTGGCGGCCGCCGCCGTCGCCGTGGCGTGGTCGCTGTGGGGCCCCGGCCGCCCGCACCCGGCCCGGGAGGAGACCCGGTGAGCCACTGGGGATGGGTGGTGCTGGCCTGCCTGGCCGCGTACGGACTCAAGGTGTCGGGCTACCTGGTTCCCGACCGGGTGCTCGAGCACCCCGCGATGACGCGGCTGACGACGGTGCTGACCGTCGGTCTGCTGTCGGCCCTGGTGGTGATGAACACCTTCGCCAGCGGCCCGGCGCTGGTCCTGGACGCTCGGGTGGTGGCCCTCGTCGTGGCCGCGGTGGCGTTGCTGCTGCGGGCTCCGTTCCTCCTGGTGGTGATCCTCGGCGCGGTCGCCGCCGCCGTGACCCGACTGCTCGGCTGGGGCTGAGCCGGGGTCCCGGCCCGCCCCGACTCCTCAGCCCAGTCGGTCGAAGGCCCGCACGCCCCAGCTGCGCAACAGCGCGAACAGGGCACCGGCCCCGACCAGCACGGTCCCCAGCATCGCCAGCAGCGCCCCGGTCGGGCCGAGCACCGGTGCCGCCGCCAGGCCGACCACGCTGAGCAGCACGCTGCCGGCGAACCCGCCCAGCAGGGCCACCAGCACGCTCACGCTCTGCTTGACGACGACGGCGTCCCCGGGGGCATCGAGGACCGGCCACAGCAGGTTGGTGACCAGTCCCAGCTCTGCCACGACCAGCGTGACGACGGCGGCGATGAGCAGCATCAGGGCACTCTCGAGCGGTCCGGCCCCGCTGACGACGGCCAGCACCACCGCGGTCGGAACGAGGGCCGGCAGCACCACCAGCAGGTTGAGCGCCGCCTTCGCGGCCAGCACCACGGACGGATCGACCGGCGCGGCGCGCAGGATCCACAACCGGTCACCCTCCAGGGAGATGCTCGGGGCGGTCGTACAGGTCAGCGCCGGGGGCAGGGCGAGGGCGATGGTCGCGAGCACGGGCAGCGGTACGCCCAGGGTGGCGGCCAGCGCCCGCACCGGCTCCGGAAGTCCGCCGGCGACGACCAGCCACCCGGCGCCGACCAGCAGCATGACCATGCCGAAGCCGCTGTTCACCACGTAGACCGTGCTGGTGAAGAACCGGTGCGCCTCCCGGCGGAGCAGGGCCCGGAACGGCGTCCGGGTGACCGGGGCGGTCAGGTCGACCCGGCGTGCCGCGGGCGCGCTGTCACCCTGGCCGGCCACGAGCGGGACGTACGCCACCGACAGCAGCAGGGAGACCAGGGCGAGCGGCACCGTGCCGACCAGCAGGAGGACCACCGCCGCGCCCGCCGATCCGTCGAGGGCGAGGTCGCGCAGGGCCATGAACGGCCAGGCCCAGGAGCGCAGCACGTCCCGCAGGGCGGCGGGGTTGCTGGCCAGCAGGTCCTGGGCGTGGCGTACGCCCGGGACCAGCGCCAGCGACAGTGCCACCGTGACCACCAGGATGGCGATGTTCGCCAGGGCCTGTCCGCGGCGTCGTGGGGCGGCCACGGTGACCAGCAGCGCCAGGGCCATCGACAGTGCGGTGACGGCCAGGGCCAGCAGGACCGCGCCCGCGACCAGAGCCGGCCAGAACCAGCCGGGGACCGCCACGAAGCGCGCACAGACCAGCCCACCGGGGACCACGGCGACGACGATGAGCAGGACGTTCTGCAGGGCGACCGCGACGAGTTTGGCCGTGGCGATGGTGCGGGGGTGCAGTGGCAGGCTGAGCAGCAGGGTGTCGTCCCGGCCGCCCAGCACCGACCGGCTCACGCCGAAGGTGCCGGCCGAGAGCGCCCCGATCGCCGCCATCGCGGCGATGATCACCAGCACCAGGTCGGCCGCGCCGACCCGGTCGAGCGCCACCGCGAGTCCGACCGAGTAGACGGCGCTGAGGCCGGCGGTGGCTGCGCTGACGATCGCCACCAGCGCGGCCACCGACCAGCGGCGCCGGGTGCGGTTCCGCCGGCCCATGCCCACCAGCAGCGCCCACAGCTGGACCCGGGTCAGGGCCAGTCCCGGGGTCATCGGGACTCTCCCTGCAATTCCAGGAACACGTCCTCCAGCGATGCGTCCTTGGTCACCTGGGCGGTCGGGCCGCTGACCACCAGCCGGCCGCGTCGGATGATCGCGATGTCGTCGCACAGCGTCTGGGCCACCTCGAGGATGTGGGTGGAGAAGAGGACGGCGCCGCCGCTGTGGCACAGCGCCCGCAGGTGCTCCTTGAGGGTGTGCGACGCCACCGGGTCGAGACCGACGAAGGGCTCGTCGAGCAGCAGCAGGCGCGGCCGGCGCAGGAAGGCGCTGACCAGGGCGAGCTTCTGCTTCATGCCATGGCTGTAGCCGCCGACCACGCCGCCCAGGTCGTCGGTCAGGCCGTACGCGTCGGCGTACTCGGCGATCCCGGCACGCCGCTCGGCGCGGGGGATCCGGTAGAGGTCGGCGATGAAGCCGAGGAAGTCCAGGCCGGTCATGAAGTCGTACAGGTCGGGGTTGTCGGGGAGGAAGGCGGTGACCCGCTTGGCGGCCAGTGGGTCGGTGCGGACGTTGTGGCCGTCGATGGTGATGCTGCCGGTGGTGAACGGCAGGATGCCCGCCGCGGCCCGCAGGGTGGTCGACTTCCCGGCGCCGTTGTGCCCGATGAAGCCGGTGATCCGCCCGTCGGGGACCTCGAGGGTGAGGTCGTCGACCGCGAGGGTGGCGCCGAAGCGGTGGGTGAGGTGCGCGATCTCCAGCATCGGAGCCTTCCTTCGGCGGTCGGGTGGTGGTCCGGTGGTCGGACGGTCCAAGAATATCGCACAACCTGAT
This sequence comes from uncultured Propionibacteriaceae bacterium, assembly GCA_964402325.1. Taxonomy (GTDB): domain Bacteria; phylum Actinomycetota; class Actinomycetes; order Propionibacteriales; family Propionibacteriaceae; genus Raineyella. Next base: position 36,997 of record CAYOBI010000013.1, on the reverse strand, counting down.
AGCTTGCAATGCATGATACTTCAGCTCCCGGTGTCCCGATTCGGGCCCGGGGGTGTCGGGTCGGCCGGTGGGTGATGTCCGACCCCTCGCCTACTGTTGCGAACACGCGTACGATTCTTCCAGTAGGAGGGTTTCAGATGGGACAGCCACGAGAGGGATCACGACCCGACCTCGGTCCGGGACGGCAGGATCGCGGTGCCGGACCGCGCGCGGCCAGCCCGCAGGCGTCCGAGGCCTGGGTGCAGGGGCAACGCTCGGAGCCCGGCCGGTCGGAGCGGGGTCGGCCCGGGCGGGACGTGTCCGGGGCGCGGGTGGCCGGGGAGTCCGGGCGGGGTGCCGGATCGGCCCGGGGTGACGCGGGGCGGCCCTTCCTGCCGGCCGGCTGGCCGCCGGCGGTGCTGCCCCCCGGGGTCGAGGACTGGGAGCGCAGTGCGGTCGCCTTCCTGCTGGACTGCTGCCCGGCCGACTTCCGTGGCTACCCGGTGCTGCGGCGTCATCCGGTCGTGCTCGCCCAGTTCGCCGGGCAGGTCGTGGAGGCCCAGGTGCGAGCCTCGGAGGACGGCCTCGCCCGGGCCCGGCTCAGTCTGCGCGAGCAGGTCGAGCCGCAGGTGGTCGAGGAGGCGGTCCGTACGTGGCACGAGGAGATCGCCCGGCTGCGGGCGGTGCGGGCGGGTATCGGGCTGGTGGACGACGCGCTGCGCGGCATGGTTTTCGTCCCGAGACTGTGACCGGCGCAGGCTGTGAGTGTGCGGGGGTGAAACGTCGAAAGTCGAGGATCCGGGGGAGCGCGCCCTAGACTGGTCAGCATGCCATTGTTGGAGAGGATCCAGGGTCCCGAGGACCTGAGTGACCTGACCCGCACCGAAATGGATGAGCTGGCCGCGGAGATCCGTGACTTCCTCATCACCCACGTGAGCCGCACCGGCGGCCACCTGGGGCCCAATCTCGGTGTGGTCGAGCTGACACTGGCAGTGCACCGCACCTTCTCCTCGCCACACGACCCGATCGTCTTCGACACGGGTCACCAGAGCTACGTGCACAAGATCCTCACCGGGCGCCAGGCCGCCTTCGACGACCTGCGCCAGCGTGACGGCCTGTCCGGCTATCCCAGCCGGAAGGAGTCCGAGCACGACTGGGTGGAGAACTCGCACGCCTCCGCGGCGCTGTCCTGGGCCGAGGGCATGGCGAAGGCGCTCAAGCTCAAGGAGGAGACGGACCGCACGGTCGTCGCCTTCGTCGGTGACGGGGCGCTGACCGGCGGGATGGCCTGGGAGGCCCTCAACAACATCGCCGTCCAGGACGACCTGCGGCTGGTGATCGTCGTGAACGACAACGGCCGCTCCTACACCCCGACGGTGGGTGGGCTGGCGCAGCACCTGGCGGTGATGCGTACCGATCGCCGCTACGAGGACCTCCTCGACATGATCAAGCGCAACGTGAGCCGTGCGCCCCTGGTCGGCCGGTCCGCGTACGACCTGCTGCACGGGCTCAAGATCGGGCTGAAGGACGTGCTGGCGCCGCAGGGCCTGTTCGCCGACCTCGGGCTGAAGTACGTCGGGCCGATCGACGGCCATGACGAGCCGGCCGTGGAGCGGGCGCTGGCGCAGGCGAAGGAGTTCGGCGGGCCGGTGATCGTGCACTGCCTGACCCAGAAGGGGCACGGCTTCCGGGCGGCGGAGCAGAACGAGGAGGACCGCTTCCACGCGATCGGCCAGATCGATGCGCACACCGGGGAGCCGCTGTCCAGCATCGTCACGGCCACCTGGACCGACATCTTCGCCGAGGAGCTCGTCCGGATCGGCGCGCGCCGCGACGACGTCGTCGCGATCACGGCGGCCATGCTGCACCCGACCGGCCTCAACCGGTTCGCCGCCACCTATCCGGATCGCACCTTCGACGTGGGCATCGCCGAGCAGCACGCGGTGACCTCCGCCGCCGGCATGGCCGCGATGGGCCTGCACCCGGTCATTGCGGTCTACTCCACCTTCCTCAACCGGGCTTTCGACCAGGTGCTGATGGACGTCGGCCTGCACCGCGCCGGGGTCACGTTCGTCCTCGACCGGGCCGGCGTCACCGGCGCCGACGGCCCCAGCCACAACGGCATGTGGGACCTGTCGGTCTTCCAGATCGTGCCCGGGATGCACATGGCCGCGCCGCGCGATGCCACCCGCCTGCGCGAGGCGCTGAACGTGGCGGTCGACATCGACGACGCCCCGTCCCTGGTGCGCTTCTCCAAGGACAGGCTGCCCGACGACATCGACGCTATCAGCCACCACGGGGCCGTCGACGTGCTCTCCTCGTCCGCGGGCCGGCCGCGGGTGCTGGTGGTCGCGTACGGCCAGATGGTCGGGACCGGCCTCGACGTGGGCCGTCGGCTGACCCAGCAGGGCATCCCGGCGACCGTCGTCGACCCGGTCTGGGCGCTCCCGGTCGGTGACGACCTGCTGGACCTCGCCGGGGACCACGACCTGGTCGTCACGATCGAGGACAACTGTGTCGTCGGGGGGGTCGGGGCCCGCCTCGAGCAGGTGATGGCCGATCACGAGATCACCACGCCGACCCAGACCTTCGGCATCCCCGACGAGTACCTCGAGCAGGGTTCGCGCGGCCAGATCCTGGCCGACCTCGGCCTCACCGGACAGGACATCGCCCGCGCGGTGGTCGAGCACGTGCTGCGCCTGGACCGGATCCCGACCGAGCCGACCGTCGAGGTGCGCCCGGAGCGCGGCTGACCGCCGGGCGCCCTGACGCCGTCTCCGCCCTGACGTCAGGACGTCAGGACGTCAGGACGTCAGGACGGAGACCGGGTGGAGGTCAGGCGCTCGCGAGTGCCGCCGCCAGTGCCTCGCGGGTCAGTTCCCGCTGCCACGGGCGTGCCCCGGCGGCGGCGAGACGTTCGTCCACCGCGACCGGCGTCAACGATCGTGGCGGCTGCCAGCACAGCTGATGCCAGGTGTCGGGGGTCAGCAGGTTCTCCGGCGGCACGGTGTGCTGCTCGGCGATCCGGCTGAGGGCCTCGCGGGCCGCGGTGAAGCGGGCGTACGCCTCGGGGTTGTGCCCCTGCCAGGTCCGCGGCGCACCGTTTCCCCGTCGCGGCGGGCGCACCGACGGATAGTCCTGCGGGTCCATCGTCTCGACCCGGCGCACCGCGTCGGCCCACGTGTTGAGGTAGCGCTTCGCGACGCCCTTGCGGAAGCCGGAGAGCTCGGTGAGGCCGCCGGCCGTCAGGCCGGACCGGGTGGCGGCGCTGACGATCACCCGGTCGTTCAGGATCCGGCCGGGGGCCTTGTCCCTCCGGGCGGCGATCCCCTCCCGCGCCTCCCACAGCTCGCGGACCAGGGCGAGCTGGCGGCGTCCGTGGACGTCGTGGATGCCTGACACCCGGCGCCAGGGTTCCTCGCGGGGCGGCCGTGCCGTCCCCGCCTCCTCGACCAGGTGGGCGAACTCCTGGCGGGCCCACTCGGCCTTGCCCGCGGCGAGGAGTTCACCGGTCATCGCGTCCCGCAGCTCGTCCAGCAGTTCCACGTCGAGCGCGGCGTAGACCAGCCAGTCCTCCGGCAGCGGCCGGGTGGACCAGTCGTCGGCGGAGTGCTCCTTCAGCAGGTGCACCCCGCAGAACTGCTCCGCCATCGCCCCGAGCGACACCCTGGGATACCCGAGCAGCCGCCCGGCCAGTTCGGTGTCGAACAGCCGGGTGGGCGTCAGGCCGACCTCGACCAGGCAGGGCAGGTCCTGGGTGGCGGCGTGGATGATCCACTCGGTGTCGCCGACGGCGTCGCGCAGCCCGGAGAGGTCCGCCAGCTCGTCGTCGGGGGCCAGCGCGACCGGGTCGAGCAGGAACGTCCCGGCGCCCCCGCGGCGCAGCTGGATCAGCCAGGCCTTGGGGGAGTAGCGGAACCCGTGGGCCCGCTCGGTGTCGATGCCGATGGGACCCTCACCGCCGGCCAGGGCCTCGACCATCGCCTCGTACCCCGCGTCGGTGTCGGTGACCACCGGTACCCCGTCGCGCGGCGCGAGCAGGGTGGGTAGCTCGACCTCGGGCTCGTCCACAGCTCAGCGCTCCTGGCGACGCTGGCGCAGCGGCGTCATCATCACGACGCCGTCCGGCAGCGGCGGGATGCCGCAGGTGACGCACAGAAGCTCGGCGAACGCGTCCAGGTGCGCGTCGATCCCGCCACCGTCCACGTCCAGCAGTGGGGTCCAGGAGGCCCGGATCTCCATCTCGGCCTGCGGCGGCTGCTCCTCGAGCCCGCCGAAGGAGCGGCTCCAGGTGCAGGCGACGTTGCCACCGGGGGCGACGTACGAGGCCTTGTGGGACCCCAGTGCCTCGAGCAGCCACGACCACCCGACCTCGGCCAGCATGGTGTCGGTCACCATCTCCGGGTCCATCACCCCCTTGGCGTACGCGACGACGCGGAACGTGCCCTGCCAGGCCTCGACCCCGTCCGGGTCGTGCAGGATCACCAGCCGGCCGCTGCCCAGCTCCTGGTCGCGCAGGGTGAGGTCGGCGGAAACGGCCACGGCGTGGGGGGCGACCCGCTGCGGCGAGGGGATCTCCTCGATCGTCAGGCCGGGGCGCCACAGGTGCGCCCGCAGGTCGGCAACCACCCGCTGGAGCGGGGTCGGTGCTGCCGTGGGGTCGGGATGAGCTGCCACCCCCGTAGGCTATGCTGCTCGGTCCGCCGAGCCCGCGCGCGACTCGCCGAGCCCTCCGACCCGTACTGTCCCTGCGGGCCCGGCGCGGCTCCCGGTGCGGGGTGCGTGGCCTGTCCGCAGCGCGGAACGGCGACACGGACGTCGGCCGACCATCCGGTCCGGCATGCGAGGATGGCCGGGTGACAGACACCCCCAGCCTGTTGGCCGCCGCCGCCCGAGAACAGGGGAACGCCCTTCCCGTCTGGTTCATGCGTCAGGCGGGTCGATCACTTCCGGAGTACCGGGCGATCCGCGAGGGGATCCCGATGCTGGAATCGTGCCGACGCCCGGAGCTGGTCACCGAGATCACTCTGCAGCCGGTCCGGCGCCATGACGTGGACGCGGCCATCTTCTTCTCCGACATCATGGTGCCGCTGGCGGCCGCCGGGGTGGACCTGGAGATCCGGGCGGGTGTCGGTCCGGTGATCGCCGACCCGATCCGCACGGCCGAACAGATCCACGCGCTGCCGGAGCTCGACCCCGAGGCGATCCCCGACATCGCCGAGTCGGTCCGGGCGATCCGGGCGGCCCTGCCGAGGAACAAGGTGCTGATCGGCTTCGCCGGCGCGCCCTACACCCTCGCCTCCTACCTGGTAGAGGGCGGACCCAGCAAGGACTACGCCCGGACCAAGGCGCTGATGGCCGCCGAGCCGATGCTGTGGGACGAGCTGTGCGCGAAGCTGGCGAGGATCTCCGCGACCTTCCTGCGGGTCCAGATCGACGCCGGGGCCCAGGTCGTCCAGTTGTTCGACTCCTGGGCCGGCAGCCTGGCGCCGCTCGACTACGCCACCCGGGTGCAGCCTCACTCGGCGCACGTCCTGTCCCGGGTCGCCGACGTGCCGCGGATCCACTTCGGTGTCGGTACCGGTGAGCTGCTGCGTTTGATGGGTGCCGCCGGGGCGGACGTCGTCGGCGTCGACTGGCGGGTGCCGCTCGACGAGGCGACCCGACGGATCGGTCCCGGCCGGGCGGTCCAGGGCAACCTCGACCCCGCGCTGCTCGGGGCACCGTGGGAAGTCGTCGCGGAACGTGTCCGCGACGTCATCCGGGCCGGGGCGGCAGCGCCCGGCCACATCTTCAACCTCGGCCACGGCGTGCCGGCCACGGCCGACCCCGACGTGCTGACCCGGTTGGTGACTCTGGTGCACCAGGAGGGTCCTGCCCTCCGCGCCGAGGCACTGGCCCGCTGACCCCCTCCATCGCAGAAAGGCATCGCCGTGAAGAAGGCGCGCGAGATCAACGACACCATCCGTTACACCATGTGGTCGGTCTTCCGGCGGACCGATCCCACCGTCGGACCCGAGGCGGCCCGCGAGGCGCTCGCCGCGCTGGCCGGGTACGAGGGTGACGACTCCGACCTGGTGATCCGTGGCTGGTACGACGTGTCCGGTCTCCGGGCCGACGCGGACCTGATGGTGTGGTGGCACGCCCCCGAGGTGGAGACCGTGCAGGCCGCCTACAACACGCTGCGGGCCTCCGGGCTGGGCCGTACGCTCGAGCCGGTCTGGTCCCAGGTCGCCCTGCACCGCCCGGCCGAGTTCAACAAGGGCCACATCCCGGCGTTCATGGCCGAGGAGGAACCCCACCCGTACCTGGTCGTCTACCCGTTCGTCCGGTCGTACGAGTGGTACCTGCTGCCCGACGACGAGCGGCGCACGATGCTGGCCGAGCACGGCATGATGGCCCGGGAGTACCCCGACGTCCGGGCCAACACGGTCGCCTCCTTCGCCCTCGGCGACTACGAGTGGATGCTGGCGTTCGAGGCCGACGAGCTGCACCGTATCGTCGACCTGATGCGCCACCTGCGCGGCGCGGAGGCCCGTCGGCACACCCGCCTGGAGGTTCCGTTCTACACCGGGCGCCGCTACGAGCTGCCCGAGCTCGTGGCCCGCTGGAACCCGGCGAGCTGACCTGACGACACGAACGGCCCACCCCTGCAGGGATGGGCCGTTCGTGTCGTCGCGGTTCCGATCGCCGGTGCGTCAGCCGCGGTCGTGGTCCGGATCGAGGGTCAGGCTGATCGAGTTGATGCAGTAGCGCAGGTCGGTGGGCGTGTCGAACCCCTCACCCTCGAACACGTGGCCGAGGTGCGAGCCGCAGTTCGCGCACCGCACCTCGGTGCGGCGCATGCCCAGGCTGTCGTCGACCAGTTCGACGATCCGGTCGCCGGCCAGCGGGGACCAGAACGCAGGCCAGCCGCAGTGCGCGTCGAACTTCTCGGTGCTGCGGAACAGTTCGGCACCACAGGCCCGGCACCGGTAGACACCCGGGGTGGTGGTCGTCTCGTACTCGCCACTGAACGGTCGCTCGGTGCCGGCCTCGCGCAGCACGTGGTACTCGGCGGAGGTGAGCCGGGTGCGCCACTCCTGCTCCGACAGCTTGAGCTTCGGCTCCTGGTGGGGCTGATGGGGGGTGGACTTCATGCGGGCAAGTGTAATCCGCGCCACCAGCCGCCGAGCCTCCTGCGGTCAGGCGCCGATGGCGTGCAGCTCCGGGGCCAGCTCCAGGTCCTCGTCGTCCTCGACGACCGGGACGAGGCTGCCGAAGTCGATCAGGTCCATCGCACCCACGACGTAGCGGTGCATGGCGAGCTCGGCGACCTCGGGTCCGGCGGTCATCGGCCGGCTGACGGCGATCGCCCCGGCGGTCAGGGCCGACTCGGCCTGGCGCGCCCACAGGTCGGAGGTGCTGAGGAACCACGAGCCGACGGCCACGTGCCGGCGACCCTGGTTCCAGAGCGTCTGGATCGCCTCCTCGACCGAAGGGCCGGTCTCGTCCACGTACGCCGTCACACAGGCCAGCTTGTGGTGCATGCCCCACTGCCGGGTCCGCCGGGCCAGCAGGGCACGGCTGCGGACGTCCTCGGTGCCGGCGGTGGACAGCACCAGGCCGTCGAGTTCGGTGACGTGGTGGTCACTGAGGGCCTGGCGCAGGGCACGGTCCAGCATGGTCAGCAGCACCGGCTCCGGGCCGATCGGCCGGGCCAGCTGGACCCGCAGGTCGGGGTGGGCCGCGGCGACCCGGTAGATCGCCTCGCGGGCGGTGCCGCTGGCCCGGTAGGCACAGCCGACCTCGAGCGGGACGAAGACGACCTCCTCGGTGCCGAGCCGGGCCAGCTTCGCGGCCACCTGGACCGGGGAGGGACCGGATCCGCCGAGATAGGCGGCTCGTACGACGAGTTCGGGGCACCTGGCCATGAGCTCGTTCCGCATCGCATGGGTGATCTCGGCGATCTGGGGATCGCTGTGGCCATGGGCGAGCAGGACGAGGGCCGGGGCCGTCATTGCCGGTTCCTTTCCCCCCGGGCCGCCGGATGAACCGGACCTGTCGCCGGGGAGTATTGATCAGGAGGGCCGTCCTGGGACGGCGTCTCACAAGGTGGATAGGAGAACTCTCACCCGCCCGAAATGGCTAATGCAAGTTCGCGTCTCACTTGCTGGGACCGACTCTCAAAATGTGGGCCTCGGGTGCAGTCGACAGAAGGCCTGCAGGGCGGGCGGACTCGTACAACGCGGGAGGGTGTCCCGCGTCCGAGCCGGTGGCGGCGGTTCGGGTGGAACCTGCCGCCGGCCGGGTCCGACGGTGAAACGCAGAAACCGTCCCGGCGGGTGTGTTTCACCTCGTCGGAACGGTTTCACTGGTGGGCGGTACTGGATTCGAACCAGCGACCCCTTCGGTGTGAACGAAGTGCGCTACCACTGCGCCAACCGCCCGTGCGAGAGCCAACAATAGCCATGACTGTACGGATTCGCCAAACCGGCGTGGTGGCGGGGTGTCTGCGTGGGCCGGGGCGGGCGGAGTTGCACCCGTGTCACTCGCTCTGGTAGACATCTGCTCGCCGAACGGAGACGGGAGGCGTCGTCGGGAGCGGTCCGGGCTTCGACGAGGAGTGGGATCCGCCGCAGAGCGGATTTGGCCCCTCGGGGGAAGCCTGCTAGAGTTCCTGATCGCGCCTCGGGTCCCGGGGGGCACTGATGATGAGGGTCGATCCGCTCACGGACGTCCGGAATCATTGCGGACGTGGCTCAGCTGGTAGAGCATCACCTTGCCAAGGTGAGGGTCGCGGGTTCGAATCCCGTCGTCCGCTCGGAGAGGGTCTCGCTCTTGGGAACCCGGCAGGGGTCGATCTCCTGTTCGGAACCGGGTGCACCCGGGATGTGTCGCCCGGGTGGGAGTCCTCCACGTGGTGGAGTGGCCGAGAGGCGAGGCAACGGACTGCAAATCCGTGTACACGGGTTCAAATCCCGTCTCCACCTCGGGCGGTTGGCGCAGCGGTAGCGCGCTTCCCTGACACGGAAGAGGTCGCTGGTTCGAACCCAGTACCGCCCACCAGGAGGAGAGGTCCTCGGTGCCGGGCAGGCAAGCCCGGTACCGAGGACCTTTCGCACACTGCGGTTTCCCCTCCCCGTCGGGTCCGATTTGCGCCACCGGGGGGCAGGTCTGCTAGAGTTCCTGAACGCCTCGCCAAGTGGTTGACGCCAACGGGGCAGCGAGTGGTGGAGAGGTCGCGCGGCTTCGACATCATTGCGGACGTGGCTCAGCTGGTAGAGCATCACCTTGCCAAGGTGAGGGTCGCGGGTTCGAATCCCGTCGTCCGCTCGGAGCGGGTCCCGCCCCCTGGGGCGGACTCGTACGCCCTCCACCGGGCGAGTCCCTCGTGTGGTGGAGTGGCCGAGAGGCGAGGCAACGGACTGCAAATCCGTGCACGCGGGTTCAAATCCCGTCTCCACCTCGGGCGGTTGGCGCAGCGGTAGCGCGCTTCCCTGACACGGAAGAGGTCGCTGGTTCGAACCCAGTACCGCCCACCATGTCTTTCTCCACGGCGGCCTCCGCCGTATCCCCGAGGCTCGTACCCGGGGCCGCCGGGCCGATCGGTCCCGAGGGCGGTAGCGGTCCTCGTGACGGCCTTCACAGCGGGCACACATCTGTCGACAGATCGCCACACGCCCGTAACCCACTGCCCGGCCCGATCGATGAGCATGATCCCAGCCTGACCTAGGAGGCCGATCATGACGCAGTCCGTCGTCGCCCTGCTGCACGGCGTCGCCCCCGGAGCCGAGGACGGGGTGCTGGGGTACCTGTCCGGGGCCTTCGCCAGGTGCGGCCACGACATCGCCGCCCGCTCGTTCACCGGCGAGGGACGTCCACCCAGGCTCTCTCTCGAAGGGGTGCGGATGCTGGTCGTGATGGGTGCGCTCGACTCCTGCACCGACGATTCCCTGCCCTGGATCGACGACGAGAGCCGCTACGTGGCGTCCGCGATCTCCCGGGGGGTCCCGGTGCTGGGCATCTGCTTCGGGGCACAGCTGCTGGCCTCGGTGACCGGGGGCAAGGTGGTGCCCGGGGGAGCGGTGGAGCGCGGTCTGGTGGACGTACGGTCCGCCGACCGGGACCGCATCCCCGAGGGCGACTGGTACGCCCACCACCGCGACCGGATCGTCCCGCCGGCCGAGGCCGACGTGCTGGCGTCCAACGACACCGCGGTCCAGGCGTTCGCCCTGGGGCCGCACCTGGGGGTCCAGTTCCATCCGGAGGTCCGACCGGACACCCTCGACGTGTGGCGCGCCTCCTTCAGCGGCACCAACGCCGCCCTGTCCGCCGACGACCCGCAGTGGGAAGGCGATCGCACGGCGCTGCAGGAGGCCGGCCCCGACCTCGCCCGCCGCACCGGGACACTGGTCCGCGGGTTCGTACGGTCCGCGCAGCGCCACCTGGCCGCCGCGGTCTGAGTCCCCCCGACCGGCATGTCCGGGGAAATCACCCCGGCCGCCGGCACGGTAGGCTCGTGGATCGACGCCACCGCGTCCCTGAACACGAGCCCGTCCGACCGCATGCCAGGTATGTGTGCGACATCCGGGCGGGGAGAGAGGAAACCGACGTGTCCATCACCGTCACCCTGGTCCGCTCCGACACCCTCCGCGAGGTGGTCGCCGACGGCACCACGGGGCTGGACCTGTTCGGCGAGGATCGTACGATCGTCGCCTGCCGCGTCAACGGGGAGATCAAGGACCTCCACCTCCCGTTGCCCGACGGCGCCACGATCGAGCCGGTCCTGATCGGCAGCCCCGACGGGCTGAACATCCTGCGTCACTCCTGCGCGCACGTCGCCGCCCAGGCCGTGCAGAACCTCCACGAGGAGGCGAAGCTCGGGATCGGCCCGCCGATCACCGACGGCTTCTATTACGACTTCATGCTCGACGAGCCGTTCACCCCCGAGGCGCTGAAGGCCCTCGAGAAGCAGATGCAGCGGATCATCAAGGAGAAGCAGAGCTTCCACCGCCGGGTCGTCACCGACGAGGAGGCCCGGGCCGAGCTCGCCGACGAGCCGTTCAAGCTCGAGCTGATCACCGACAAGGGCACGGCGAACGCCGAGGACGGATCGTCGATGGAGGTCGGCGCCGGCGAGCTGACCATCTACGAGAACGTCCGCCGCAACGGCGAACGCGCCTGGGAGGACCTCTGCCGCGGCCCGCACGTGCCGCACACCGGCTACATCCCCGCCTTCGCGCTGACCCGCTCGTCGGCCGCCTACTGGCGCGGCGACCAGAAGAACCAGCAGCTCCAGCGCCTGTACGGCACCGCGTGGCCGTCCAGGGAGGAGCTGAAGGACCACCAGACCCGGATGGAGGAGGCCGCCAAGCGCGACCACCGCAAGCTGGGCACCGAGCTGGATCTGTTCTCCTTCCCCGACGAGATCGGCTCCGGCCTGCCGGTGTTCCACCCCAAGGGTGCGCTGATCAAGATGCAGATGGAGAACTACTCCCGGCAGCGCCACCTCGAGGCCGGGTACTCCTTCGTCTCCACCCCGCACATCACCAAGGGCCACCTCTTCGAGACCTCGAAGCACCTCGACTGGTACGCCGACGGCATGTACCCGCCGATGCGGGTCGACGAGGAGCGCGACGAGGACGGCACGGTCGTCAAGCCGGGCGTCGACTACTACCTCAAGCCGATGAACTGCCCGATGCACAACCTGATCTTCTCCTCGCGCGGACGCTCCTACCGCGAGCTGCCGCTGCGACTGTTCGAGTTCGGGTCGGTGTACCGCTACGAGAAGTCCGGCGTCGTGCACGGCCTGACCCGGGCCCGCGGCTTCACCCAGGACGACGCGCACATCTACTGCACCCGCGACCAGATGAAGGACGAGCTGACCCGCCTGCTCACCTTCGTCCTGGACCTGCTCAAGGACTACGGCCTCGACGACTTCTACCTGGAGCTGTCGACCCGTGACCCGGAGAAGTCCGTCGGGGACGACGCGACCTGGGAGGAGGCGACCCGTACGCTCGCCGAGGTCGCCCACGCCTCCGGTCTGGAACTGGTCGACGACCCGGGCGGCGCAGCGTTCTACGGCCCGAAGATCTCGGTCCAGGCCAAGGATGCGATCGGGCGCACCTGGCAGCTGTCGACGATCCAGCTGGATTTCTTCGAGCCGGGCCTGTTCGACCTGGAGTACACCGCGGCCGACGGCTCCCGCCAGCAGCCGGTGATGATCCACCGGGCCCTCTTCGGGTCGATCGAGCGGTTCTTCGGCGTGCTGCTGGAGCACTACGCCGGTGCCTTCCCGGTCTGGCTGGCGCCGGTCCAGGTGGTCGGGATCCCGGTCGCCGGCGAGTTCACCGGCTACCTCGACGAGGTCGCCGAGAGGCTCCGGACCCGTGGCGTACGCGTCGAGGTGGACTCCTCCGACGACCGGATGCAGAAGAAGATCCGTAACGCCCAGAAGCACAAGGTGCCTTACATGCTGATCGCCGGCGGTGACGACCGGGACGCCGGTGCCGTGTCGTTCCGCTACCGCGACGGCCAGCAGAAGAACGGGGTGCCGATCGACGAGGCGATCGAGGAGATCGTCGACGCGATCGCGCGGAAGGCCCAGGTCTGATCACGGTGCGGCCCGACCACCTGGGGCAGGAGGGGCTGCCGGTCACCGTCGAGGCATCGACGCTGGCCGGCGACCCCGACGTCTTCGACCGCCTGTGGGTCGCCCACCGGCAGGCGTACGTCAGCGGCGACGAGCGCACGGCGCACGGGGACCCGTGCCCGTTCTGCACGGCTCCCCAGGGCAGCGACGAGGACGGGCTGATCGTGCACCGCGGTGACGTGGCGTACGTGTTGCTCAACCTGTACCCGTACAACGCCGGCCACCTGATGGTCTGCCCGTACCGCCACGTCCCGGACTACACCGACCTGACCCCGGCCGAGGTGATGGAGGTCGCGGAGCTGACCCGTACCGCGATGACGGTGATCCGGTCCGTGAGCCACCCGCAGGGCTTCAACCTCGGGATGAACCAGGGCGAGGCGGCCGGCGCCGGCATCGCGACACACCTGCACCAGCACGTCGTGCCGCGCTGGCACGGCGACACCAACTTCTTCCCGATCGTGGCGAGGACCAAGGCGATCCCGCAGCTGCTGGGGGAGACCCGGCGGCTGCTCGCCGAGGCGTGGCCGGCAGCGGCCCGTGGGGACCTGGCAGGGCGGGTCGACTGATGCTCGAACGGTTCCGCCACGGGTGGCGAGGCGTGATGACGCCTCCCGCCCGGCTGCTGCTGGAGTGGGGGGTCCACCCGAACACGGTCACCTGGGTCGGCACCCTGTGCCTGGTGCTGGTCGCGTTCGTCACCATCCCGTTCGGGTGGCTGTGGCAGGGCGCCCTGGCGATGGGCGTGCTGGTGATGTCCGACTCGGTCGACGGCCAGATGGCCCGCCTGGGCGGCCAGGAGTCCCGCTACGGGGCCTTCCTCGACGCCACCCTGGACCGGGTCAGCGATGCGGCGGTGATGACGGCGACGATCATCCATTTCGTCCGGATCGGCGACTCCCCGTGGGTGGTCGGACTGGCCGGCTGGGCCCTGGCGATGGGCCAGATCACCTCCTACGTCAAGGCGCGCGCGGAAGCCGAGGGCTACCGGGCCGACGTCGGGATTGCCGCCCGGGCCGATCGGCTCGTCGTCGTCCTGCTCGGCCTGCTGCTGTCCGGCTTCGGGGTGCCGCTGGCTGCCGAGGTGGCGGTGGTCCTGCTCGCGGTCGCGGGCACGGTGACCGTCGCCCAGCGGCTGTCCACCGTCCAGGCCCAGGCGGAAGTGCTCCAGGACCGGTGAGGACGACCGTGACCGCCGGCCCGGCCCACGTATCGACGTCGGTCCACCCGACCACCGACCGCGGTACGCCGTGGTGGGTGGTGGCCGCGATGGCCGTCGCCGGCGCCCTCGCGATGCGGCTGGCCTTCCCCCAGCCCGGCTGGTGGCCGCTGCTGGTGCCCGGTCTCGCCCTGGTGTTCGCCTCGACCTCGGTGCCGGTGAGGCCCCGGACGGCGGTGCTGGTCGGATTCCTCAGCGGGCTGGCCTTCTATCTGCCGCTGGTGCACTGGGCGTCGCTCTTCCTGGGCTGGCTGCCGTGGGTCGCACTGGGCACCGTGATGGCGGCCTGGTGGACGCTCGGCTACGTGGCGATCCACTGGCTGCACCGGTGGGGGAGGACGGCCTGGCCCGGGCCCGTCGGTCGTTGGCTGCTCACCCCGCTGGCCATCGCGGGGCTGTGGACCGCTCGCGACGCACTCTCCTCCTCCTGGCCCTATCGGGGATTCGCCTGGGGCCGGCTGGCCCAGTCGCTCGCCTGGAGCCCGCTGTTGGATGTCGTCGCCTGGCTCGGACTGGCCGGCACAGGCTTCGTCCTGGCGCTGATGGCCGCCTGGGCGGTCCCGGTGGCCCGGCGGCTCGTCCGCCGTGGCGTACGGCCCTCCCGCCGGCTGCTGCCGCTCACCGGGTGGCTGGCGCTCGTCGTCGGGCTGGTCGCGGTGCCCGCCTTTCCCTCGACCACCGTGGGCACGATCCGGGTGGTCGGCGTCCAGGGGGGCGACGAACGGGCGGGGTACTTCATGGGCGGCCAGGCGGGCGACATCATGAACGCGCATCTGAGGGCGACGAACCTGATCAAGCCCGGCACCGATCCCGACGTCGTCGTCTGGCCGGAGGGCTCCGCCGAGTGGGACCCGGCGAAGTGGCCGGTCCTCGAGGAACAGTTCGACGCCCTCAGTGCCCGGTTGGGGGCCCCGCTGCTGCTCGGGTCGTCGACCGAACGGGACGGCAAGGCCTACCAGTCGGAGTACGTCTGGCCGAGCACCGGGGGCCTCCGCCAGGTCTTCGACAAGCGCAATCCGGTCCCGTTCGGCGAGTACGTGCCCGACCGGGAGGTCTACGACAAGATCGTCCCCGGCCTGATCGGGCTGATCGAGCGCGACCTGCAGCCGGGAACGGGTCCGGCGGTCCTCGGCCTGACCACGCGGGACGGGCGGTCCGCCCCGGTCGGGGTGGCGATCTGCTACGACATCATCGACGACGCTCTGGGCCGCGAGTCGGTGCGCGAGGGGGCCCAGTGGCTCGTCTCGCCCACCAACAACGCCGACTTCGGCCGGACCGACGAGCTTGACCAGCAGATCTCCTTCGCCCGGCTGCGGGCTGTCGAGACCGGCCGCGCGCTCGTCCAGGTGTCCACCGTCGGCCACACGGCGGCGTTCGGTCCGGACGGCCGGGTGCTGGCGCAGGTCCCCTGGTACACCCCCGAGGCGATGGTCGTCGACCTGCCGCTGTCCACCGCGATCACCCCGGCCGTACGTTTCGGCACGGCGATCCAGTTGACCGGTGCCGGGATCGGCGTCGCCGGGCTACTGGCTGCCGCGGTCGTCGCCCGGACGCGGCGGCGTCGCAGAGCGGGGGCGGTTCCGCCATCACCTAGGCTGGCAGCGTGAACGCAGTGCGGGAGGACCAGCGGTCGGCGCCGGTGCGCCTCGACAGCATGGACCTGCTGCGGGAGATCCAGGCCGGGGCGGTCGACCCGGACTACACCCGCGAACGGGCCTGGGCCCAGGGCGGCCGGGTGCACCGCTGGGCGCAGCTGCCGGTGTTCGCCCTGGCCACGATGCTGTTCGCGATGTCCGCGGTGATGACCACTCGGGCCGCCCCGCAGATCGAGAAGGACCGTACGGCGATGATCACCGCCATCCAGGCGGCACAGAAGGACCAGGACCAGCTCCGCAAGCAGATCGCCACCACCCGCACCGAGGTGTACGCACTGCAGCAACAGGGGCTGGCCAACGATGCCGGCAGCGCCCGGATCGCCGCCCAGATCGACCAGCTGTCGGTGCCGACCGGCGCGGTCGCCGTGCACGGGCCGGGGCTGGAGATCGTCGTCGACGACGCCACCTCGGGCGCCTCGGACGCTCGGGTCATCGACACCGACCTGCAGCAGATGGTCAACGGCCTGTGGCAGGCGGGCGCCGAGGGCATCGCGATCAACGGTCATCGCCTCACCGCGCTGACCGCGATCCGTGGCGCCGGCGATGCCATCACCGTCGACTATCGTTCGCTCACCAGGCCGTACACGGTCACCGCGATCGGTGACCCGAACAGTCTGCAGCAGAGGTTCATCGGCACCGACGGCGGCGTCTGGTGGACCTACCTGGAGAAGAACATCGGGATCCGGATGACCGTCACCCGGCAGCAGAACGTGCAGCTGCCCGCGGCCACCCGGGTCACGCTCCGCCACGCGAAGGGAGGCACCCCGTGATCCCCATCATCGGGCTCGTCGTCGGAATCGTCCTCGGCATCATCTTCCAGCCCGAGGTCCCGGCGGCCCTCCAGCCGTACCTCCCGATCGCGATCATCGCCGCGATGGACGCCATGTTCGGGGCGTTCAGGGCCTGGCTGGAAGGGCGGTTCAGCGACCGGGTGTTCGTCGTGTCGTTCTTCTCCAACGTGCTGATCGCCGCCCTGATCGTCTGGGTGGGTGACCAGATCGGCGTCGGATCCCAGCTGTCGACCGGCGTCGTGGTGGTGCTGAGCATCCGTATCTTCACCAACGTCGCCGCGATCCGACGGGCCATCTTCCATGCCTGAGGACCGCACACCCCCCGAGGACATCCCCGCCGAGGACGCCATCGAGGCCGGGCCCGGCCGTGTGGAGGGGGCGGGGGAGTCGGAGGAGGCGCCGTCGGAACGACCTGAGGCTGTCAGCTCCCTCGAACCCGCGGACGATGCGGCCGACCCGGCGGCCGAGCCCGAGGAGACCGGTGCGGACGCCCTTGACACCGATGCTCCCGTCGACGCCGACACGGGGGCCGACACGGGGCCGTCCGCGGAAGCCGAGGACGAGGACGGCGAGGACCAGGACGGGAACGACGCGGATCCGGCCGACAGCGACGCGGGCGCCGACGACGCGGCCGAAGCCGAACCACGGGCGGACGCCGTCCCGGCCGACGTCGAGGCGCGTCCGGAGGACGCGGCGGAGGTGGCCGAGGCAGCCGACCGGGTGACCGAGACCGCGTCGCCCGCGACGGCCGACGACGCGGAGGTAGCCGCTGCCGAGCTCGACGGGACGCCCCGTGTCGAGCCCGTGGAGAAGACCACGTCCATCTGGTCCCGGGAACACCGGTCGGCCGACACGGACGACGAAGCCAGGTCCGGGCAGCACCCTGCCGAGGCCGGACCTGGTGACGAGGATGCGACCGTACGGTCGGACGGGCCGACGCCGCTCGATCACGCCGACGGCGAGCCGGTGGATCACGTCGAGGCTGTGCAGACCCCGGAGGCCATGCAGGCCCCGGAGCCCGGTCAGGCCCCGGAGCCCGGTCAGGCCCCGGAGCCCGGTCAGGCCCCGGAGTCCGGTCAGGCCCCGGAGTCCGCGAAGGCGGACGAGGCTCCGGCGCGGCCGACGTTCCGGGACTGGCTTCGGCCGGAACGCACCCAGGTCGTCGTCGCCATCGTCCTGGCCGTGGTGGCGTTCGGCTTCGTCACCCAGATTCGCACCCGCGGACAGGTCGACAGCTACAGCTCGCTGCGGCAGTCCGACCTCGTCGGCATGCTCGACGGGCTCAACCAGGAGTCGCAGCGGCTGCAGAGCGAGCTGGAGTCGCTCCAGACCGCTCGCGACCAGCTGCAGTCCGGCCAGAACAACGAGGCCCTCGCGCGGGCCCAGGCCGAGGATCGGCTCACCGCGCTGGGTATCCTCGCCGGCACCATCCCGGCCCAGGGGCCGGGCATCACCATCACCATCACCGATCCGCAGGGGAAGGTGAAGCCGGCGATGATCCTCGACGCGCTGGAGGAGATGCGGGACGCCGGCGGTGAGGTGATCCAGATCAACGGGCGGATCAGGGTGGTCGCGAGCAGCTGGGTGGGCAGTGGTCCCTCCGGCATCGTCGTCGACGGGCAACCGGTGTCCACCCCGATCACCATGGAGGTGATCGGCGACCCGCACTCGCTGGAGGAGGCGGCCCGGTTCCGCGGCGGGCTGGTCAGCCAGATCACCGATCCCCGGGTGGGCGGCCAGGTCAGCATCGCCCGTTCGGACAAACTCTCGATCACCTCGCTGCACACCGTGCAGTCCCCGCAGGTCGCCCGGGCGGACGAGGGCTCCGGCACCAGCACCCCGACGGGCAACTGACCGGCGCAACGGCGAGGTGTCCGCGGCCTCACCGCCCCGTGCGCATGCCGGATCCCTCGGCGTTAGGCTAAGGTTCAGTGTCCAGCGACGATGGTCACCCCCCAGACCCAGGAGGACGGATGGAGCTCCCCGAGGACCTCAAGTACAGCGAGGAACACCTGTGGGTCAGGTCGGGTAACGGGCGTTCCGTACGGATCGGGTTCACCGAGTACGCCGCGGACCAGTTGCGCGAGGTCGTGTCGATCGGGGTGCCGTCGGTGGGGGACGAGGTGGCGGTCGGCGACGTGGTCGGCGAGGTCGAGTCGGTGAAGAGTGCCGGTGACATCCTCAGCCCGGTCGCGGGCGTGGTGACCCAGGTCAACGCGGACCTCGACGCGAAGACCGAGCTGGTGAACGACGACCCGTACGGCGACGGTTGGCTGTTCGAGGTCGAACTCAGCGACGACGACGGGGTGGACGACCTCCTCGACGCCGATGCGTATGCAGAACTGATCGAGTCCTGAAAGCTCACCCCCGAGACCAAGGAACTGACTGACATGTTGTGCCCCTCCTGCGGCCACCTGAACACCGAAGGCAGCAAGTTCTGCTCGCAATGCGGCGAGCCGTTGGTCATGGTGTCCGAGACCACCAAGGTCATCCCCGCGGTGTCCGAGGACAACGACGTCGACGAGCTCAACTCGGACGAGAAGGCGGCCGTCACCGCCCTGCCGTCCGGGTCCTCCCTGCTCGTCGTCCGCCGTGGCCCGAACGCCGGCGCCCGCTTCCTGCTGGACCGCGACGAGGTCTCGGCCGGGCGCCACCCGCGCTCGGACATCTTCCTCGACGACATCACCGTGTCGCGCCACCACGTGACGTTCCTGCGGCGCCCCGAGGGGGTCGTGCTGCGCGACGTGGGCAGCCTCAACGGGACGTACGTCAACCGGAGCCTCGTCGAGGGCGACGTCGTGCTCAAGGACGGGGACGAGGTGCAGATCGGCAAGTTCCGGATGATCTACTTCACCGGCGGACGCGGCTCCCGCTGATGACAGAGGCCCGACATTCGATCGGGTGGGTGGTGAAGGAACTCACGCCGGAGTTCCCCGATCTGTCGATCTCCAAGATCCGGTACCTGGAGACCGAAGGACTGCTGAGCCCCGAGAGAGCTCCCTCCGGGTACCGCAAGTACTCGGTGGGGGATGTCAAGCGCCTCCATTACATCCTCACCATGCAGCGGACGCACTACCTGCCGCTGAAGGTGATCCGTGAGCACCTCGACCAGATCGACCGGGGACTCACCCCGCCGCGGATCGACACGCCCAGCCCGGGTGTGCCGGACCCGCCGCCGGAGCCCGAGGCGGAACCACCCCGACGGCCCGCCCCCGCCGCCGACCAGCGCGTCGAGGAGCCGGCGCGCAACGGCCAGGATCCGCGCAACGGCCAGGAACCGCGACGGCGGCGTCCGGTCCGTCTGAGCAGGGCGGAACTGATCGAGAAGACCGGACTGGCCGAGCCGGTGCTGGCTGAGCTCGAACGCCTGCTGGTGATCACGCCGCGGCGCGGCACCCACTACTACGACCAGGACGCCTTCGCGGTGGCCATCGCGGCCAAGCAGTTGGCCAGCTATGGCATCGACCCGCGGCACCTACGCCAGATCAAGATCGCCGCGGACAAGGAGGTCGGCCTGATCAACCAGGCGACCGCCGCGCACAGCCGGCGCGGGAGCTCGCGACAGACCATCGAGGAACTCACCCGGCTGATCAACGTCACCCACCTGGCGATGGTGCGCTCCGGGGTGCAGCGCGAGCTCGGCTGACCTCGTCGGCGTACGCTCCGGACGGGGCACGTACGGAGGCGCAAGGGGATGGCGCGTCGCGCCGCCCCGGGTAGTGTGGGGCCATGCGCGAGATGGATGTGGTCGGTGTTCGGGCCCAGATGCCGAACAACGAGCCCATCGTGTTGTTGCGGGAGGTCGGCGGCCACCGGATGGTGCCGATCTGGATCGGGTGGAACGAGGCGAACGCCATCGCCGAGGCCCTCGAGGGGCTGCGGCCGCCGCGCCCGCTCACCCATGACCTGATGATCGACACCCTCGCCGGACTGGGCCACACCCTCAAGGAGGTCCACATCACCGAGCTCGAGGGCGGCACCTTCTACGCAGTGCTGCTGATCGACGGGGTCGAGATCTCGGCCCGCCCCTCCGACGCCATCGCCCTCGCCCTGCGCTGCCAGGCGCCCGTCTACTGCGCCGAGGACGTGCTCGAGGCGGCCGGCTTCGAGGAGGAGGAAGAGGCCGAGGAGGAGGTCGAGAAGTTCCGCGAATTCCTCGACCACGTCAGCGCCGACGACTTCGTCGAGGGCGACGAGGGGGAGGACGGGCAGTCCGAGGGGGACGACGACGAGCCTCCGGAGGATGCCGGAGACGACCGGCCGGCGTAGAGTCACACCTGAACCCTCAACCCGCCCCTCAGCTTGAGGTGTCTCTGGGCGTGTCGCCGTACGGCGACCCGGCCGTACGGGGCCCCCTGGCTAGTGTCGACGACGTTGGCAGGCAGCGTCACCGGCAAGGGCGGCGCTGCGGGCAACGTCCAGCAAGGCAGGCGAGCAGGTCGTCGGAAGGCGGAGATGATGAGCAGCACGACGGACACCACGAACCCCGCGGTCGAGTCCCCGGTGGCCCAGGCCACGCTCTTCGACGGTGACTTCGCGCCGGTCCCCGAGGACGTCGGCTTCCGCGGCCCGGTCGCGGCCAAGGCCGCCGACATCACCTACCGCCAGCTCGACTACTGGGCCCGGATCGGCCTGGTCATCCCGGGCGTACGGGACGCGAACGGCTCGGGCTCCGCCCGGCTCTACAGCTTCCGCGACATCCTGATGCTCAAGGTGATCAAGCGGCTGCTCAGCGCCGGCGTCTCCCTGCAGCAGATCCGCAAGGCCATCGACTACCTGCGCGACCGCGGCGTCGAGGACCTCACCGAGGTCACCCTGATCAGCGACGGCGCGTCGGTGTACGAGTGCACCCGTGACGACGAGGTGATCGACCTGCTCAAGGGCGGCCAGGGGATGTTCGGCATCGCCATCGGGTCGGTCTGGCGCGACGTCGAGGGCTCGCTGTCCGAGCTGCCTGCCGAGCGCAACGCCGAGGAGTCCCCGGCCGTCGTCGCGGGCGACGAGCTCGCCGCCCGACGCCGTCGCCGCCAGGCCAGCTGAGCCGGTCCGCCCGTCGACCGCCCCGCGGCCCGGAGGAGGCTTTCATGAGCACGTTCCAGGCGTACCTGACCCGGGCGAAGCGGATCCCCTGGATCGCCCACGTCCTGCGGATGCAGGACCGGTTCGGCAGCCGGCTCGGGAACCAGTTCGCCGGCGCGATCACGTACTTCTCGGTGCTGGCGATGGTGCCGCTGCTGATGGTCACCTTCGCCACCATCGGGTTCGTCCTCACCGTCGCCCGCCCTGACCTCCTCGTCCTGGTGGACGAGATGATCACCGAGCAGTTGTCCGGCATGGGCGCCGACCTGCAGGCGATGATCTCCGGCATCGTCCGCAGCTTCCTGGTCAACTGGGGCGCCATCGGCATCATCGGCCTGCTCTCCGGTGTCTACTCGGCGTCCGGTTGGGCCGGCAACCTGAAGAGCGCTATCCGGGCCCAGACCCGCGCGCAGTTCGACCTGGCCGAGAAGAAGCGCAACATGGTGGTCGAAACCCTGGTCAACGTCGCGCTGATGCTCGGCCTGCTGGTGTTGATCCCGGCCACGCTCGCCCTGGCGAACGTCTCGACCACGCTGACCGACGAACTGCTGCGGCTGCTCGGGGCCCTGGCCGTCCCCGGTGTCGGCGCCGCCCTGCGCGTGGTCGGCATCCTGGCCTCCACCGCGGCCGGCTGGGTGCTCTTCCTCTACGTTCTGACAGTGTTCCCCGAGGAGTCCTTCGCGTTCCGGGTGAAGTGGCGCGCCGCGCTGATCGGGTCCGTCGGGCTGGGCCTGCTGGAGTTTCTGACGAGCTTCCTGGTGGCGAGCTTCACCAACAACCCGGCCGCGGCGCTCTTCGGCCCCGTCATCATCCTGATGCTGTTCCTCAACCTGTTCGCCCGGCTGATCCTCTCCGTGGCGGCCTGGATGGCGACCGCCGTCCAGCAGGCCAACCCGCTGCGCGTCCAGGACATCGACGCACCCCTGGCGGTCGTGCCCGGCAGCGGTGTGACCGCCGACCAGGTGGCGGCACTCCAGGCCGGGCCATCGCCCGAGGGAGCACCGCCGGCAGAAGCACCGGGGGAGGGTGCCGGGCTGGCGCCCCTGGGCCCAGGGGTCGCCGGGGAGGAGGCCCGGACCGCGGCCGCGATGACCCCGCCGCCGGGGACGGCGCAGGTCAGCCGCGGGATGGCCGTACGCAACGCCCGGGTCGCCATGCGTACGGGCTGGATCACCGGCACGCTGACCGGGGTGGGGCTGGGAACCGTGCTGGCCGCCCTGGGCCGGGCCCTGGGTCGTCGACGCTGACACGTTCGGCTGCCCGGGCGGGCACACCGTCCGGAATCGTGCGTGGGGACGACCGCCGAGGCGGTCGTCCCCACAGGTGTCGCTGTCGCCTGCCGGCGGTTCCGTCGGCAGGCGACTCAGCGGGCCGGCGTCACTCCGCCAGCGGCTTGGTCGACTTCGGCATCGGCTGGCCGATCTGGCGCAGCATCTCGGTGAACCACTCGGCGGTCACGTCGAACGGCTTGCCGCCCTTGATCCGGTCGAACTCGATGGCGCGCAACGCGTCGCCCTGCTCCTCGTCGTTGCCGATCACGCCGGGGACCTTCG
Source organism: uncultured Propionibacteriaceae bacterium (assembly GCA_964402325.1). Taxonomy (GTDB): domain Bacteria; phylum Actinomycetota; class Actinomycetes; order Propionibacteriales; family Propionibacteriaceae; genus Raineyella. Next base: position 14,090 of record CAYOBI010000013.1, on the reverse strand, counting down.
CCAGCGCCGACTCGACGGCCAGGTCGCACATCGACGAGATCAGGTCGACGTCGTACTCCACCGGGGCGGCGGAGCGGGAGAAGTAGCCGGACTTCTGGACCAGGACCTTCTCGGCGCCGATCCGCTCGGCGAACTGGCTGGCGAACCAGTTGCCCGGGTTGATCTTGTCGAGCTTGACGTGGCCGAACGCGTCGCGCGGGACCTCCTCGCCGGACTCCTCGAGCTCCTGGACGATGGCTTCGACGCCGGCACCCTCCGACAGGAAGATGGTCACGTTGCCGACCCGGTCCATGATCTCCTTGAGGCGGGCGGCCTCGTCGTCGATGCTGAACTCGTCCTCGGGGACGTAGACGGCGTGCACCTCCCAGGCCTCGCGGCTCAGCCCGATCTCGGGCAGCCAGGCGCGTGTGTCGAGCCAGTTGCGGTACTCGCGGGCGGTGGCGGCGGTCAGCCAGCCGCAGTGCCGGCCCATCACCTCGTGGACGATGAGTTCGCGGCCCACGGAGTTGTGCTCGGCCACGATGTTGCGGGCGAACAACGCGCCCATCTCGGCGGCGGTCTGGGCGCCGAGCGACTGGCGGATCGGGACCACGTCGTTGTCGATCGTCTTCGGCAGGCCGACGACGGTGAGCTCGTAGTCGTGGTCGTGCAGGTAGGCGGCCAGGTCGGCGGCGGTGGTGTTGGTATCGTCGCCACCGATGGTGTGCAGGATCTCGACGCCGTCGGCGACCAGACGGTCGGCCGCGACCTTGAGGGCGTTGTCGCCCGGCTGGATCAGGCCGCGCTCGAGCAGGTCCTTCTCGTTGGTCAGCTTGACCCGGGAGTTGCCGATCGGGGAGCCGCCGTAGGTGTGCAGCAGGCCGGCGCTGTCGCGGACGGCCTTGGTGACGGTGAGGTACTCACCCTGCAGGAGACCCTGGTACCCGTGCTGGTACGCGATGATCTCGCGCTCGGGGGCGATCTCCGTGTAGCGCTGGATGAGCCCGCCGATGGCGGAGGACAGGCACGGGGCGAAGCCGCCGGCCGTCAACAGAGCTACCTTGCCCGGCATGTGAATACCTTTCGTTCGTGAAGGTGGACGCGACCAGCCTATGGGGCGGCCCCCGCCGGGCCGGGGCCGGGGTGGCCGCAGCACCCGGTCGCGGACCCGTGGCGTGTCATCATGCCGATGGCCGTCACCCGCGCGGACGAGAGGGAGGGCGATGACGACGTACGAGCCGGCAGACGGGCCCGGAGCCCACCACGGAGGCGCCCGGCACCGGGACGAACGGGGGCAGGCGCTCTCGGTGATGGTGCTGCTCGTCACGATGGCACTCGGCCTGATGGCCGGGCTGGTCGTGGACGGCGGGCGGCAGGTCACCGCGACCCGCCGGGCGACCGCGGTCGCCGAGCAGGCCGCCCGGGCCGCCACCGACGCCGCGGCCGCCTCGGCCCTGGAGGGCACCCCGGACGCCGGCGCGGCCCTGTCCGCAGCCCGGGCCGTCCTCGGCGCCGAGTCCCGGGTGACCGGCACCGTCAGCGTCCGGCCCGGACTCCAGGTCCGGGTCGAGACCCGCGCGGAGATGCCGACCGTCTTCCTCTCGGTGGTCGGGATCGGCAGCGTCCGCGGCCGGGCCTCGGCCACCGCTGACCTGGTCCGGGTGGGCTGAGTCGTCGGCCTCTTCAGGCGAGGCTGGCCGCCATCCGGTCGATCGCCTCGGTGAGGATCTCCGGGGAGGTCGCCAGGTTGAGCCGTACGTGGCCACGGCCGACCGAGCCGAAGGCCGGGCCCGGGTTGAGCGCGACCCGGGCGACGTCGAGGAAGTGCCGTTGCGGGTTCGCCAGGCCCAGCGCGGTGCAGTCCAGCCAGGACAGGTAGGTGGCGTTGCCCGGCAACTGGCTGACGGCGGGCAGCTTCTCCGCGAGCAGCCGGTCGACGAGGGCGCGGTTCGCGGCGATCTCGGTGCGCAGTTGGGCGAGCCAGGGCCGGCCCTCGTCGAGGGCGACGGTGTGGCTGACCACCGCCAGGTGGCTGGCGGCGCCGCGGGCGGCGTCGTACGGCACCGCAGCCAGGTCCTTGGCGGCCGCCGGGCCGGCGACCATGACTGCCGCCTTCAGGCCGGCGAGGTTCCAGGCCTTGGAGGCGCTGAACAGGACCAGGGCGTCCTCCGAGCCGGCGACCGACAGGTACGGCACGTACGTGACGCCGGGATCGGTGAGCGGGGCGTGGATGGCGTCGACGATCACCCGGATCCGGTGCTCCTGCGCGAGCCGGGCCACGGTGGCCAGGTCCTCGGCGGTATGGGCCCGGCCGGTCGGGTTGTGCGGGCTGGAGAGCAGGTAGGCGGTCGGGCGGACGCCCAGCCGGCCGGCGAACGCCGCCTCCAGAGCAACCAGGTCGAGGTGTCCGTCGGCCGTCATCGGCACCTCGAGCAGCTGGCGGTCGGTGCCGGTGACCGCGGCGAAGAACGGTGGGTAGACCGGGGGGTTGACCACGACGTGGTCGCCGGGCTCGGTGGTCACCCCGATCGCGTTGCGGATGCCGCCCATCACGTCGGGCATCAGCCCGATCCGGGCCGGGTCCAGCTCCAGGCCCCAGGTGTCGTGGGCGAACCGGGTCACCGCCTCCTCGTACACCGGGCCGGCCGGGTAGCCGGTGTCGCCGCGGTCGATCGCGGCATGCAGGGCGGCGGCCACCGGGGGAGCGACGTGACAGTCCATCTCGGCCACCCACAGCGGGAGGACGTCCTCCGGGTAGCGGCGCCACTTCATCGAGGTGCGCGTCCGCAGTTCGGCCAGGGGAACGGTGAGGATCTCGTACGTCACCCCTGCAGACTAGTGCCCGCTCGCCACCGGCCCGTGACGGCGACGGTAGGCTGTTCCGTCATGGCGAAGTATTTCGACGTCCACCCGGTCAACCCGCAGTCCCGGTCCATCCAGCAGGCGGTCGACATCCTGCGCGGCGGTGGACTCGTGGCCTACCCGACGGACTCCTGCTATGCGTTGGGATGCCTGATGGGCAACAAGGAGGGGCTGGACCGGATCCGGCAGATCCGCAAGCTCGACGACAAGCACCACTTCACCCTGGTGTGCTCGAACTTCGCCCAGCTCGGCCAGTACGTCCAGATGGACAACGCCGTCTTCCGGGCCGTCAAGGCCGCCACCCCGGGCCCGTACACGTTCATCCTGCCGGCCACCCGCGAGGTGCCCAAGGCGATGGTGCAGCCGAAGAAGCGTACGGTCGGCGTCCGCGTCCCCCAGCACGTCACCGCGCTGGCCCTGCTCGACGCCCTGGGCGAGCCGCTGATGTCGAGCACCCTGCTGCTGCCCGGTTTCGACGACCCGCTGACCGACGGCTGGCAGATCAAGGAGGAGCTCGACCACCAGGTCGACGCCGTGATCGACTCCGGCGACTGCGGCGTCGAGCCGACCACCGTGGTGAACTTCACCGGTGACGTGGTCACCGTCGACCGTGTCGGTGCGGGCGACCCGACCCCGTTCGAGTGATCGGCGGACCCGGATGCCCTCCAGGACACCGCACCAGAATGTGAGCTTCCCGAGCGCCGAGGGAACGGCCCACGGCTACCTGGCCCGGCCCGCCTCCGGTGAGGGCCCCGGCGTCATCGTGGTCCAGGAGTGGTGGGGCCTGACCGACCACATCCGGGACGTGTGCGACCGGCTGGCGGCCGAGGGGTTCGTCGCGCTGGCCCCGGACCTTTTCGGAGGCTGGGTGGCGCACGATGGCGCCGAGGCCCGCACGATGATGGCGGAGCTGCCGGCGGAGGAGGGCGCTCGACTGCTGGACGGGGCCGTCGACCACCTGCTCGGCCGCGACGTCGTGACCAGCGCGACGGTCGGCGTGATCGGCTTCTGCATGGGCGGTGGGTTCGTGCTCGCGATGGCCGTCCAGCAGGGTGACCGGGTCAGCGCCGCAGTCCCGTTCTACGGCGTCGGCAGGGCCGTGCCCGGGGCCTTCCACGGGCTGACGGCCGCGGTGCAGGGCCATTACGGCGAGCAGGACCGGACGTTCCCGGTCGAGCGGGCCCGGCAGCAGGAGCAGCAGATCCGCGCCGAGTCCGGCGCCGACGTCGAGTACTGGTACTACCCGGCAGGGCACGCCTTCCACAACGACGAGAACCCCGGCGGCAACTACGACCCGGTGCAGGCGAAGCTGGCCTGGGGCCGGGCCGTCACCTTCCTCCGGACCCACGTGCACTGACCCGGACGGTGCCGCCGCTGTTCGATCCGGCCCGGCACGTCAGTGCCGCCGCTGTTCGAT
>CAYOBI010000013.1:0-9732 GCA_964402325.1 uncultured Propionibacteriaceae bacterium | reverse complement strand
GTGCCGCCGCTGTTCGATCCGGCCCGGCACGTCAGTGCCGCCGCTGTTCGATGTAGCGCAGTGCGTTCGGCTCGCACTTCGCCTCGGTGGCGATCCGCATCGGGGCGATCCGGCCGCGGTCGCGCAGCTCGTAGAGTTGCGGGACGATCCGGTCGCGGACGGTGACCGGCGACAGGGTGTTGAGGTAGATCTTCGTGCCGCCCTCGAAGCCGGCCAGGTTGGACACCCGCCACTTGAGCATGATCCGCCACGGCATCGGCTCCAGCACGTCGATCGGGCGGTGGTACCACTCCTCGTTGCTGGGCACGTCGGCGCCGGTGGCGGCGTGGCAGGCGTGCAGCAGGTCCGACATGGCGCGGACCTCGTCGGCGGTGGCCTCCCACGGGCTCGCCGCCCGGCTCTTGGAGTAGACCTCGAGGGTCGGGTAGCGGTGGCCGAAGCCGGCGAACGCGACCGCGTGGTCGTTCTCGGCGATGACGAGGTTGTGGTAGCCGGCGTAGTTGACCGCGGCCTCGTTGTAGAGGTTGGGGTTGGCGCGGATCCGCTGGATCTCCAGCTCGTTGTTCACCCCGCGCTCGTCGATCGCGACCAGCTGCTTGTGCAGGTGGTCGAAGGACGCGCCGGCCGGCTTGAGCCAGTTCTGGAAGGTCGCGACGTAGCGGACGTAGCGGTTCGCCGCGTAGAGCTGCTTCATCGCCTCCACGGTGAAGGTCATGTACCGGTGGTGCTCGTCCGGGGTGAGGGTCCCGGAGGAGGCCAGCCCGGTGTCGTCGTACGCCGCGTCGGCGAAGTGGCGCCGGGCGACGATCACGTCGTGGCCGCCGCCGAAGAAGCCGGCCGCCTGGGCGCGGCGGTCGTCCTCGGTGAGCGCCGCCCAGTCGCTGTTGCTCAGCCCCGCGGCGCGCATCCTGGCCTGGACGATCCGGAGCACGTGGTCGCGGCCCATCGTGGTGCTCAGGTAGTCGTCCATCCGGCGCTGCAGCTCGGCGGGCATGTCGTAGCCGTAGTTGCGGTGCCAGTAGTCGTACGACACGATCTCGAACAGGTTGGGGATCCGGCGGAACTCCGCGACGGTGTCGTGGAGGTGCTCGGCGCCGACGCCGTCGATCCGGCGCCAGCGGCCGTCCTCGCGGACCAGCCGGGACTTCTCCGGCGGCGTCTCCAGGTAGCGCTGTTCGCAGAAGGCGCACCAGCGGCCGTGGTCCTCCGCGCGAAGCGGCTGCGGGTCGGGGTGGCTGATCCCCAGCGGCCGGTGTCCCCGCCCGGGGACGGTCCAGACCTCGGTGCCGCTGAACGGGTTGACCTGCTTGATCGTGCCGTCCGCCATCTCCTGGATGGGCTGCGCGGGCGGAATGAGCGCTGCTGAGGACATCCTGATCCCCCTCCTGGCCTGCCGGTGCCAGTCGACAGCCTAGCGAGGGGACACCCGGGCTGGTCGGGGGCTAGCCGGTCGACAGCCCCGGGACGCGCCGGCCGCGGATCTTGCGCAGCTTGAGGGCGTGCGCGGCGAGCGCCTCGTCCTCCGCCGAGGCGGGCTGCCACTGCCGGATGTCGACCAGCCGCCCGTCGCGGTCCCGGACGCCGTAGGTGATGGCGCAGTGGGTGGTCAGCTCGCGCGCGTCGGTGCGGGGGTCGCCGGACCGTACGTGCACCGAGATGTCCATCGTCTTGCGGTTGGTGCGCAGCAGCCGGGCCTCGAGCTCGACGACGTGGCCGATCTGGATCGGCCGGTAGAACCGGACGCCGCCCGAGTAGACGACGGTCGGCGTCATCCCGGACCACTGGCTGGCGCACAGCCAGGCGGCCTGGTCGATCCACTCCATCGCCGTGCCACCGTGCACCTTGCCGCCCCAGTTGACGTCGGTCGGCTGGGCCAGGAAGCGGGTGACGACTCTCGGTGCGGTGCCGGCGTCGCTGTAGGACTGGCGGGCCATCTCCTTCTCGATCTCGCCGCGGATGTCGGCGCGGCCCAGTGCTGCCTTGGCGTGGGCGCGCTCCTTGACCGTGATCGGGTCGAACTCGGTGACCGGGACCGAATGCCCGTGCCCGTCGGTCGCCACGAAGATGACCAGGCAGTTGGTCGCCTCGGCCCAGGTGAGGGTGGTGGGGTCGGAGTGACGGACGGTGCACTGGATGTGCATCGAGCTGCGCCCGGTGTAGATGATCCGTGCCTCGACCTCGACCAGGTGACCGGACGGGATGCCGTGGCGGAAGGAGACGTGCCCGACGTAGGCGGTGACGCAGTAGCGGCCGCTCCAGCTCGCGGCCACGGCGTACGCGGCCTTGTCGATCCATTCGAGGATCCGACCCCCGTTGACGATGTCCTCACCGTCGAAGAGGACGTCGGTGGGTGCGGCGAGGAACCGCAGTGTCTCCACGGGGGATCGGGTGGGCACAGGACTGCTCCGTTCTGCAGGGTCGCCGACCACTATCCCAGTCGCCGCACGCTCCCGGGGCCGGTTCGTGCCGACGCGGGAAACGAGGCGCCCCGTACGGCCGGGCTGTCGCCCATGGCGGAACAGGCGCCCCTCCGGCCGGGGCGCGGGCCGGGTCCGGAGGGGTGCCGGTCAGCCTCGGGTGGCCGTCCGGAGCCGGTGACGCGACAGCTGGATGCCGACCAGCCCGACCAGGTAGATCGGGGCCTGGGTGGCCAGCGCGAGGGCGAAGGACCGCCGGTCGTAGCCGGTGCCGCCGGTGAGCGCGTCGAGGGCCAGGCCGACGAGCAGGATGCTGACCAGGCAGGCGATGAAGCCGCCCATGATCACCGTCCCGGTGCCGGTGCCGACCCGCTGCGGGGGCTGGGAGGTGCGGATGTAGTCGAAGGCGATGTTGGAGCCGGGCCCGCCCATCGCGATCGCCACGATCAGCACGACCAGCAGCCAGACCGGGGGCGTGGTGGGCCACAGCAGGGTGACCGCCCAGGCGCCCACCTGCACCCACACCAGGCCGAGGGCGAGCCGTGCCCGGTCACCGGGGTAGCGGGCGGTCAGCCGGCCGACCACCGGGCCGACCGGCACCGCCACGACGGCGAAGAAGGACAGCAGGGTGCTGGCCAGCGTGGGGGAGTAGCCCAGTCCGGCGGTCATGTACGGGTAGCCCCACATCAGCGGGAACATCATCGTGGAGAAGCAGGTGGTGAAGTGGATCCAGAACGCCAGCGGGGTGGCGGGGTGGCCGAGCACCGACCTGACCCCGGCGGAGACGTCGGCCAGTGACCCCGTCGAGCTCGGCTGCCAGCGGCCGGGCGGCGCGTTGCGGGTGAACAGCCCCATCAGGACGGCCGCGACGAGCGAGGCGGCGGAGGCGGCGAGGAAGGCCGGGCGCCAGCCGTACGCCCCGAGCACGGCCCGGAACGGGACGGCGCTGAGGACCTGGCCGAGGCCGCCGACCAGGCCGGTCAGCTGGGTGACGATCGGGACGATGTGTGGCGGGAACCACGCGGGGACCAGCCGGATGACGGAGTTGAACGTCATCGCGTCGCCGATGCCGAGCAGGACGCGCCCGATGATCGCGACGGTGAGGTTGTCGGTGGTGGCGACCAGCAGCTGGCCGGCGGCCATCAGCACCGCGCCGGTGGTGACCACCAGCCGGGACCCCAGTCGGTCCAGGATCAGACCGACCGGGACCTGGGCGGCGGCGTAGACGCCGAGCTGCAGCACGACGAAGATCGACACCAGGCCGGCTCCGACGCCGAAGTGCTGGGAGGCCGCGATGCCGGCGACGCCGAAGGTGGAGCGCTGCATCACTGCGATCGCGTAGACGAACACCCCGACACACCACACCGACCACGCCCGACGACTGCTCACGGTTCATCGTCGCACCCGGCGCGAGGGCGTCCCGGAGCGTGGTCCGGGACGGGGCGGGTCAGTAGCTGATGTCGAAGCTGTGGTAGCGGGTGGTGGGCGTCCGGATCTCCCGGTCGAGGAAGTCCACTGCGCCCGGGGTCATCGGGGACTTCAGTTTGCGGAGCAGCTCGACGACCTGGGCGTGGGTGCCCTGGGCGAGGATCTCCACGGTCCCGTTGGACCGGTTGGCGACCCAGCCGACCAGTCCGATCCGGACTGCCTGGCGTTCGGTCCAGAACCGGAAGCCGACGCCCTGCACGTGGCCGTGGACGACCGCGTGCAACTCCTCCAGCGGCTTGTCGTTCATGCCACGAGCCTAGGCCAGCTCGCTCACCGTGGCAGCCCGCTCACCGCAGCAGGCCGATGGTGGCGGGGTAGCGGTAGAGCCTCCCGCGGTTGGCGAACAGCGCGCCACGGATGTGGCACCACAGGGTCATGATCCCGGCGACGATCCACAGCACCACGGCGACCGGGGCGAGGATGACGGTGAAGACCATGATCCAGGCGACGATGTTCATCACCCAGGCCCAGACGTTGAAGTTGAACGAGCCGGCGGCCGCGTTGCGGACGAAGGGGCTGCGGTCCTTGTAGAGGAACCAGACGATGAGCGGGCCGACGAAGCTGAGCCAGCCGGCGCTGAGCAGCATCGCGATGATGGCCGACAGGTGGGCGAGGGTGGCGACGGAGCGTTCCTCACCGTTGGTCATGCTCGGTGCGTGCCCGATGGTGGGGTCGTACGGACCCCGAGCGTACGGAGGGGGCGGGTACGGGGAGCCGTACGGATCGGTCTGCATGCCTCCATGGTGGCGCGCCCGGGGGCCGCCCGGCAGACCCGCGGGCGGGAATGGGGGAGGGACCCGGGGCGGGCTCGGGGCAGGCCCTTCCCGATCGAGGCCACCGATCTCCGGGGTGTGCCGGGGCCGGCGGGACTAGAGTGAACGGTGCGGGCGGGGGCCCGGTGGCCGGGTCGTACGTCCGCTCGAGGAGCGGCGACGATGGACGCACGGATGCGGTCCGAGACGTCCGCGGTCGAGGGTGTCCACCGCCTCACCGCCGACGAGGCCCTACGCGTGTTCGGCCCGGGTGAGGCCGGGCTGACGTCGGCACAGGCGGCCGACCGGCTGGCCCGGCACGGTCCCAACGTCATCCGCGAACAGGCGCGCCGTCCGCTGGCGTTGGTCTTCCTCTCCGAGTTCACCAGCCCGATGGCCCTGCTGTTGTGGGCCGGTGGCGTGGTGGCGCTGGTCGCCGGGATCGCGGAACTCGGGATTGCGATCTTCGCCGTGAACGTCATCAACGGCGTCTTCGGATTCTGGCAGGAGTACCAGGCGGAGCGGGCCACCGAGGAACTCCAGAAGATGCTCGCCAGCCATGCCACGGTGATCCGCGACGGCGCGGTGCACGAGGTGGGGACGGAGCAGCTGGTGCCCGGCGACCTGCTCGTCATTGCCGAGGGGGACCGGATCGGCGCCGATGCCCGGGTGGTGGAGGCCAGCGACCTGCAGGTCGACCAGTCCACCCTGAGCGGGGAGTCGCGCGCCGTCCACAAGAACGCCGCCGCCGTCGGGGAGGACCTCCCGGCCGCCCAGCTGCACAACATGGTCTTCGCCGGCACCACCGTCCTCAACGGCGACGGACGCGCCGTGGTGACCGCCACCGGGATGGCCACTGAGTTCGGCAGGATCGCGGACCTCACGCAGTCGGTGCCGGAGGTGCCGAGCCCGCTGCAGCAGGAGCTGGGCCGGTTGACCCGGCAGCTGTCGTTGCTGGCGCTCGGCCTGGGTGCGCTGTTCGTCGTCATCGCGGGCCTCTTCGTGCATGAGTCCTGGGCCCGGGCGTTCGTCTTCGGCCTCGGGATGGTCGTCGCCTTCATCCCCGAGGGACTGCTGCCCACGGTCACCCTGTCCTTGGCGATGGCGGTGCAGCGGATGGCACGCCGCAACGCGCTGGTGAAGAAGCTCTCGTCGGTCGAGACGCTCGGTTGCACCACGGTGATCTGCTCCGACAAGACCGGCACCCTGACCCAGAACGAGATGACGGTCACCCGGATGTGGCGGCCCGGCGCTTCCTACACGGTCGACGGACGCGGGTACGCACCGGTGGGGGAGATCCACCGTGAGATCTCCGACCCCCTGGCCGGCGGGCACGTCGACGCGGGTACCGATCCGGCGCTGCGTACGCTCCTCGAGGTCGCCGGGTTGTGCAACAACAGTGCGCTGATCCCGCCGGAGCGGAGCGGGACCGACTGGGCCGTGCACGGCGACCCGACCGAGGCCTGCCTGCTGGTCGTGGCCCGGAAGGGCGGGCTCGACCCCGACGCCCTGCGCCGGGAACACCCACGGCTGCGGGAACTCCCGTTCGACTCCCGCCGCAAACGGATGACGACCGTCCACGACGTCGACGGTGCCCGCCTGGCCTACGTCAAGGGGGCGCCGCAGACGGTGCCGCCCCGGTGTTCCGGCATCATCCGCGACGGAGTCCGACACCAGCTGACCGAGGCCGACCGCGCGGGGATCGCCGCGGCCAACGACGACTTCGCCCGGCTCGGCCTGCGGGTGCTCGCCGTCGCGGTCCGGACCCTCGACCCGCAGGTCGACCCGGCGGCCCTCACCGCGGACGAGGTCGAGCAGGACCTGACCTTCCTCGGCCTGGTGGCCATGGAGGACCCGCCGCGGGAAGGCATCGCCGACGCGGTCGCCACCTGCCACCGGGCCCGCATCCGGATCATCATGATCACCGGCGACTACGGCCTCACCGCCGAGTCGATCGCCCGCAGCATCGGCATCGTCCGTGGCGACGAGGCCCGGGTCGTCACCGGCTCCGAGCTGGAGGAGATGTCCGAGGCCGACCTGGTGGCGGCGCTGGGTGCGGAACTCATCTTCGCCCGGGTCGCCCCCGAGCAGAAGTACCGGGTGGTCGCCACCCTGCAGTCGATGGGCGAGATCGTGGCTGTCACCGGCGACGGCGTCAACGACGCCCCGGCCCTCAAGAAGGCCGACATCGGCATCGCGATGGGCCGCACCGGCACCGACGTGTCGAAGGAGGCCGCCGACATGATCCTCACCGACGACCACTTCGCCTCGATCGTCCGGGCGATCGACGAGGGCCGCGGGGTCTACGACAACATCCGCAAGTTCCTCACCTACATCCTCACCAGCAACATGGCCGAGGCGGCCCCGTCGGCGGTCTTCCTGGTGTCGCGCGGCCTGGTGCCACTGCCGCTGACCGTGATGCAGATCCTCACCATCGACCTCGGCACCGACCTGGTCCCGGCCCTCGGCCTGGGCACCGAACGACCCGAGTCCGATGTGATGGACCGGCCGCCCCGACCCCGGACCCAACGCCTGATGGACCGCCGGGTCCTCGGGCTGGCGTTCGGCTGGTACGGCCTGCTGGAGGCGTTCTTCTCCCTGGTCGGCTACTTCTTCGTGAACGTCCGTAACGGCTGGCCGGCGGTCCCGTTCGCGGCCGACGGCGCCGTGTACGCCCGGGCCACCACGATGACCCTGGCCGCCATCATCTTCTGCCAGATCGGCGCCGTCCTGGGGTGCCGCACCACCGTCGGCTCGCTGCTGCGGATCGGGCTGTTCTCCAACCGGCGGATCGCGCTCGGCATCGGGGTGGAGATCCTGCTCCTGGCGGCGCTGTGCTACGCGCCGCTGCTTCGGCAGGTCTTCGGCACCGCGCCGCTACTGATCGGCGACTGGGCCGCCCTGGCCGTGCTGCCGGTGGCCATGGTGCTGCTCGACGAGGCGCGCCGGTGGTACGTACGGCACAGGGCAGCGGTCGGGTCCCTGCCCGGCGGTTCCACCTGAGGCGGCACGGGACGGGGCCGGGCCGCCGCCGGGGGAGTCCCGTTGCGGCGACCCGGCCCCTGGGACCGGAGGGTGGAGCGGGTCAGCGGACGACGACGTCGCCCTCCATCCCCATCGTGTCGTGGAACATGCAGATGTAGTGGTAGGTGCCGGGCTTGGTGAAGGTCACCGTGTACGTCGACGGAACGCCGGCAAAGCCGTTGAAGGGCGGCGGCAGCAGCAGCCCTGAGGACAGGGCGCCACCGGAGTAGTCGGTCGGATCACCGTGGGGCGCCAGGTCCGTCGGTTCGGGGCCGAACGTCACCGTGTGCGGGACACCGATCCCGACGTTGCGCCCCAGGTCGAAGGTCACCTGCTCGCCGGCGCGGATGTAGACCGTCGGACGGATGAAGCGCATCACCAGGGTCGTGCTGTCGGCGGCGCCGACGAAGACGTGGTGGTCGTCGGAGGCGGCCTGGGCCTTGGCCCGGAGCTGGTTGCCGTCGGAACGTACGGCAGCGGCGGCCGTGTTGGCCTGCTGGTTGTAGTTCTGCTGGGTGTACGGGTAGGCGGTGCCGGCGGCTCGTACGTGCACGATGCCCGTCATCATCTCGCCGTGGACGTAGCAGACGTAGTGGTAGTCACCGGTTCCGGTGAACGTCAGGTCGTAGCTCGTGATGCCGCCCTGGTCGGTCGACACCACACCGGAGTTGCGGAACTCTCCGGGCGCGGAGATGGTCGTCTCCGGGGTGGGGATGACCATGTACCCGATGGTGGGGTCGAACGGTGCGATCGGGTGTCGCGTGAGGTGTGGACGAGCATCGAGTGCTCCTTCCGGGAGTGGCACGTCGTTGTGCCGTGGTGGACGTCCCGCCCGGTCGTGCAGGTGGAGCGATGCGACGGCGACCGGCCGAGGGCCCGCACCAGAACAGCAGGTGTGAGCTGTGTCACTATCGTTCCCCTGTGTGCAGGGTGTGTCCATCGGATGCCCGTTCCCGCATGGTGACGCGTTCTCAGCTTCCTCCCAGCGGTGAGGCCGCCGTGCGCCGTTCGAAGCGCTCGGCTTGTCTCCTCGGGTCGGCCGTGGCCGGCGGTCAGATGAGCGCGGTGCCGCGGAACAGGGTGGTGGTCGCGCCCCCGACCCACACGTTTCCGGCGTCGTCCGGGGTGATCGCGATGTCTCCGGCCCGACCGAGTCGCGCGCCCTGCGACACGCGGTAGGCGTCGACCATCCGGCCGGTCCGGATCAGCCACTGGCCGACCGAGGCGTTCATCGACCCGCACACCGGGTCCTCGGCCACCCCGATGCGGGGCGCGAAGGAGCGTATCTCGTACGCGTGTTCCGAGCCCGCCGGGTAGGCCCCGATCGCGCCGACCATCGCCTCGGGGATCAGGGAGAGGTCCGGGTCGAGAGCCAGCACCTCCTGGGCGCTGGCCAGCCGGAGGACGGCCCAGCCGGGGCCGTTGTCCACCCACTGGTGACCGAGCACGGCGCTCCGGGAGATACCGAAGGCCCGTACGATCCGATCCAGATCCTCGTCGTCAAGGCCTCCGCTACGGCGGGTCCGGGGCGCGGCGAACGAGAGGATCCCGTCACCCCGGCGCACCTCGACGAGCCCGACACCGCACTCCTGGACCACCGTTCCGGCATCTGCCGGCGCGCCGCCGTTCTCGAGCCAGGCGTGCGCCGATCCCAGCGTGGGGTGTCCCGCGAAGGGCAACTCGCCGCCCGGGGTGAAGATGCGCAATCGGTAGTCAGCCCGGGGAGTCGTGGGAGGGAGGACGAAGGTGGTCTCCGACAGGTTCGTCCAGCGCGCCACCCGCTGCATCGCCTCGTCGTCCAGGCCGTCGGCCTCGAGGACGACGGCGACCGGGTTGCCCAGGTACGGGATCGCGGAGAACACGTCGACCTGGGCGAATGCTCGCGCGTGAGACACGGGAGGACCTTTCACGAGGACGGATCGTGCGGGGAACGATAGCGCACCGGTCGCGACAGGTGGCGGCTGAGGCTTCCCGGGGACACCGATCCAGTTGTCCGATAATGCACATTATGTCAGACTGACCCGACGGGTCCCGCCCGTTCGACGGCGAGG
>CAYOBI010000012.1:38022-45211 GCA_964402325.1 uncultured Propionibacteriaceae bacterium | reverse complement strand
GCCGACCACGATGACCGAACGGCCCGAGTAGTCGACGCGCTTACCCAGCAGGTTCTGGCGGAATCGACCCTGCTTGCCCTTGAGCATGTCGGAGATCGACTTCAGCGGGCGGTTGCCCGGGCCGGTCACCGGCCGGCCACGACGCCCGTTGTCGAACAGCGAGTCGACGGCCTCCTGCAGCATCCGCTTCTCGTTGTTGACGATGATCTCGGGCGCGCCGAGGTCGAGCAGTCGCTTGAGGCGGTTGTTGCGGTTGATGACGCGACGGTAGAGGTCGTTCAGGTCCGAGGTGGCGAACCGGCCACCGTCGAGCTGCACCATCGGGCGCAGGTCCGGCGGGATGACCGGGACGGCGTCGAGGACCATGCCCTCCGGCGAGTTGCCGGTCTGGATGAACGCCGACACGACCTTGAGTCGCTTGAGGGCACGCGTCTTCCGCTGGCCCTTGCCGTTGCGGATGATGGTGCGCAGGTTCTCGGCCTCGGCGTCGAGGTCGAAGTCACGCAGCCGCTGCTGGATGGCGGCGGCGCCCATCGAGCCGGCGAAGTACTTGCCGAACCGGGCCTTCATCTCGCGGTAGAGGACCTCGTCGCCCTCCAGATCCTGGACCTTGAGGCCCTTGAACCGATCCCAGACGGCGTCCAGGCGGTCGATCTCACGCTGGCCGCGGTCGCGCAGCAGCTTGACCTCCTTCTCGGCCTGGGCACGGACCTTGCGGCTCATGTCCGCCGAGGCGCCCTCGGACTCGAGCTTCTCCAGGTCCTCCTCGAGCTTGCGCATCTTCTGCTCGATGGCGGCGTCGCGCTGCTTCTGGCGGTTCGCCTTCTCCTGGTTGATCTTCGCCTCGAGGGACGACAGGTCGCGGTGACGCGCCTCCTCGTCCACCTTGGTGATCATGTACGCGGCGAAGTAGATGACCTTCTCCAGGTCCTTCGGCGCGATGTCGAGCAGGTAGCCGAGCCGGCTCGGGACACCCTTGAAGTACCAGATGTGCGTCACCGGGGCAGCCAGCTCGATGTGGCCCATCCGCTCGCGGCGGACGTTGGAGCGGGTGACCTCGACGCCACAGCGCTCGCAGACGATGCCCTTGAAGCGGACCCGCTTGTACTTGCCGCAGTAGCACTCCCAGTCCCGGGTGGGACCGAAGATCTTCTCGCAGAACAGGCCGTCCCGCTCCGGCTTCAGGGTGCGGTAGTTGATGGTCTCCGGCTTCTTCACCTCGCCGTGTGACCAGCCGCGGATGTCCTCGGCCGTGGCCAGGCCGATCCGCAGTTCGTCGAAGGAATTCGCGTCGTGCACGATGTATCTCTTCCTCCCGCCTCGTCAGGCGGGCTGATAGTCCTGAAAGAGTTGCTGGTGGGTGAAGGAGGTCAGCCCTGGACCATGGCGTCCGGGCCCGGGCGACGACGCAGGTCGACGCCCAGACCGTCCGGCACGCGGTAGTTCTCGTCCTCCGCGTCGCGCAGGTCCTGCACGACGCCGTCCGAGGACAGCACCTCCACGTTCAGGCACAGCGACTTCATTTCCTTGATCAGGACCTTGAAGGACTCGGGGATGCCCGGCTCGGGGATGTTCTCGCCCTTGACGATGGCCTCGTAGACCTTCACACGACCCGACACGTCGTCGGACTTGATGGTGAGCAGCTCCTGCAGTGCCCAGGCGGCGCCGTACGCCTCGAGGGCCCACACCTCCATCTCACCGAAGCGCTGGCCACCGAACTGCGCCTTGCCGCCCAGCGGCTGCTGGGTGATCATCGAGTACGGGCCGGTGGAGCGGGCGTGGATCTTGTCGTCCACCAGGTGGTGCAGCTTCAGCATGTACATGTAGCCGACGCCGATCGGCTCGGGGAACGGCTCGCCGGAGCGGCCGTCGAACAGCCGCGCCTTGCCGGTGCCCTGCATGACCTTCAGCCCGTCGCGGTTCGGCAGGCCGTACTCCAGCAGGCCGGCGAGCTCCTCGTCGGTGGCGCCGTCGAAGACCGGGGTCGCCAGGCACTGGCCGCCCTCGACCAGGCCCAGGCCGACCGAGCGCAGCCGGTCCGCCCAGGGCTCGTCGACCTCGGTGACGTCCCAGCCGGTCTTGGCGATCCAGCCGAGGTGCAGCTCCATCACCTGGCCGACGTTCATCCGGGAGGGGACGCCGAGCGGGTTCAGGATGATGTCGACCGGGGTGCCGTCCTCGAGGAACGGCATGTCCTCGGCGGGGAGGATCTTCGAGATGACGCCCTTGTTGCCGTGACGGCCGGCAAGCTTGTCACCGATGGAGATCTTGCGCTTCTGGGCCACGTAGACGCGGACCATCTGGTTCACGCCGGGGGCCAGGTCGTCACCGTTGTCGCGGTCGAAGACCTGGATGCCGATGATGGTGCCCGACTCGCCGTGCGGCACCTTCATCGAGGTGTCGCGGACCTCACGCGCCTTCTCCCCGAAGATGGCGCGCAGCAGGCGCTCCTCGGAGGTCATCTCGGTCTCGCCCTTCGGGGTGACCTTGCCGACCAGGATGTCGCCGGTGGTCACCTCGGCGCCGATCCGGATGATGCCGCGCTCGTCGAGGTTGGCCAGCATCTCGTCGGAGACGTTGGGGATGTCGCGGGTGATCTCCTCGGCGCCGAGCTTGGTGTCGCGGGCGTCGACCTCGTGCTCCTCGATGTGGATCGAGGTGAGCACGTCGTCCTGCACCAGGCGCTGGGACAGGATGATGGCGTCCTCGTAGTTCAGGCCGTTCCACGGCATGAACGCGACCAGCAGGTTGCGGCCCAGGGAGAGTTCGCCGTTGTCGGTGCAGGGGCCGTCGGCCAGCGGGGTGCCGACCTCGACGCGCTGCCCGACGGCGACCAGCGGGCGCTGGTTGACGCAGGTGCCGGCATTGGACCGGACGAACTTCTCCAGCTTGTACGCCGACAGGGTGCCGTCGTCGTTGGAGACCTCGACCACGTCACCGGTGACGGAGGTGACGCCGCCCGGCTTCTTGGCCAGGGTGACGTCGCCGGCGTCGACGGCCGCGCGGTACTCCATGCCGGTGCCGACGAACGGCGCCTCGGACTTGACCAGCGGCACCGCCTGGCGCTGCATGTTGGAGCCCATCAGGGCCCGGGAGGCGTCGTCGTGCTCGAGGAACGGGATCAGGGCGGTGGCCACCGACACCATCTGGCGCGGGGAGACGTCCATGTAGTCGATCTGCGAGCTCGGCAGCGTGTCGACGTCGCCGTGACGCTTGCGGACCAGGATGCGGTCCTCCACGAAGGAGCCGTCGTCGCGCAGCGGCGCGTTCGCCTGGGCGATGACGTAGCGGTCCTCGACGTCGGCGGTGAGGTAGTCGATCTCCTCGGTCACCCGGCCGTCGACGACGCGACGGTACGGGGTCTCGATGAAGCCGAAGGCGTTCACCCGGGCGAACGACGCCAGCGAGCCGATCAGGCCGATGTTCGGGCCTTCAGGGGTCTCGATCGGGCACATCCGGCCGTAGTGCGACGGGTGGACGTCACGGACCTCCATGCCGGCGCGGTCGCGGGACAGACCACCGGGGCCCAGCGCGGACAGACGACGCTTGTGCGTCAGCCCGGCGAGCGGGTTGTTCTGGTCCATGAACTGCGACAGCTGCGAGGTGCCGAAGAACTCCTTCAGCGCCGCCACCACCGGACGGATGTTGATCAGCGTCTGCGGGGTGATCGCCTCGATGTCCTGGGTGGTCATCCGGTCCCGGACGACCCGCTCCATCCGGCCGAGGCCGGTGCGCAGCTGGTTCTGGATCAGCTCGCCGACCGTCCGCAGACGACGGTTGCCGAAGTGGTCGATGTCGTCGACCTCGACCAGGACGTCCTCGACCTCGCCGTTGGCGTCGATGCCGGGCAGGCTGGTACGGCCGTCGTGCAGGGCCACCACGTAGCGGATGGACGAGACGATGTCGTCGATGGTCAACACCTGCTGGTCGAACGGCAGGCCGACGCCCAGCTTCTTGTTGATCTTGTACCGGCCGACCTTGGCCAGGTCGTAGCGCTTCGGGTTGAAGTAGTAGTTCTCCAGGAGGTTCTTCGCCGCCTCGACGGTCGGCGGCTCACCGGGGCGCAGCTTTCGGTAGATGTCCAGCAGGGCATCGTCCTGGCCGGTGGTGTGGTCCTTCTCCAGGGTGTGGCGGATCGACTCGTACTGGCCGAACTCCTCCAGGATCTGCTCGTTGGTCCAGCCCAGGGCCTTGAGCAGCACCGTCACCGACTGCTTGCGCTTACGGTCGAGGCGTACGCCGACCTGGTCACGCTTGTCGACCTCGAACTCCAGCCACGCGCCGCGCGAGGGGATGATCTTGCAGGTGTAGATGTCCTTGTCGGACGTCTTGTCCGGGGTCCTCTCGAAGTAGACGCCCGGGGAACGGACCAGCTGCGACACGACGACGCGCTCGGACCCGTTGATGATGAACGTGCCCTTCTCGGTGACCAGCGGGAAGTCACCCATGAAGACCGTCTGGGACTTGATCTCACCGGTGTCGTTGTTCATGAACTCCGCGGTGACGAAGAGCGGCGCGGAATAGGTGGCGTCCTTCTCCTTGCACTCGTCGACCGAGTTCTTCGGGTCCTCGAAACGGTGGTCGCGGAACGACAGCGACATCGTCTCCGAGAAGTCCTCGATCGGGGAGATCTCCTCGAAGATCTCCTCCAGCCCGGACTTCGTGTTGATATCGGTGCGGCCCTGCTCCTGGGCCTCCTCAACCGACGCCTTCCAGGCGTCGTTACCGACCAGCCAATCGAACGACTTGATCTGAAGATCAAGCAGGTGGGGGACCTGCAAAGGTTCGTAGATCTTCGCGAACGAGATACGTCCCGTCGAGGAGATGACGTCGGTGTTCTTCGAGGCAATGCGCGCGGCGGCCAACAGTTTGGTCCTTCCAGAACTGGCAGGCGATGTGGTGCCAGTGCCACGCAACCAGGGAAGGCGCCACCCACGGAGTCCCTGGTACACAGGGGCGGAGACGTGGAGAGGCATCAATGGCGGCAGGCGACAACAGGCAAACGCCGACACTACACGACCATGGCGCGGAACGCAAACCCGAAAGCATAGCCCATGTCCGGTGCGCTGCCGACCAGCCTACCGCCCTGCGTGTCGGCCTGCCAGCCGTACGGGGTGAACAGTGGGCGACACTCCGTGCGTCGCCGTCGCGGATCCGCTCGCCGGGGCTCATCGTACGCCACCCGGACCACCACGTCGTACCACCGACCACGTGCGACCGCCGACCCCGCCCCGTCACGTTCTCTTCAGGCGTCGGGGTCAGGCGTTGGGGGCCAGGACGGTGCCGGCACCCCGGCGCCGGATGGCGGGCGCCTGCCCCGGGCCCGCCTGCGCGGCGACGTACGCCGGGTCGTCCTCCACCCCCAGCGGGACGAAGCCGGCGTCGGCGATCATCCGCAGGTCGGCAGCCCCGGCCTGCCCCTCGGAGGTGAGGTAGTCACCGAGGAAGATCGAGTTGGCCACCTCGAGGCCGAGGGGCTGCAGGGAGCGCAGGTTGTCCTCGCGCCCTCCGGCGATCCGGACCTCCTTGTCCGGGTTCACGAACCGCACCATGGCCAGGATCCGCAGGCAGTCCAACGGGCTGAGCGCATGCGAACCCGCCAGCGGGGTGCCGTCGAAGGGCATCAGGAAGTTGACCGGGACCGAGTCGGAGTCCAACCGGCGGAGTGCGAAGGCCACGTCGACGAGTTCCTCGGGGGTCTCCCCCATCCCGGCGATCAACCCGGAACAGGCGGACAGGCCGGCATGCTTGGCCTTCGCGACGGTGTCGGCCCGGTCCGCATACGTGTGGGTGGAGCAGATGTCGTCGTAGTGCGACTCGGCGGTGTTGAGGTTGTGGTTGTACGCGTCGGTTCCGGCAGCGGCGAGACGTTCGGCCTGGCCCTCCTTGAGCAGTCCGAGGCAGGCGCAGATCTCGATCCCCGGGTCGGCCTCCTTGAGCCCGTCGATGATGTCGCTGATCCGCTCCAGGTCCCGGTTGGACGGCCCGCGGCCGGACGAGACCAGGCAGACCCGGCGGGCGCCGGCCTCCATCCCGGTCCGCGCCACCGCGACCGCCTCGTCCCGGGAGAGCCACGAGTAGGTCAGCACCTCGGCCTCGGACCCCAACCGCTGCGAGCAGTAGCCGCAGTCCTCGGCACACAGCCCCGACTTGAGGTTGACCAGGTAGTTGAGCTTGACCGAGTTGCCGAACCAGTGCCGGCGCAGCCGTCCCGCGGCGGCGACCAACCCGAACACCTCGGCGTCGGGGGTCCGCAGGACCGCCAGCGCCTCGTCCTCGGTCACCACCCGGCCGGCCAGGACGGCGTCGGCCAGCAGGCGGGGATCGACGGGGGTGGTGTGGGTTTCAGGGCCCGCGGTCCGCTCGATGGTCCGGTCAGTGGGCACGTCCTGCGGCGTCATGGTTCTCCTGGTGGCTTCGGTGTCTCGCCGAGCGGTCGACACCGGCCTCGGCGGTCTGATCAAGGTGACTTGAACACCGTTCACTATACGGCGACCGGAAAGAATCCTGAAACGCCGTTCAGGAGCGCTGGCGGCGGGGATTCGGACGGCGGCGACGGACTCCTCACCACGGCCGGATAGTCTCGTGGGGCAGCACCCACGACAGGAGGATCCATGGCACTGAGCCGAGCCGACGTGCTGGCCAAGGCCCTGGAGATCCTCGACACGTACGGGCTGGCCGACCTGACCATGCGCCGGTTGGCGACCGCGCTCACGGTGCAGCCCGGCGCGCTCTACTGGCACTACGCGAACAAGCAGGAGTTGCTGGCCGCAGTCACCGACCGCATCCTCACCGAGGTGCGCTCCCCCGCCCCGGACGACGACTGGCGTCGGGCGCTGCCGCAGTGGGCAGGCTCGCTCCGGTCGGTACTGCTGGCGCACCGCGACGGGGCCGAACTCACCTCGTCGGCCCTGGCACTGAGCCTGGGGACCCTGCGGCCGCAGGAGCCCTTGGTACGACTCCTCGTCTCGGCGGGACTGTCGGCCACCGATGCCGACGCGATCGGCGAGACGGCACTGCACCTCACGCTCGGGCTGGCCCTGAACGAACAGTCCCGCGCCCAGGCCGTCGCCCTCGGCGTGATCGAGGGGCCGGCCCCCGACGACCACGACGCGCTGGACCTGGGCATCGACCTGCTGTCCCGCGGCGTGTCGGCACGCTTCGGCATCTGAGGACGGGCCGGGGGGCC
>CAYOBI010000012.1:0-37922 GCA_964402325.1 uncultured Propionibacteriaceae bacterium | reverse complement strand
TGCTGTCCCGCGGCGTGTCGGCACGCTTCGGCATCTGAGGACGGGCCGGGGGGCCCGGTCGATGTCGTGCGGGTCCAGGCCTCTGGCCGCGAGTTCAGGGGTGGAGATGGGGCGATGGAGGTCCGGGGAGGAGGCTCGCGGTCTGTCCACGGCACCAGTGAACAGGTGGCGCCGCCACGCTGTGGCCTCGGACAACACCCCGGCAACACCTCGGGCCGTACGGACAACACCGGTCCCCGGGACGCAGGGGCCGTCGGGTGGATGCCGGCCCAGAGCCCGGCCGGGCCGCCCTTGCGCCGACAGCGACGTCCTGAGGGGCGGGCCCCGTGCGGGACCCGCCCCTCAGGACGGATGTCAGCTCCTCGGGACCCGCGGGTCCCGAGGCCGTACTCACTTGACGGAGACGGAAGCGCCGGCAGCCTCGAGCTTCTCCTTGGCGGCCGCGGCGGCGTCCTTGGTGGCCTTCTCCAGGACGGCCTTGGGGGCGGCCTCGACGAGCTCCTTGGCCTCCTTCAGACCGAGGGAGGTGAGGGCGCGCACCTCCTTGATGACCTGGATCTTCTTGTCGCCGGCCGACTCGAGGATGACGTCGAACTCGGTCTGCTCCTCCTCGGCCTCAGCGGCAGCGGCGGCGGCCGGGGCGGCAGCGGCCACGGCGACCGGAGCGGCGGCGGTGACCTCGAAGGTGTCCTCGAACAGCTTCACGAACTCGGAGAGCTCGATCAGCGACATTTCCTTGAAAGCGGCGATCAGCTCGTCGTTGCTCAGCTTGGCCATGATTGGTTCCTCACTTCTTGGTGTGTGATGCAGTCTGGCCGTGCGGGCCACGCCTGCGGTGTGGTTGATCCTGACGGATCATTCGGCAGCAGGCGCTGCCTCGGCGGCCTCCGCAGCGGGGGCTGCATCGGCGGTCTCGGGTTCCGTGGTCTCCACCGCGGCCGGCGCCTCGCCGGCGCCCGCGATGATGGAGGGGTTCGCCTCGGCGGCGGTCTGCAGGGCGCCCAGGGCGCGCGCGGCAGTCTGCAGCGGGGCGGCGAACAGTCCGGCGGCCTTGGAGAGGTTGCCCTTCATGGCGCCGGCGAGCTTGGCGAGGTAGACCTCGCGCGACTCGAGGTCGGCGAGCGCGCCGACCTGCTTGGCGTCGAGGAAGTTGCCCTCCATGACGCCACCCTTGATGACCAGGAACGGATTGTCCTTGGCAAAGTTCTTGAGGCCCTTGGCCACGCCCGCGATGTCACCCTTGATGAAGGTCAGGGCGTTCGGGCCGGTCAGGATCTCGTCCAGCACGTCGATGCCGGCCTTGTTGGCCGCCACCTTCATGAGGGTGTTCTTTGCCACGGCGTAGGTGGCGTCCTCGCCCAGCGACCGCCGAAGAGTCTTCAGCTGCGCCACGGAGAGGCCGCGGTACTCGGTGAGCACAACAGCGTCAGAGCTCTCGAACTGCTCCTTGAGCTGGGCGACAGCTGCTGCCTTGTCCTCCCTCGCCATGGTTCTCCTTCCACTTCTGTCGTGTGCACGTCCCGACGGGACGTACGCCTCAACCGCGGCCGATCCGCCCACAGGTCCCGGGGCAACAGAAATGCCCCGTGCGCAGCACGGGGCACAGGATCATCCGCCGATCGGGACGGGCCCGACGAAGGACGTTCATGAATCTCGCCTGCGCGGGCCTCCGGGAGGAGCTTAGGGACGTACGACGTGCGCACGACCACCAGCGGTCTTCAGCTCGCCACACATTACCGGCCACCCACCGGTGAGGCAAATCGGCCGGCCCGACGGGGACACGACGAGGGCCCGGCCCCGATGAGTATCGGGACCGGGCCCTCGCGCTGTCGGACTGAGCGCCTCTGTCAGGCGCCGGCCTCGATGTCGGCCTTGACCTTGGCCGGGTCCATCAGGACGCCCGGGCCCATGGTCGAGGACGCGGAGATCTTCTTCACATAGCGGCCCTTGGCGGTCGTCGGCTTGAGCCGGACGATCTCGTCGACGGCGGCGTAGTAGTTCTCCAGCAGCTGCTCGATGCCGAAGGACGCCTTGCCGATGATGAACTGCAGGTTCGAGTGCCGGTCGACGCGGAACTCGATCTTGCCGCCCTTGATGTCGGTGACGGCCTTGGCGACGTCCATGGTGACGGTGCCGGTCTTCGGGTTCGGCATCAGGCCACGCGGGCCGAGGACGCGCCCGAGCTTGCCGACCTTGCCCATCATGTCCGGGGTGGCGACGACCGCGTCGAAGTCCAGGTAGCCACCCTGGATCTTCTCGATCAGCTCGTCGGCGCCGACCTCGTCGGCGCCCGCGGCCGTGGCGGCCTCGGCGTTCGCACCGGTGGCGAAGACGAGGACCCTCGCCGTCTTGCCGGTGCCGTGGGGAAGGTTGACCGTGCCGCGGACCATCTGGTCGGCCTTACGGGGGTCGACGCCGAGGCGCATCGCGACCTCGATCGTCTCGTCGAACTTGGCGGAGGCGTTGTCCTTGACCAGGGTCAGGGCCTCACGCGGGGAGTACAGGGCCTGTTCGTCGCGATGGGCGGCGGCTGCCCGATATGCCTTGCTGCGCTTCATGAGCTGGTTTCCTTAGCTGCTGGTACCAGTGGTGGTGCGGACCGCGCCGGTCCTCCCACATCCGGTGGATGGAGCCCGATCCGTACGGACCGGAACGGGGTCAGTCCTCGACGGTGACACCCATGGAACGGGCGGTGCCGGCCACGATCTTCATGGCGGCCTCGACGTCGTTCGCATTGAGGTCGGGGAGCTTGGTGGTGGCGATCTCGCGCACCTGGTCGGCGGTGAGCTTGGCGACCTTGTCCTTCAGCGGGTTGGACGAGCCCTTCTTCAGGCCGGCGGCCTTCTTGATCAGCTCGGCGGCCGGCGGGGTCTTCGTGACGAAGGTGAAGGACCGATCCTCGTAGATCGTGATCTCGACCGGGATGACGTTGCCACGCTGGGATTCCGTCGCGGCGTTGTACGCCTTGCAGAACTCCATGATGTTCACGCCGTGCGGGCCGAGGGCGGTGCCGACGGGCGGTGCGGGGTTGGCCGCTCCGGCGTTGATGGCGATCTTGACGATCGCCGCGACCTTCTTCTTGGGAGGCATGCGGTGGGTCCTTTCAGTGCATGCTCATGGGCGTACGCGGACGTACGCCCCGCTCTTCGTGGTCGCACGGGGTCGTGCGACCGTGGTGGGCGCCACGGACGCGCGGGGCGTCCGGACGCGGCCGTCGGGGGCAGCCTGGCTGGGGCGCCCGGGGTCCGGCCGGTGCGTCGGACGGGCCGCCCGGAGACAGGCGCGTGACGCACAGTGTCAAATCATAACCCGAGGACCCCTCCGCCGCGTAATCCGCGGGCCGGAGGGGTCCTCGAGGGTGCCTGGTGGGGGCCGGCGGACCGGCCGCCGGTCAGGACTTCTGGATCTGCGGGAAGGTCAGGTCGACCGGGGTGTCGCGGCCCATGAACTCCACCGTCGCGATCAGGCGCTGGGTGTTCGGGTTGATCTCGGTGATGATGCCGGGGACGCCGGCGAACGCGCCCTCGATCACCATGATCGAGTCGCCGACCTGGTAGTCCTGCACCTCGACCTTCTTGGCCGGCCGCTTGCCCTTGCCCACCGCGGAGGCCGCGACGCGCGCGACGATCGAGGGACGCATCATGTTCTCGACCTCGTCGAGGGTGAGCGGCGTCGGGTCGTTGGCGTTGCCGACGAAGCCGGTCACCGCCGGGGTGTGCCGGATGCAGCCCCAGGACTCGTCGGTCAGATCCATCCGGACCAGGACGTAGCCCGGCAGGTAGACGCGGGTGACTTCCTTCTTGTTGCCGTTCTTCATCTCGACGACCGTCTCGGTGGGGACGACGGTCTCGTAGATGTAGTCCTCCATGTTGAGGGAGGTGACCCGCTGCTCGATGTTCTGCTTGACGCGGTTCTCCATGCCGGCGTAGGTGTGCACCACGTACCAGTCGCCGAACTTGGAATCCAGGTCGGTGCGCAGGTCCGCCATCGCGGTGGCGACCGCGGTCTCGGCGTCGAAGTCCATCACCGGCGCGGTGGTGGTCTCCTCCTCCTGGTCCGCGTCGAAGTTCAGGTTGATCTCGAAGTCGTCGTCCAGGCCGCGGGCGGGGGCAGCGGGCGCGGTGACGTCCGGCTCGAGGACCTCGGGCTCCTCCTCGACGCCCTCCTCCTCGACCGTCTCGTCCTCGGGCTCCTCACCCAACGACTCCTCGTCCGGGGCCGCCTCGGGCTCGACGTCGGCCTGCGGCTCGGCGGCGGTCTCGTCGGAGCCGAAGAGGTCGGCGGCGCTGAGCTCCTCGTCGGTCGGCTCGTCGGCCGTCAGGCCGAAGTCCAGGTCGGGCTCGTCACCGACGGTGTCGTCCTCGAACGCGTCCAGGTCGATCTCCACCTCGGACTCGTCGAACTCGTCGTTGTCTGCCACGTTTCCCTCTCGGTCGTTGTCGTACGTCGTCATCCGCCGAACACCTTCAGCACCACCCAGCCGAGCCCGGTGTCGAGCAGGCTGACGAACACCATGATGAACGCCACGAAGAGGAGCACGGCGATGAACGAGCCACCCATCTCCTGGCGGGTCGGCCAGGTGACCTTCTTCAGCTCGTCGACCGACTGCCCCACGAACGCGACGGGGCCGGCCTTCTGCTCGTACGGGGGGAGTGCGGAGCGGCGCGAGGCATCGTGGGTCCTGCGCACGGGGCGGCGACCATTCGTCCCGCCGACACGGCGGTCCGGGGTGCCCTCCTCAGCGGCCGCGACGTCATCGGAATCCAGCGGATCCGTCAGGTCCTCTGCCACACATCGTCCTTCGTCTCGCCAGGTCTGCGACCTGTCCGGTCTCGGTGCCCCCCGGCGGTCGAGGCGTGCCCCGACAAGGCTGCGCCGTTGACCAGCTCGGCGATCGGCCTGCGCGGCCGTCGACCTTGCTCGGACGACATCACCGACTCTAGCGCCAGCGAGGACTGCTCGTCGCGCCCGGGACACACAGTGCCCCGGACTCGCACGGCACGAGGGACTTGAACCCCCAACCTTCGGTTTTGGAGACCGATGCTCTGCCAGTTGAGCTAGTGCCGTCCGTCGTACGGTTCCCCGTCCGACAAGATCGGTAGTTTACGCAGGTCCCCGGCCGGATGTCGAACCGGGACAGCCCCGCCCCGCTCTGCGGCACACGCGGCGGGCCCGGTCGCCCGGCTCAGGCGCGGTCCACCACGACGGCCGAGCGGGGGCCCAGTCGCAGCCCGACGGCGGTCTCCTCGACCTCCCCGGTGGCCAGCAGCACCCGGCCGACGACCGCGCTCACCACCGGCCCCTCGCCGAGGTTGACGCCGACCACGATCCGCTCGCCCCGTTCGACGACCAGCAGGTCCCCGTCGGCGGCGAGCCCGACCCGGGTCCGGGCCAGCCGGGGGTCGCCGAGATCGGGCCAGGCCCGGCGCAGCGCGATCAGGTCGCGGACCAGGGCGAGGTGGGCCGCGTACGGCTCGCGGAGCGGCTCGGTCCAGTCCAGCACCGAGTCGGTGAAGGTCGCCAGGGCCTGCGGGTCGGGGACGACCCCGTGGTCCCAGGCCATCCGGGCGAACTCGGCCCGCCGCCCCTCGGTCACCGCCCGGCCGAGGTCCGGCTCCGGGTGGGAGGTGAAGAAGGCCCACGGCGTCGAGGCGCCCCACTCCTCGCCCATGAAGAGCATCGGGGTGTACGGCGCGGTGAGGGTGAGCACCGCGGCCAGCGCCAGGGTGCGGTCGTCGACCCGAGTGCGCAGCCGGTCCCCGGCGGCCCGGTTGCCGATCTGGTCGTGGTTGCCGGCGCAGACCACCAGTCGCCAGCCCGGGGTGCCGGGCGGCAGCGGCCGGCCGTGCGTACGCCCCCGGAAGGTCGACCAGCGCCCGTCGTGCAGGAACCCGTGGCCGAGCACGTGCGCCAGCGCCTCCGGGTCGGCAAAGTCGACGAAGTAGCCGGCGTCCTCCCCGGTCAGCGTCGCGACGACGGCGTGGTGGAAGTCGTCCACCCACTGCCCGGCCAGGCCGTAGCCGCCGGCCTCCCGCGGGGTGAACAGCCGCGGGTTGTTCTGGTCGGACTCCGCGACCAGGGTGAGCGGGCGGCCCAGGAAGGCACTCAGCGCGTCGACCTCGACCGACAGCTGCTCGAGGATGTCGACGGCCCGGCCGGGGTCGGAGAGGGCGTGCACGGCGTCCAGCCGCAGCCCGTCGACGTGGAAGTCGCGCAGCCAGTGCCGGGCGTTGTCGAGCAGGTACTGCTGCACCTCGTCGGAGTCCGGCCCGTCGAGGTTGACCGGGTTGCCCCACGGGGTGTCGGTGGCGGCGTCGAGGTAGGGGCCGAACATCGGCAGGTAGTTGCCGGACGGGCCCCAGTGGTTCCAGACGACGTCCTGCAGCACCGCCAGGCCGCGGGCGTGGCAGGCGTCGACGAACGCCTGATAGCCGGCCGGGCCGCCGTACGCCTCGTGGACGCAGAACCAGTCGACCCCGTCGTACCCCCAGCCCCGCGGGCCGTTGAACGCCGCGACCGGCATCAGCTCGACGGTGTCCACGCCGAGGTCGACGAGGTGGTCGAGCCGACCGATCGCCGCGGCGAGGGTGCCCTCCGGGGTGAAGGTGCCGAGGTGCAGCTCGTAGATGATCGCCCCGGCCAGCTGCCGGCCGGTCCAGCCCCGGTCGGTCCACGGGAACGCGGCCGGGTCGTACGTCCGGGACACGTCGTGCACCCCGTACGGCTGGCGCAGTGTCCGCGGGTCGGGGCGCGGGGTCGGGTCGTCGTCGAGCAGGAAGCCGTAGTCCAGTTCCCCGTCGGCCGGCAGCACGACCGGGGTCACCGGCTCCCACCAGTCGTCCTCGGCGCGGACCATC
Source organism: uncultured Propionibacteriaceae bacterium (assembly GCA_964402325.1). Lineage (GTDB taxonomy): Bacteria > Actinomycetota > Actinomycetes > Propionibacteriales > Propionibacteriaceae > Raineyella. The sequence goes on along the minus strand of CAYOBI010000012.1, from coordinate 31,065 downwards.
CCGGTGACCGTGGGGGTGCCGGCCGGGTCGGCGGCGGGTCGGGTCCAGAGCCGGACCCGCCGGGGGCGGGGGGCCCAGACGGCGAGGTCCGGCCCCGTCCCGGCCAGGTCACGGATCGGTACAGTGCCGTCGGTCACGGGGCTTCCTCCGGGATCAGGGGGCGGCGTCCGGATCAGACCCGGACGTCGTCCAGGCTGCAGTTCACCAGGTTGGGTTCGGGGACGAGGGTGACCCCGTACGTGTCGCGGACGCCGTCGCGGACGGCGCGGGCGAGCTCGAGCACGTCGGCGGTGGCAGCGCCGCCGCGGTTGGTGAGGGCGAGGGTGTGCTTGGTCGACAGCGTCGCCGGGGCGGCGCCGTCGGCGTAGCGGGGCAGGTGCCAGCCCTTGCTGAAGCCGGCGTGCTCGATCAGCCAGGCGGCCGAGGACTTCACCAGGCCGGGGCCGGCCGGGTAGCGCGGCGCCGCTTCGGGCAGCCGGGCGGCGACGGCCTCCGGCAGCACCGGATTGGTGAAGAAGGAGCCGGCGCTCCAGGTGTCGTGGTCGGCCGGGTCGACGACCATGCCCTTGCCTGCCCGCAGCTCCAGCACCGCCCGGCGGACCTCCGGGGCCCGGGCCGGTTCGCCCAGGCCGACGCCCAGCCGGTCGGCCAGCTGCTGGTAGCGGACCGAGGAGAGCAGGTCGCCGAGCAGGAACTGGAACGCGACGTCGAGGATGATCCAGCGCCCCGGCTCCTCCTTGAACCGTGAGGTGCGGTAGCCGAAGCCGCACTCGAACGGGAAGAAGGTGCGCTGGGCCCGTTCCTTCCGGTCCCAGGTGCGGACCCGGACGATGAAGTGGCCGACCTCGGTGCCGTACGCCCCGACGTTCTGGATCGGCACGGCGCCGACCTGGCCGGGGATGCCGGACAGGCACTCCAGGCCGCGCCACTCGTGGCTGATCGCCTGCTGGACGAACCCGTCCCACGACTCCCCCGCCGCGACCGTCACGTTGGCGCCGGCGCAGCAGGACTCCTCCTCCACCTGCAGGCCGGAGGTGGCGACGCTGACGACCAGCCCGTCGAACCCCTCGTCTCCGACCAGCAGGTTGGACCCGCCACCGAGGATCAGCACCGGCTCCCCGCTGGTGTCGGCCCGGCCGACCAGGTCGACCAGGGTCCGCTCGTCACGGGCGACCTCGAAGCGGGCGGCCGGCCCGCCGAGGTGGAAGGTGGTGTGGTCGGCGAGGACTTCAGCCACGGTCGACCTCCGCGGTCGCCTGGCCGAGCACCTTGACGTCCTCCCCGTCCGGCCCGGTGATCACGGCGGTGATCGTCACGGTGGCGGTCTCGTCGGTGAGGGCGCTGACGGCCGCGGTGATCCGCAGCTCGACGCCGGCCTCGTCGTCGGGGACGGGCACCGGGCTGGTGAAGCGGCAGGAGTAGGCCCGGACCTTCGCCGGGTCGCCGACCCAGTCGGTGACGATCCGCAGCGCGGTGGCCATCGTCAGCATGCCGTGGGCGATCACCGAGGGCATGCCGACCTGGCGGGCCATCCGGTCGGACCAGTGGATCGGGTTGAAGTCGGTGGACGCACCGGCGTAGCGGACCAGGTCGGCCCGGGTCAGGGGGACGGTGAGCGGCGGCAGTTGGGTGCCGATGGTCATCGGCGTGGGCTCGGTCATCATCGGGTGCCCTCCTCGGCGGCGCTCCGGGCGGCTTGGGCCTTCGGCTCCTTCGGAGCGGGCACCTCGCGGTTGTGGATCAGCTGGGCGGTCACGGTGCAGACGTGCTCGCCGGCGACGGTGCTGACGTCGACCGAGGTGGTGACGAACTCCATCGGTCCGCGCAGCCGGACCTTGTCCAGGGTCAGCACCCCGACGACCTCGTCCCCGGCCCGCAGCGGCCGGTCGTAGCGGAAACTCTGGTCGCCGTGGATCACCCGCTCCAGGCGCAGCTCGAGGTCCGGGTCGCCGAACATCGCCTCCCAGGCGGTCGACGCGATGACGAAGGCGAAGGTCGGCGGGGCGATCGGGCTGGGGCCACCGTACGAGGGGTTGTCGTCCCCGATCGCCCGGGCGAACTCGTGGATCTTGGCACGGGACACCTGGTACGGCTCCGTGGCCGGGTAGGACCTCCCGGCGTGCTCAGACGTGATGGCCATGGGCTCAACGCTACTCGGTCCGGTGATCCGCGGGGAGGCTCGTGGGACGTCGTACGTACGCCGGGAGGAAACGCAGACAGGGCGTCACCACGGTGGGTGACGCCCTGTCGGGAACTCTGTGTCGTACGCTCAGCGGGTCTCGCGGTGAGCGGTGTGGTGGCCGCACTTCGGGCAGAACTTGTTCATCTCCAGGCGATCCGGGGTGTTGCGCCGGTTCTTCTTGGTGATGTAGTTCCGCTCCTTGCACTCGGTGCAGGCAAGCGTGATCTTCGGGCGAATATCAGCAGCCTTGGCCATGATCGATCCTCTGTCTGTTCAAGTTCAACTGGTCTGAATGGTAGCGAGGGCGGGATTCGAACCCGCGACCTCACGATTATGAGTCGTGCGCTCTCACCAACTGAGCTACCCCGCCATGTTCCGGACCAGTCACCTGGCTGGCATCCGCGGTGGCAGCGACTGCGGTCGTCGCTGGCCGTGGATCCGGAGTCCGAGCCCCCAAGCAGAATCGAACTGCTGACCTTCTCCTTACCATGGAGACGCTCTGCCTACTGAGCTATAGGGGCCTGCACCCTGTCCCGGACGGCGAGTTCCGGCACAGCTGCCGAGGAACCAACTTACACAACTCTGGTCGACTTGCCAAACCGGGGTTCAGTGGGTCGAGCCAGGGGTGCAAGCCGGTCTCTCGGCCGTGCGTGGCAGGTGCTGGATTCGAACCAGCGAAGGCGAAGCCGACGGTTTTACAGACCGCTCCCTTTGGCCGCTCGGGCAACCTGCCATGCCTGATCCCCCCGGTTTCCCGGGTTTCTCGGGCGACGGAAACCATAGCAAGGGTAGGCCGTCGAGTGCAAAACGGCACCACGACGCCGGTCCGTACGGCCCCGTGCCGGGCCCACCGACTCGCCGCGGAGGGGCTGCCGTCACGTGCCGGGCACGGCAGAATGGTCGGACGACGACCCCCCCATCCCGAGGAGCAGACCGTGGCCAGTGAGAACTCGTTCGACGTCGTGAGCAAGGTCGACCACATGGAGGTGGCCAACGCCGTGAACCAGGCGGCCAAGGAGGTGCACCAGCGCTTCGACTTCAAGGGCACCGACGCGAAGGTCGCCCTGTCCGGGGAGGACGTCATCGAGCTCGAGGCCAGCACCGAGGAGCGGGTCACCGCCGTGCTCGACGTGCTGCAGTCCAAGCTGGTCCGCCGCGGGATCAACCTGAAGTCGCTCGACGCCGGCGCCCCGCGGTCGTCGGGCAAGGTGTGGAAGATCACCGCGTCGATCCAGGAGGGGATCAGCCAGGAGAACGCCAAGAAGGTCTCCAAGCTGATCCGCGACGAGGGCCCCAAGGGCGTCAAGGCCCAGATCCAGGGCGACGAACTGCGGGTGTCGTCCAAGAGCCGCGACGACCTGCAGACCGTGCAGACCCTGATCAAGGCCCAGGACTACGACTTCGCGGTCCAGTTCACGAACTACCGGTAGGCCTGCCCGGGAGCGGCATCGTCGGGCGGCGGGGGCGTCGCCTGCCCCTATGCTGAGCGGGTGCTCCGCATCGCCACCTTCAACGTGAACGGGATCCGGGCCGCGGATCGACGCGGCTTCCCCGCCTGGCTGGCGGCGCGTACGCCGGACGTGCTGGCGGTGCAGGAGATGCGCTGCCCGGCCGGGGAGGTGCCCGACGTGTTCGGCGGCTACCACCTGGTGCACGACGCCGGCACGATCCCGGGACGCAACGGAGTGGCGATCGCCAGCCGGACGGCGCCCGGTGCGGTCCGGCTCGGGTTCGGCAGCAAGGAGTTCGACCGGGAGGGCCGCTACCTGGAGGTCGACCTCGACCCCGCCGACGGCCCGAAACTGCGGGTCGCCTCGGTCTACGTTCCCAAGGGCGGGACGCCGTACGAGGACGAGGCGTCGCTGGCGAAGATGCAGCGGAAGTTCCGCTTCCTGGAATCGTTCTCCCGCCACCTGACCCGGAGCCGCCGCGAGGCGGGCCGGGAGGGCCGCGAGTTCGTGGTGATGGGTGACTGGAACATCGCCCCGACCCAGCTGGACATCCGGAACTGGCGCACGAACCGGCGCTCGGAGGGCTTCCTGCCCGAGGAGCGGGAGTGGATCGCCGGAGTCCAGTCGCCACGCACCCTGGTCGACGTGGTCCGGCACCACCGCGGTGGCGTCGAGGGTCCCTATTCCTGGTGGTCGTGGCGCGGCAAGGCGTTCGACAACGACGCCGGCTGGCGGATCGACTACCAGCTGGCCACCCCCGGGCTGGCCGCCGCCGCGTCGGCGGCCGGCACCGACCGCGATCCGACGTACGACACCCGGATCTCCGACCACGCCCCGGTCGTGGTCGACTACGAGGTGTGAGCTCGCGCCGCGCGACGTGAGCGTACGACGCCCCGGACCCACGGAGGAAGGAAACCCCGATGGAGCTGACCAGCCGCAGCACCGACGACGTGCTCTTCGGCACCGACGGGCCGGTGGCCCGGATCGTGCTCAACCGTCCGCGGGCGATCAACGCCCTCACCCTCGGCATGGTGACCGACATCCACGCCGCACTGGACGAGTGGGCGGCCGACGACGGGGTCGGCGTGGTGGTCATCCAGGGCGCCGGCGAACGCGGGCTGTGCTCCGGCGGAGACGTCCGTGCGGTCCGCACCAACGTCCTGGCGGACGGTGACCCGGGCCCGTTCTTCGCCACCGAGTACGGCATGAACGCGGCGATCGCCGACTTCCCCAAGCCGTACGTGGCGCTGATGGACGGGATCGTGATGGGCGGCGGCGTCGGTGTGTCCGGCCACGGCTCGATCCGGCTGGCCACCGAGAACACCCGGCTCGCGATGCCCGAGACCATCATCGGCTTCACCCCCGACGTCGGCGCCCAGTGGCTGCTGGCCGGGGCGCCGGGCCAGATCGGCGCCTGGATGGCGATGACCGGGGCAACCGTCGACGGCGCCGACGCGGTGGCGGCGGGCTTCGCCGACGCCATGGTCGCCGCCGACCGGCTGGTGGAGATGGCGGCCCTGGACGGGCGCCGCGACCCCTGGCTGTTCGCGCTCGCCGAGGGCGCCCCGTTCACCGGCGTGGAGCTGTCCTACCCCGCCCTGTCCGCCCTGCACGAGGACGGCCCGACCCGGCGATGGATCGACGAGTGCTTCACCGGCGCGGACGCCACCCTGATCGTCGGGCGGCTGCTCGACCACGAGGACCCGGCGGCCCGCCGCGCGGGGGCCGACCTGCGACTGCGCTGCCCGCTGTCGGTGGTCACGAGCCTCGAGGCGCTGCGACGGGCCCAGGCGATGGCCGGGGTGCACGAGGTGCTGGCCCAGGACCTGCGGGTCGCCGAGCGGATGGCGATGCTGCCCGACTTCGCCGAGGGAGTCCGCGCCCAGCTGGTCGACAAGGACCAAGCGCCGCGGTGGAGCGACGCCTCGATCGAGGACGTCGACCCCCAGGACGTGGCGGAACTGTTCGCCGACTGAGGCGTCGTCAGGGGCGGCAGCCCGGACCGGTGAGCGGATCCTGACAACTCCCCTGCTCGGCCGGTCGACCCGCTCACCGCGAACGGCGCCATTGCGTGGGTCACGGAGCCGGCCGCGCCCCGGACTGAGGGTCAGTTACCAGGATCCGCTCACGCGTCAGGGCTGACGGCTCAGCAGGCGACCGGGATCGGCCAACTCCGGGCCGGCGAGGCCGCCGACCGGGGCCATGGACCGGTCGTGGCGCACCATCAGCACCGCGTACGGCACCAGGGAGGCGAGGGCGAGCCAGCCCGCCTGGTTGCGGAACGCCAGGTTCGTGGCGTAGTAGACGACCATCCCCACGCTGACCCAGATCGCGACCCGGACCAGGCGCGGGGACGGACGGGCCGCCGGGAGCAGCAGTCCGCCCCACAGCAGGTACCAGCCGTGCAGCGCCGCGCCGCCGATCGCGGCGGCCAGCAGCCCCCAGGAGACGAACCGGATCGGGCGGTGCAGGGCGATCCGAGCGCCCATCCAGCCGATGAACCCGACGGTGGCGACGCCGAAGACGCCCTCGACCGTCGCGGTGATCACTCCGCCCCACTCGTAGTAGCCCCACTGCAGGACGAGCCCGTTGACCGCCTGGGCGACCAGGCTGCTGGGCGCGATGGTGGGCACCGAGCCGGGAACGGTCATCGCGTGCAGCCAGCCGAACCCGAGACCGGTGAGCAGCGACACGGCCGCGAAGGACGCCAGCGCGATCGCTGCGGTCATCCCGACCCGGCGGAGGATCTCCCGCCAGGCGGCCCAGCGGCGCGCCTCGGCGGGCAGGAACATGAAGGCGACCGCGACGCCGGCCAGCGCCGCCGGTTGCTTGGCCGCCGTGGCCACCCCGACCAGGATCGCCGCGGTGACGAACGACCCCTGGCCGGCGTACCAGAGTGCCAGCACCATCAGGCCGACCATCAGGGCATCGTTGTGGGCACCACCGATGAAGTGGACGATCATCAGCGGGTTGGCCACGGCCAGCCACATGCCCCGGTCCGCCTCCAGGCCGACCGCTCCGACGTGGCGCAGCAGCCCGGGCAGGCAGGCCGCGATCAACACGACGCCGACAACGGCCGGGACCCGCATCGCCATCGCCGCCAGGTAGGCGTGCAAGGGGCTGCCCGCCGACGGCACCAGACCGCCGGCGGCGTCGACGAGGATCCGCTGGACCTGCAGGCTGAGCGGACCGTACGGCGCGGGAGTGTAGAGCCAGACCCGCGACACCGCGTCGGCGAACGGGCCGGGCAGGGCCGCCGGGCCGACCTGGTAGGGATCCACCCCGCGGGAAACCAGCCAGCCCTGGGCGGCGTACGAGTAGGCGTCGTGGCTGAAGATCGGTGGGGCCAGCAGGAACGGTGCCGACCACAACGCCAGCACGGCCCTGACGTCGTGCCGGCCGGAGGCCGACGGTCGCAGCCGCAGCCAGGCGTCCAGCGCGAGCCACACCCCGGTCAGCGCCACGAGCGCGGCGAAGGTACTGCCCACCGTCGTCCGCAGCATCCCGCTGCCCGGCACGGACCAGAGCGGGGAGCTGTCCGGGACGAAGGCCGGGCTCAGCGACCCGAGGACGACCAGGACGAAGCCGAGCATCCCCTGGCGGACCGTCGGGTCGAACCATTCGGCGGCCAGCGCCGCCAGGGCGTCCGCGGCGCGGGATCGCAGGCTGTCGCGGGGAGATGGGGCAGGGTGACGGGAGTCCTGGGGCGACCTGAGGTCGCGCAGCTGTTCGCCTGCCATCCGCTTCCCTTCACGCATGCCTTCCGACGAGGCGCCCGTCCGACAGGGCACCCACCCTGCCAGCGTAGGCGCCGCCCGGGCCTTCCGCCGAATCCCCGCACCGACCGAGCGGCGGAATCAGGCCGATCCGGGCGCCAGCCGGTCGCGTCCGTGCACCAGGTCGGCGGTGCTGTGCCCGGGCGCGACGTGTCCCTCGGCCCACTCCAGGGCGTCGAACGGGCACTCGTCGACGCAGATGCCGCAGAACATGCAGACGGACCAGTCGAGCGTGAACCGGTCCAGCACGTTGTGCACCCGGGGCCGGCGGGCGTTCTCCGAGCCGGGGTCGGGTGCGGTGTGCGCGTCGATGCTGATGCACCACACCGGGCACTCGCGGGCGCAGATCATGCAGGAGGTACAGCGGTCCTCGAGCAGGTGGATCGCGCCATGGCCGACGGTCATCGCTGCGCCCCCCGCTCACCACGGTCACGGGGGCGGCGGGCCCGGCCGCCGGCCGCGCCGGCGGCGACGTCCTCCGGGTCGGCCGGGCTCGCGGCGGGGTCACGCTCGCCCCAGACGGCCGGGTCGGGCACGCCCGGCGGCACCATCCGGCGTCGGGACCGGGCCCCCTCGCCGGGCTCGGTTGCCCCGGGCCACGGCACGGCGACCCGGGCGGCGAGCAGGTGGTCCTTGAGCAGTGGCGCGTCCGGGGCATCCGGGGCGAGCAGCAGCCGCCGCGGGTCACCGCCGTCGAAGCTGACGGCGAACCCCTCCCCCGTCTCGCGCTCGCACCAACCGGCGCCCGGGAACACCGCAGCCAGGCTCGGCAACGCCCCGTCCCGCCGGGGCACCGAGGTCCGCAGCCGGACCGCGCGGCCGGTCCGGTCCTGCAGCCGGCAGACCACCGAGACGGTGTCGGCCCGGCCGATGTCGTCGGTCGCGTCGAGCCAGTCGAACCGGTCGTACCCCTCATCCCGGGCGGTCCGGGCGGCGTCCGCCCAGCCGGCCGGGTCGACACGGCGCACCTCGTCGTGGAGCGGTCCGGTCATCGACCCTCCCCCACGGTCGTGGCGGAGGCGCCGGCTGCCAGGCCGGCCAGGGCGTCCTCCAGGGATCCGGGCGGCGGTGGGCAGCCGGGCACGAAGACGGCCACCGGGACGAACTGCGCGATGCCGTCGGCGACGGCGTACGAGTCCCAGTAGGGGCCACCGGAGCTGGCGCAGGCCCCGTACGCGACGACGTGGGCGGGCCGGCCGGTCCGGTCGGCGAGGGCGTCGATCGCCTCGAGGACCACCGGGACCAAGGCGTCGGGGACGGTGCCGGAGACGACGACGGCCAGCGGGGCGCCGGGCGCCGGGCCGGACACCGAGGCCGCGTCGGCCTCGGGCCGGTCGAGCGCGGCGGCCTCGAACTCGAGTGCGCAACAGGCCAGCCCGAGGTCGGCGACGAGCAGTCGACCGTCGCCGTACCAGTCGTAGACGCGTGTGCCCTGAGCCATACCGGACAGCCTATCGCCGCGGGCGTCCCAGTCGCCGGACCACTCTGGGGCATAAGGACTTGCCTCTACACTCATTAGAAGATCAAATAGGTGAGGCTCACCTGACGCCGCACTAGACTTGACCGGCGCCTCAGCCCCCGAGGCCGTCGTGGCTGATCCGGGTCGGATCCCCAGCAAGTCGTGTCCAAGCAAGTCGTACGAAACAAGAAGCGAGGCATACCGACGTGGCAGACGTCCAGATGCTCAACCGCGTTGTCATCCGGTTCGCGGGCGACTCCGGCGACGGGATGCAACTCACCGGCGACCGGTTCACCGCGGAGGCGGCGTCGTTCGGCAACGACATCTCCACCCTGCCGAACTTCCCGGCGGAGATCCGCGCACCACAGGGCACGATCCCGGGTGTGTCGAGCTTCCAGGTGCACTTCGCCGACTTCGACATCATGACGCCCGGCGACACCGCCGACGTGCTGGTCGCGATGAACCCGGCGGCCCTGAAGGCCAACCTCGCCCAGCTGAAGCGCGGCGGCCTGATCATCGTCGACACCGCCGAGTTCACCAGGCGCAACCTCACCAAGGTCGGCTACCCGGCGAACCCGCTGGAGGACGGCTCGCTGGACGACTACCAGCTGCACGCCCTCGACCTGACCGGGATGACGGTCGCCGCGGTGCACGACTTCGGGCTGACCCGCAAGGACGCCTCGCGGGCGAAGAACATGTACGCGCTGGGCCTGCTCAGCTGGCTGTACAACCGCGACACCGAGACGACGCTGAAGTTCCTCAGCGAGAAGTTCGCCGGCAAGCCGCAGCTGCGCGACGCCAACATCACCGCGTTCCGCACCGGCTACGCCTTCGGCGAGACGACCGAGACGTTCGGCGTCACCTACCAGGTCGCCCCGGCCCCGATGCCGGCCGGCCGCTACCGGCAGATCTCCGGCAACGTCGCGCTGGCGTACGGGCTGGTCGTCGGCGCGCAGAAGGCCGGCCTCCCGCTGTTCTTCGGCGCCTACCCGATCACCCCGGCCTCGGACGTGCTGCACACGCTGTCGAAGCTCAAGCGGTTCAACGTGATGACCTTCCAGGCCGAGGACGAGATCGCCGCCGCCGGTTCCGCGCTGGGCGCCAGCTTTGCCGGCCGCCTCGGGGTGACCGCCTCCTCCGGCCCGGGCATCGCGCTGAAGTCGGAGACCATCTCGCTGGCGCTGATGACCGAGCTGCCGATGGTGATCTGCGACGTGCAGCGTTCCGGCCCGTCGACCGGCATGCCGACCAAGACCGAGCAGGCCGACCTGCTGATGGCGCTCTACGGCCGCCACGGCGAGGCGCCGGTGCCGGTGATCGCCGCCCAGTCGCCGTCCGACTGCTTCACCGCGGCCGTCGAGGCCGTCCGGGTCGCGATCGAGTACCGTACGCCGGTCTTCGTACTGACCGACGGCTACCTGGCCAACGGGGCCGAGCCGTGGAAGGTGCCGCAGCTGGACGCGATCCCGGCGATCGACCCGCAGTTCGCCACCGAGCCGAACGGCCCGAAGGGCGAGTTCCTGCCCTACCTGCGGGACGAGGAGACCCTCGCCCGCCCGTGGGCCGCCCCCGGCACGCCCGGCCTCGAGCACCGACTCGGCGGCATCGAGAAGGACGCCCGGACCGGCAACATCTCGTACGACCCGGCCAACCACGAGCTGATGACCGACACCCGGCAGGCGAAGGTGGACGGCATCGCCCGGACCATCCCGCCGCTCGAGGTCGACGACCCCGGCCGGGAGTCCGGTGACGGCGCCAGGGTGCTGGTGCTCGGCTGGGGTTCGACGTACGGTCCGGCGCTGGCCGCGATCCGCCGGATGCGGAAGACCGGGACCAAGGTCGCGCACGCCCAGCTGCGCTGGCTGAACCCGTTCCCGGCCAACCTCGGCGAGGTGCTGCGGTCGTACGACAAGGTCGTCGTGCCGGAGATGAACCTCGGTCAGCTGGCCATGCTGCTGCGCGCGAAGTACCTGGTCGACGTGCAGAGCTACTCGCGGGTCCGCGGCCTGCCGATCTCGGTCGACGAGTTCGAGGCGGACCTGTTCGAGATCGTACGAGAGGTCGAGGGCCGGACGCTCGCCGCGGCCGCCCCCGCCCCGGAAGGAGCCCTCCAGTGACCGCCACCCAGGACCTGCCCGCGATCGGGCGTGGCCTCGCCCATGTGCCGCTCGCGCTCGAGCCGCTGAACCGCAAGGACTTCGTCTCCGACCAGGAGGTGCGCTGGTGCCCCGGCTGCGGTGACTACGCCGTGCTGGCCGCGTTCCAGGGCTTCATGCCGGAGCTCGGGATCAAGCGCGAGAACACGGTGATCATCTCCGGTATCGGTTGCTCCTCACGGTTCCCGTACTACGTCGACTCGTACGGCATGCACTCGATCCACGGCCGCGCCCCGGCGATCGCCACCGGCGTCGCGGCGACCCGCGAGGACCTCGCCGTCTTCGTCATCACCGGTGACGGCGACGCGCTGTCGATCGGCGGCAACCACCTGCTGCACGCCCTGCGGCGCAACGTGAACATCACCATCCTGCTGTTCAACAACCGGATCTACGGGCTGACCAAGGGCCAGTACTCGCCGACCTCGGAGCTGGGCAAGGTGACCAAGTCGACCCCGATGGGGTCGCTGGACCAGCCGCTCAACCCGGTGTCGCTGGCGCTGGGCTCCGAGGCGACCTTCGTGGCCCGGGCGATCGACTCCGACCGCAAGCACCTCAGCGAGGTGCTGAAGGCGGCCGCCGCGCACCGTGGCGCCTCGCTGGTGGAGATCTACCAGAACTGCCCGATCTTCAACGACGGCGCGTTCGACGCGCTGAAGGGCGGCGAGGAATCGGCCGAGGCGATCATCCCGCTCAGACACGGGGAGAAGATCATCTTCGGCGTCGGCGGCCACCTGGCCGTGGTCCGCGACCGGGCCACCGGGGCACTGCGGATCGCCGAGCGTGCCGACGTCGCCGAGGAGGACATCGTGATCCACGACGCCCATCTCGACGACCCGTCGTACGCGTTCGCGCTGTCCCGGCTGAGCAGCGCCGGCCACCTGCAGCGCTCGCCGATCGGCGTGTTCCGCGACGTGCAGCGTCCGTCGTACGACGACGAGGCGCGCGAGCAGGTCCGCACCGCCCGGGGCGACGGCTCCGACTCCGAGGCCTCCCTGCAGGACCTGCTCTACGGGCAGGACACCTGGGAGGTCGTCGGCTGAGGACCTGAGCACCTCCTGAGAGTTGCGGCGACGCGCCCGGCACGACCCGCCGTGCCGGGCACGACGCCGTCTAGCGTGGGAAGGACTCGTCCCGTGCACGGCACGCCCGGTCGCCCTGACGGCGACCGGGAAGAAGCAGTCAGGGGCGCCCCGGCGGCGCCCGGAAGAAGTTCTGATGACCCCATCCCGTCCGCCCGTCCGCCCGTTCCGCGGCTCGTCCTCCCGTGGTCCGTCCGCCCGCCCGTGGTGGCGCCGTGGCCTGGTGTCCGCCACCCTGCCGCTGCTGGCGGCCGTGGCGTTGACCGCCTGCGCCCCGCCGCTGCGGGCCGGCGGCCCCGCGGTGAGCCCGACCCCGACGCCGACCCCTGCCGTCGTCGCCGGCACCAACCACGCCGCGGCGGCGCAGGCGTACGCCTATCCGGCGGCCAAGGTGCACGCCTGGCTGCAGCAGGGCCCGTCGGCGCCCGACTACCCGACGCAGAAGATCGCCTTCCTGACCTTCGACGACGGGCCGAGCGCCGACGCCACCCCGCGGGTGCTCGAGGCCCTGCGCGCCGACAACGTGCCGGCGACGTTCTTCGTGATCGCCGGGCCGCTGGGGCTGGGGCGCACCGGCCCGGACCTGTTGCGCCAGGAGGTCGCGGCCGGCAACGCGGTCTGCATCCACTCGTTCAGCCACGACTACCAGTACCTCTATCCGCAGCGGCAGGGCGACGCCGAGCACATCCTCGCCGACGAGGCGAAGGCGATGGACGGCATCCGGGCGGCGATCGGTCCCGGCTACGCCCCCGGCTGCTTCCGCTACCCGGGCGGCCACATGTCCTGGAAGGGCCTGGCGGGCGCCGACACCGGCCTGGCCGAGCGCGGCCTGTCCTGGATCGACTGGAACGCGATGACCGGCGACGCGGAGTCGAAGAAGAAGGAACCGACCACACCGGCCGAGGCGGCCGCCAACGTGCAGCACGACATGGCCCTGGTGAAGAACCCGAACGTCGTGGTGATCCTGATGCACGACGCGCCGGGCAAGAAGATCTCCACCGAGGCGCTGCCCCAGATCGTCTCCGACCTGCGGACGGCCGGCTACACGTTCGGCGTGATCGCCTGACCCGCGAGCCGTTCGAGGGCGCGCAGGAAACCCGGGTCGGCCAGGGTCGGCAGCACCGCGAGGGCCTCCCCCCTCAGGGCGGCGCGAACCTCGGGGCGGTCGGTGACCGCGATCAGCGGCGCCCCGGCCGCCCGGGCCGCGAGCAGGTCGTGCGGGGTGTCGCCGACGACGACCAGCCGGTCGTCACCGGACAGCGCCCGGGCCCGGCGGCCGAGCTCGCGCCTGTCGCTGACGAACCCGCCGGACACCGAGGTGGCGGCGTCGAAGGCGTCCGGGTCCAGACCGGCGGTGGACAGCTTGGTCCGCATCCGGGCCGGGGTGTTGCCGCTCATCAGCGCCTGGCGCCAGCCGCGGGCGGCCACCTCGGCCACCGCCTCGACGGCGCCGGGCATCAGCCGACGGGGGTGCAGCACGTAGTAGGCGGTGGACTGGCGGTCCAGCTCGGCCAGGAAGTCGTCGATCAGGCCGAGCGGCATCCCGGCCGCCTCGAGGTACATCTCCCCCACCCGCCGGTCGGTCAGCCCGTCGCGGGGCTCGGCCGGCTGCACCGGGGTGCCGCCGAGCGCCTCGATCGTGACCCGGTAGAGGTCGGCCCGGCCGGGCGGTGAGAGCAGCAGGGTTCCGTCGATGTCCCAGTAGACCGCGATACGCATGCCCCGACCCTATCCATCGGGGTCGTTGATACATTGACCACCGGGCGGTGGACCGCCGGGCACCGCCGCCCCCCTCGTACGCCGCCCCCGTACGTCCATGACCGCGAGGAGAACCAGCATGCCCGAGCCCACCGTCGCCTCCGTCCGCCCGGGTGTGAAGCGCGGACTGCTCGGCGGGCTGGGGGCCTACCTGCTGTGGGGCTTCTTCCCGCTCTACTGGCCCCTGCTGGCCCGGGCGGGCGCGGTGGAGATCCTCGCCCAGCGGATCGTCTGGTCGCTGGTCTTCGGGCTGCTCGGCTGCCTGCTACTGCGGCGGAAGTTCTGGAAGGGACTCGACGGCCGCCGCGCCTGGCTGACCCTGCTCGGCGCCGGCGCGCTGGTCAGCGTCAACTGGGGCACCTACATCTGGGCGGTCAACAACGGTCACGTCCTCGACGCGGCACTGGGCTACTACATCAACCCGATCCTGTCGATCCTGCTCGGCGTGGTCTTCCTGCACGAGCGGCTGTCCCGCCTGCAGTGGCTGGCCGTCGGGCTGGCCGTCGTCGCGGTGGTGGTGCTCACCGTCGAGGTCGGCGGCCTGCCGTGGGCGGCGCTGGTGCTGTCGGTGACGTTCGGGCTGTACGGCCTGATGAAGAAGGGCGTGAAGATCGACGCGCTGTCCGGGATGGTCGTCGAGGGCCTGGGGATCAGCGTGGTGGCGATCGCCTTCCTGGCCTGGCTGCAGGTGTCCGGACACTCCACCTTCACGGCGTACGGGCCGTTGCACACCGGGCTGCTGGTCACCGGCGGCCTGGTCACCCTGGTGCCGCTGCTGTTCTTCGCCGACGCCGCCCAGCGGCTGCCGCTGACCGCGCTCGGGCTGCTGCAGTACCTGGCGCCGACGCTGCAGTTCCTGATCGGCTGGCTGGTCCGCGGCGAGGTGATGTCGCCGGGACGCTGGGCCGGCTTCCTGCTGGTCTGGGTGTCGGTCGTCATCGTCAGCACCGAGGCGCTGGTGGCCTGGCGCCGGCTCGACCGGGCCGGGCGTCGGGGCACGACTACGATCGGCTCATGACTGTTGAGGAGAGCCCCGTCGTCCTGGACCTCACCGCGGTGGACGAGGCGGTCCCCGCCCGCACCGACTTCTACCGGCACGTCAACGGCGCCTGGCTCGCCCGGGCGGTGATCCCCGACGACAAGCCCCTCACCGGCGCGTTCAGTGACCTGCGCGACCGCTCCGAGGAGGCGGTCCGCGACATCGTCACCGGGCTGGGCACGCCGGAACCGCACGAGGGTCCGCAGACCGATGCCGACCGGATCGCCGGGCTGTACGCGAGTTTCATGGACACCGCGAGGATCGACGCGCTGGGCACCGACCCACTGCAGGACGACCTGGCCGCGATCGACGCGCTCGCCGACGTACCGGCCCTGGTCACCCTGCTCGGCAGCAACGCCCGCCGCGGGTTGGGCACCCTGGTGTACGGCGGGGTGGACGCCGACCCGGGCAACCCCGAGGCGTACGCCCTGTTCATCGGCCAGGGCGGGCTGGGGCTGCCGGACGAGGAGTACTACCGGCTGGACCAGTACGCCGAGATCCGTACCGCCTACGTCGACCACGTGGCGCGGATGTTCGGGCTGGCGGGGCTCGCCGATCCGCGGGCCCAGGCCGAGTCGGTGATGGCGCTGGAGACCGCGATCGCCGCGTGCCACTGGGACAAGGTGCGCCGCCGCGACATGGTCGCCTCGTACAACCCGATCGGGATCGCCACGCTGACCGAACGGGTCTGCGCGCTCAACCCGGCCGTCGACCTGCGCCGCTGGTTCGACGCGCTGGGCGTGGACGGGGAGCAGGTCACCGGGGTGATCGAGTCCCAGCCGTCGTTCCTCGACGACGTGGCGCCGCTGCTCGTCGAGGACCGGCTGCCGCAGTGGCGCTCGTGGGCCCGCTGGCGCCTGCTGGTCGGCACCGCCGCGTACCTTCCGGAGGCGTTCACCGCCGAGAACTTCGCCTTCTACGGCACCAGGCTGTCCGGCACACCGACGATCAAGCCGCGGTGGAAGCGCGGCGTGGCGCTGGTCGAGGGGTGCGTCGGCGAGGCGGTCGGGCGACTGTACGTCGACCGGTACTTCCCGCCGGCCGCGAAGGAACGCTGTGACGAGCTCGTCGCGAACCTGCTGGAGGCCTACCGGGACTCGATCAGCGCGCTGGACTGGATGACCGACGCCACGCGGGCGGAGGCACTGGCGAAGCTGGCGAAGTTCACCCCGAAGATCGGCTACCCGGGCCGGTGGATCGACTACACCCGGCTGGAGATCAGCCCGGACGACCTGCTGGGGAACGTACGTCGCACCGCGGAGTTCGAGACGAACCGGGAGCTGGACAAGCTCGGCGGGCCGATCGACCCCGAGGAGTGGTTCATGACCCCGCAGACGGTGAACGCGTACTACCACCCGCTGCGCAACGAGATCGTCTTCCCCGCTGCGATCCTGCAGCCGCCGTTCTTCCACCCGGAGGCGGACGACGCGGTCAACTACGGCGGCATCGGCGCGGTGATCGGCCACGAGATCGGGCACGGCTTCGACGACCAGGGCTCCACCTGCGACGGCGACGGCCGGCTGCGCGACTGGTGGACCGACGGGGACCGGGAGGCTTTCAAGGCCCGGACCGCGGCGCTGATCGCCCAGTACGACGTGCTCTCCCCCGAGGGCGCCGACGGGCTGACCGTCAACGGGGCGCTGACCATCGGGGAGAACATCGGCGACCTCGGCGGCGTGTCGATCGCCCACCGCGCCTGGCGGATCGCGCTCACCGACCCGGAGTCCGGTGAGGTGGTCGAGCCGGAGCCGATCGAGGGGCTCGGCGGGGCGGAGCGGTTCTTCATGAACTTCGCCCGGATCTGGCAGCAGAAGACCCGCCCCGAGACGGTCCGGCAGCGGCTGGCGACCGACCCGCACTCGCCCTCGGAGTTCCGCTGCAACCAGACGCTGAAGAACGTCGACGCCTTCCACGCCACCTACGCCACGCAGCCCGGCGACGCGATGTGGCTGGCGCCCGAGGAGCGCGTCCGGATCTGGTGAGAGCTGTCCCGCGGGCGGGGGCCTCGGCCCTGCCGCAGGCCCGCCCGGGGGGACCGCGATCGGGGAAGGGCCCCGACATTCGTACGTCCGGACGAATTGTCAGACCCCTCCCGTAGCGTTGGGCACATGGACGACCCGATCTCGCCGACGCTTCCAGGCCTGCCGGACTGGTCCGAGCTGGCCGCCCCGACCATCTCCCCACCCACCATGCGGCCCGTCGCGGACGGCGCCGAGCTGCTCCGCGACGGCCTGATGGTCACCCTCGACGGCCCCGACGGCCGGGCGGACGACCCGCTCGCCGTCACCGCCGGCTATGGCCTGCCCGAGGACCCGGCCGAGCACGTCGCCCAGCTCGCCGAGATCGAGGCCCTCAGCCGGTTCGCCGAGATCCGCAAGCTGGCCCTGGTCGCCGACCTGGTGGAGGCCGCACCCCCGGTCGAGCGGGAGGGGCGGGTGGTGCTCGGCGGGGACGGGACGCCCGCCGTTCCCGAGTTCCTGCACCTCGAGGTGGGTGGTGCGCTCAGCCTGGCCCCCGACCGCGCCCGGCTGCTGATCAGCGATGCGCTCGACCTGAAGTGGCGCCACCCGCGGCTGTGGAACCAGATGATCCACGGCACCATCCCCGTCTGGCGCTGTCAGCTCGTCGCCCGTCGTTGCCACCACCTGCGCGGCACGATCGCGCTGTGGGTCGACGACCGGACCGGGAACGTGCTGCCCCGGCTGTCCTGGGCGCGGGCCCAGCGCCTGCTCGAGGGCGAGATCGCCGCCGCCGACCCCGAGACGGCCGACCGGGAGGAGGCCGCCCGGCGCCGCTGCCGCCTCGACGTGTTCTCCCGCCCCGGTTCGGCCACCACCGCGGGGGTCTTCGGCATCCTGGACACCACCGACGCGGCCCAGCTCGACCTGACCCTGTCCCGGATGGCGGCCGAGCTGGCCGAGGCGGGGGACGACGACGACCTCGATACCCGCCGCGCCCGCGCGCTCGGCCTGCTGGCCCGTGGTGGAGCGCCCGACCGGACCCCCGTCGTCCACCTCTACGTCCACGCGACCGCCGACGGGGACATCGCCCGGGTCGAGGGGCACGGCCCCCTCGGCCGCACCGCCCTCGGTGACCTGCTCACCCGCTGCCGGGTCCGGCTCACCCGAGTGATCGACCAGGGCGACTCCGTCCCGGTCGACGCGTACGAGATCCCCGACCGGATGCGCGAGCAGCTCGTCCTGGCCCAGCCGGTGGAGGTGGTGCCGTACGGCACGGTGGCGGCCCGGAGAGCGGATCTGGACCACACCGTCCCGTGGGACCGCGGTGGTGAGACGAAGGTGCCCAACCTTGGCCCGCTCGGCCGCACCGCCCACCGGGCCCGCACCCACGGCGGCTACGTCCTCACCCAGCCGCGGCCCGGCGAATGGCACTGGCAGACACCCCGCGGCCAACGCTTCGTGGTGACCAACCGCGGCACCGTCCGGCTCCGGCAGTGATCCGGACGAGCCGGTTCCGCAGCCCGCTCCTCGCTCAGGCGACGGTGTGGCGGTGTCCCATCAGGTGCAGCACGCGGTGCGCCATGTCGTCGAGCAGCGTGTAGCGCATCGTCCGGCCGTCCCGCTCGGCGCCGACCCAGCCCTGCCGGCGCAGCACCCGGAGTGCCTGAGAGGTGGTGGTGGGCGTGGTGCCCGCGGCGTCGGCGAGTTCGCCGACCGTGCAGCCGGGGTGCAGGTGCATGTACGCGAGCAGCCGCAGCCGGGTCGGGTCGCCGAGCAGGTCGAACCGCGCGGCCCAGTCGGCGATGTCGTCCGCCGCGATCGCCAGCGGCCCGTCGGCCGGGCGGCTCATCGCGGTCGCTCCGGCGAGAAGCCGTAGGGCAGCTCGAGGCGATGCTCGGCGAGCAGCCCCGGATCCGACAGCACGTCCAGGATCGGCCCGTCGGCGACGATCCGGCCACCGTCCAGGACGGCGCACCGGGTGCAGAGCTGGGCGGCGTACGGCAGGTCGTGGGTCACCATCAGGACGGTCACGTCGAGGGAGTCGAGGATCTCGGCGAGCTCGCGGCGCGCGGCCGGGTCGAGGTTCGAGGAGGGCTCGTCGAGGACCAGGATGTCGGGATCCATCGCCAGCACGCCGGCGAGCGCCACGCGGCGTTTCTGGCCGAACGAGAGGTGGTGCGGCGTACGGTCCCGGAAGCCGGCCATCCCGACCCGCTCCAGGGCTGCGGACACCCGCCGGTCGACCTCCTCGTCCGACCAGCCGAGATTGGCCGGCCCGAAGGCGACGTCGCGGCCGACGGTCGGCAGGAACAGTTGGTCGTCGGGGTCCTGGAAGACGATCCCGACCCGGCGCCGGACCTCGGCCAGGGTGGCGGGCCCGACCGGCACACCGGCGACCCGTACGGCGCCGACCCCGGTGCCGCCGGTGGCGGCGCCGAGGGTGCCGTTGAGGTGCAGCAGCAGGGTGGTCTTGCCGGCCCCGTTGGGCCCGACCAGGGCGACCCGCTCCCCCGCGGCGATGGTGAGATCGACGCCGAAGAGGACCTGGCGGCCGTCGGGGTAGGCGAAGGCGAGCCGCTCCACGGCCAGCGCAGGTGGTGCCAGGTCGGTCATCGCAGCCCGGTCCCGCGGGCGACCAGCAGGGCGGCGAGGACCAGGGCGGGCAGGCCGAGGGCCCGGGCCCATTCCCCCGGCGTGGCGCCGGGCCGGCGGCTGGGCGGCAGTGCACCGGAGTGGGCCCGCGACAGCATGGCGAGCTGGAGACGTTCGCCCCGCTCGTAGCAGCGGACGAACAGGTGGCCGGCCGAGGCGGCGGTGGCTGCCAGGCGGACCGACCGGCGCCGGTGGTCACCGCGGGCGGACTGGGCGATGCCCTGGCGGCGCAGGTCGTCGGCGACGATGTCCAGGAAGCGGATCATGTGGGTCAGCACGTCGACCAGCGCCCGCGGCAACCGCAGCCGACCGAGCGCCTCGATGATCTCGTGCGGCGGAGTGGAGGCGGCGAGCACCAGCGCGGCGCCGAGTCCCAGCGTCGCCCGGGCGATCACCAGGCCCCCGCCGACCAGTCCGGCCTCCGAGACAACGAGCGGGCCCACCGCCAGCCGCGGTCCGGTCGCGACGAACGGCATCAGCACCGCGAAGACCAGGAACGGCACCTCGACCCCACTGCGGCGCAGTGCCCAGCCGGCCGGCACCCGGGCCAGGCGGGCGACCACCAGCAGACCGGCTGCGGCGAGGGGCAGCACCGGCCACGCTCCGGCGGGGACCGCCACCACGACCAGGGCGAACGCCACCAGCCCGACCAGTTTGGTCTCCGGCGGCAGTCCGCGGACCGGGCTCGGGCGCTCCCAGGGACGTACGACGGGCCCGGCGCCGGTCGGCAGCAGGACGGGCGCCGACGCCGGCACCCGGACGTCCACCCCGGTCACCGCCGGCCCTCCGTGGGCAGTGGCCCGTCGTCGGCGCGGCGCCGGGGACGGACCACACGGACGACCAGCAGGCCGAGCCCGAGGGTCAGGGCCACCCCCGCCAGACCGGCCAGCGACCGGCCGAGGACGCCGAGCCCGCCGACGCCGTAGTCGGCCAGCGGCGAGACCGGCACCGTCCCCCCGGCGGAGCGGGCGAAGCCGAGGGCGGCGGCGACGTGTTCGAGGCCGTCGGGGCTGGTCGAGGCCACCAGGCTGAGACCGGCGGCCACCGCGATCGCCACGGCCAGGGCGACGACGACGGCCCGGCGCCCCGGCCCTGCGGCCCCGGACTCGGAACCCCCGGCGGGGGGGCGCAACACCACGGTGCCGTCCGGCAGCGTCTCGGCGCCCACCGACGCGGCGCCCCGGCCGGCGAGCCGGACCAGGTCGGGGCGTACGGCCAGCACGGCGCCGACCACGGCGGCAGTGATCAGGGCCTCCCCGACGCCGATCAGCAGGTGGGTGCCGACCATCGCAAGGGTGAGGGCGCCGAGCGGGATGGGCACCGCCCCGCCGATCGCGTAGAGCAGGCAGAACGCGGCCGCGGCGGCGG
Source organism: uncultured Propionibacteriaceae bacterium (assembly GCA_964402325.1). GTDB lineage: Bacteria > Actinomycetota > Actinomycetes > Propionibacteriales > Propionibacteriaceae > Raineyella. Next base: position 10,184 of record CAYOBI010000012.1, on the reverse strand, counting down.
GGACCGACACGAACGCTCCGACCGCGCTCGCGGTGACGACCCCTCGGGGGCGACGGCCGAGCAGGGCGACCACGCCGCGGGAGACCAGGGCGGCCACGCCGACGCCGACGATGCCCATCAGCACGATGTTGGTCCCGAGCGCGGTGACCCCGCCGTCGGCGAAGACGAGGGCCTGCACCACCAGGACGCAGGACATCACCAGCACCGCGGTCCACGGCCCGACCAGGGCGACGGCCAGGCCTCCGCCGAGCAGGTGCCCGGAGGTGCCGGCGCCGACGGGGAAGTTGACCATCTGGGCGGCGAAGATGAAGCAGGCGGTCAGTCCGGCGCGGACCGCCCCCGCCTCACCGAGTTCGCGCCGCGACCGGCGCGCTGCAAGGCCGAGGGCGAGCGCGGCGGCGGCGCCGCAGGCCACGGAGGTCGGGACGTCGAGGAAGCCGTCGGGCACGTGCATGGCGCGACACTATCCCGGCACCACTCGACATGTGAACAGTTGCTCACATGTTGCCGTCGACTCAGACGGAGCGGTTCACCACGGTGTCGCAGAGCTCGCTGAGCGCGTCGCGGGCGATCCCCTCGGGCAGCACCGCCAGGTGGCCGCGGGCGACCTCGGCGCGGCGGGCGACCTCCTCGCCGGCGCGTTCGATCACGGCATGCCCGCGCAGCCGGCGCAGCACGTCGGTGAGCGCGGCGTCGTCGGACAGGTCGCCCCGGATCCTCGCGAGCAGGTCGCGGGAGTCGTCGTCGTGGTAGTCGGCGAGCATCAGGGTCGGCAGGGTCGGCACGCCTTCGCGCAGGTCGGTGCCGGGTGTCTTGCCGGTGCTCTCAGAGGTGATGTCGATCAGGTCGTCGCTGAGCTGGAAGACCACCCCGAGCTCCTCGCCGAAGCCGGCCAGGGCGGCGATCTGCTCGTCCGGCAGACCCGCCACCATGCCGCCGAACATCGCCGAGGAGGCGATCAGCGAGCCGGTCTTGTCGGCGACGACGTCGAGGTAGGCGCCGACGGCGTCCTGGCCCTCGGCGGGGCCGACCGTCTCGGCGATCTGGCCCTGCACCAGCCGGGAGAAGGTCCGGGCCTGGAGCCGGACGAAGTCCACACCGAGGTCGGCGACGATGTCGGAGGCCCGGGCGAAGAGGTAGTCGCCGACGAGGATGGCGACGCTGTTGTCCCAGACGCTGTTGGCGCTCGGGGCGCCGCGCCGGATCTCCGCCTCGTCCATCACGTCGTCATGGTAGAGGCTGGCCACGTGGGTCAGCTCCATCACCAGGGCGGCCCGGGTGAGGTCCTCCGCCGAGCGGGGCGTGCCCAGCGAGGACGCCAGGATGACGAGCAGCGGGCGGAACCGCTTGCCCCCGGCGGAGATGATGTGCCGGGCAGCTTCGGTGACGAACGGCATGGAGCCGGTCGCAGCGGCCGCGAGAGCGGTCTCGATCACCTCGAGCCGCTCCCGCACGTACGCTTCGAACGCATCCCGGTTCTGCGGGGCTGAGATGGGGGTCACAAGACTCACATCATACCCAGCCGCAGGAACTCACCCGCATTGTGGAAGAACCCCATCGCCGGACCCGGCACGATGCCGAGGACCACGGTGGCGACCAGACCGAGGACCACCACGACCAGCGTCGCGGCGGAGGTGTCGGTGACCTCCGGGCCGTCGACCGGCTCGCGGAAGAACATGATCGCGATCACCCGCAGGTAGTAGACCGCCGCCACCAGGCTGAGCAGCACGCCGACCAGCGCGAGCCAGCCCCAGCCGCCCTGGAACGCGGCGGCGAAGACGGCCCACTTGCCCATGAAACCGGCGGTCAGCGGGATGCCGGCGAAGCTCAGCATGAAGACCGCCATCACGGTGGCGAACACCGGGTTCTTCCGGCCGATGCCGGCCCAGCCGGTCAGCTGGGTCACCTCGGCGCCGTTGTCGCGCACCATCGTCACCAGGGCGAAGGCCGGGATGGTGGCCACACCGTACGTCAGCAGGTAGAACGAGGTGGCCGACACCGAGGTGAGGCCGCTGATCCCGTTGGCGGCCTGGGCAGCACCGGCGACGGCGACCAGGATGTAGCCGGCGTGGGTGATCGAGGAGTACGCCAGCAGCCGCTTGATGTCGGTCTGCGCCAGGCCGACGATGGCGCCGACGGCCATGGTGAGGATCGCGGCGACGGCCAGCACCGGCTGCCAATTCCAGCGCTCGGCGCCGAGGGCCACGTACAGCACCCGCAGCAGGCCGCCGACGGCGGCGATCTTGGTGCAGACGGCCATGAAGGCGGTGACCGGGGTCGGGGCGCCGGTGTAGACGTCCGGCACCCAGCTGTGGAACGGCACGATGCCGACCTTGAACAGCAGGCCGACCAGCATCATCAGCAGGCCGGTGATCAGCACGCCTTCCGACAGGGTGCTCTGGCCGATCATCGAGTCGATCACGGCCAGCTGGAAGGACCCGGCGTACGCGAACACGAGGGCGATGCCGAACAGGAAGAACGCCGAGGAGAGCGCGCCGAGGAGGAAGTACTTCAGCGCGGCCTCCTGGCTGAGCAGCCGCCGGCGGCGGGCCAGCCCGGAGAGCAGGTAGAGCGGCAGCGACATGATCTCCAACGCGACGAACATCATCATCAGGTCGTCGGCGGCGAGGAACAGCATCATGCCGGTGATCGAGAACAGCAGCAGGGTGAAGACCTCGCTGTGCTCGTGGCGGGCCTCACCGGCCGCCTTCTCCTCCAGCGAGCCGGGGATGGCCGCACCCGACGGGGTGAAGGCGCTGACGCCGCCGTACACCTCGCGCTCGGCGAACAGCAGGATGGACAGCACCCCGAAGATCGCCAGCAGCATCCACAGGCCGAGGGCCGGCTGGTCGACCATCACCATCGCGGTCTGGTCCTTGGCCAGCGAGGCGGACGAGCCGTACATCGCCAGCGAGGAGCCGAAGGCGAGGACCAGGACGACGAGCGACAGCCCCAGCTGGGACCCCCACCGTGCCCGCCGGGGCAGGACCGCCTCGGCGAGCAGGCTGAGCGAGGCGCCGGCGAAGACGATCACCACGGGCAGGATCGCGGTGAGCAGCCCTGCGTAGTCGATGCTGGTGTTCATCAGTTCTTGCCCTCCGGGATCTGCGGCTGGGGTTCGGAGACCCCGACGCTCTGCATGGCCGCGACCGTCTGGGCCCCCTGGGGGTCAGCCAGCTGCAGGGCAGGACGCGGGAAGAAACCGAGCACGAGGATGATTGCGAGCAGCGGGGCGACGGCCACCCGCTCGCGCAGGGTGAGGTCGGTGTGGACCGTACGGGCCACCTGGTCGGTCACCGGGCCGGTCATCGTGCGCTGGTAGACCGAGGTGACGTACACCGCGGACAGCAGCAGCGCGACGGCGGCGAGGGCGGCGATCCAGCGGTACTTGCTGAACGTGCCGGCCAGCACCATGAATTCCGAGACGAAGCTGGACAGGCCCGGCAGGGCCAGCGCGGACAGGCCGGAGACCAGCAGGAAGCCCGCCATCACCGGGGCCACCTTCTGCACGCCGCCGAACGCGGCGATGTCGGCCGACCCGCGGCGCTTCACCATGAAGCCGACGACCAGGAACAGCGCCGCCGTCGACAGGCCGTGGTTGAACATGTAGAAGATCGAGCCGGAGATGCCGGCGGTGGTCATCGCGAAGATGCCCATCACCATGAAGCCGAAGTGGCTCACCGAGGTGAACGCGACGAACCGCATCAGGTTGCGCTGACCGATCGCGGCGACCGCGCCGTAGATGATCGAGATCAGCGCGAGGACCAGGACGAACGGGGTCGCCCAGACGCTTGCCTCGGGGAACAGACCGAGACAGAACCGCAGCATGCCGAAGGTGCCGATCTTGTCCAGCACCGACACCATCAGGGTGGCACTGCCGGGGTTCGAGGCCTCGGCGGCGTCGGCCAACCAGGTGTGCACCGGCACCATCGGCGCCTTGATCGCGAACGCGATGAAGAAGCCGGCGAACAGCCACTTGCCGATCGGGGTGTTGAACAGTCCGGCCGCGGCGGCCGGCTGCAGCGACTGCAGGGCGTACGTGGGCTGACCGAGGCCTGCGGTGACCGCGTAGATCCCGATCACCGCGACGAGCATCACCAGGCCGCCGGCGAGCGAGAAGAGCAGGAACTTCATCGCCGCCGCGCTGCGCTTGTGCCCACCGAAACCGCCGATCAGGAAGTACATCGGGATCAGGGTGGCCTCGAAGAAGAGGTAGAAGAGCAGCACGTCGGTGGCCATGAACACGTACAGCGACAGGCCCTCGAGCAGCAGCGCCAGGCCGAAGAACGTCTGTGAGGTCCAGCGGCCCTCGTTGGCGTCCGGGTCGTCCCAGACGGCGATCAGCACGACCGGCACCAGGATCGTGGTCAGCAGGACCATCAGCAGGCCCATGCCGTCGACGCCGAGGGAGTACGAGGCGCCGATGGCCGGGATCCAGGACTGCTGCTCGACGTACTGCAGGCCGTTGCCCGGCTGGAAGCCGAGGGCGACCACGATCGAGACGACCAGCGTCACGAGGGAGAAGGCGAGGCCGACCGTACGGGCCAGCGAGCCCTTGATGAAGACCAGCGCGAGCGCGCCGATCAGGGGCAGCACCGCGAGCACGGTGAGCCAGGGAAACGTCGTCATGTGGTTTCTCCTCCCGTCAGGCCAGCCGGCCCAGGATCAGCACGACAGCGATGAGGACGGAGCCCGCCACCATCGTCAGCGCGTACGAACGGACGTAGCCGGTCTGGAACCGCTTGAGGACCTGCCCGACCCCGGCGAAGGCGGTGCCCGTGCCGTTGGCGACCGCGTCGATCGCGTGGTCGTCGACGGCCACCACGGCCGTCACCACACCGGCGCCGGTGTTGGTGAACGCCGCCGCGTTGATGGCGTCGCCGTACAGGTCGTTGCGGCCGATCTGCGTCATCACCGAGACGTTCTCGGGGGCCCGGTCGGGGATGTCCCCGCGGAACAGCCACCAGCCGAGCGCGACGCCGGCGGCGACCACGAGCAGCGTGACCAGGCCGATCGGGGTGAAGTGGAACAGGCCGGAGACCTCCACCTCGCCGTTCACCGCAGGGGCCAGGAAGCGGCCGATCCAGTTGTTGATCTCCAGGCCGGCGCCGATCGACATCAGCGCGAGCAGGACCAGCGGCACCCACATCACGGCCGGCGACTCGTGCGGGTGCTGGTCGTCACGCCAACGCTTCTCGCCGAAGAACGTCATCATCATCAGCCGGGTCATGTAGAAGCCGGTGACCCCGGCGCCGAAGAGCGCCAGCGACCCGACGATCGGGTTGAAGTGGAACGCGGCTTCGATGATGTGGTCCTTGGAGTAGAAGCCGGAGAAGAACGGGAAGCCGATGATCGCCAGGTAGCCCATCCCGAAGGTCAGGAAGGTGATCCGCATCGCCCTGGCGAGGCCGCCGTAGTGGCGCATGTCGACGTCGTCGTTCATGCCGTGCATGATCGAGCCGGCCCCGAGGAACATGTTGGCCTTGAAGAAGCCGTGGGTGAGCAGGTGGAAGATCGCGAACGCGTAGCCCGCCGGGCCGATGCCCGCGGCCAGCATCATGTAGCCGATCTGCGACATGGTCGAACCGGCCAGCACCTTCTTGATGTCGTCCTTGGCGGAACCGATCCAGGCGCCGGCGAGCAGGGTGACCGTGCCGACGATCACGACGACGGTCGAGGCGACCTCGGACATCGCGTAGATCGAGCCGGACCGGACCACCAGGTAGACACCGGCGGTGACCATGGTCGCGGCGTGGATCAGGGCGGAGACCGGGGTCGGGCCCTCCATGGCGTCCAGCAACCAGGCCTGCAGCGGCACCTGGGCCGACTTGGCGCAGGCACCGACCAGCAGCAGGATGCCGAGCAGGGTGGCGATCGGGGTGGTCATCCGCGGCGACCCGGCGTTGACCGCGTCGAACGAGGTCGAGCCGAACAGCGCGATCATCAGCATCAGCGCGATCGACATCGCCACGTCACCGACACGGTTCATCACGAACGCCTTGGTGGCGGCCTTGGCGGCCTTCGGCCGCTGCTGCCAGAAGCCGATCAGCAGGTAGGACGACAGGCCGACGCCCTCCCAGCCGAAGAACAGCAGCAGGTAGTTGTCCGCCAGCACCAGGATCAGCATCGCGGTGATGAAGAGGTTCAGGTAGGCGAAGAACCGGCGCCGGTTGGGGTCGTGCGCCATGTAGCCGATCGAGTAGACGTGGATCAGCGACCCGACGCCGGTGATCAGCAGGGCGAACAGGATCGACAGCTGGTCGATCCGCAGCCCGAAACTCGCCGTCCAGGTGCCCGCGTTGATCCATTCGTAGACCGGGGCGCTCACCACGCGGTGGTCGGCCGGGCGGAACAGCATCTCGGCGAACAGGCAGGCGGCGATCGCGAACGACCAGATCGGCATCAGGGTGGCCAGGTAGTGGCCCCACCGGTCCGTCACCCGTCCGAGGACGAGCAGCAGCAGGGCACCGAGCGCGGGGGCGGCGATCATCGTCCAGCCCCAGGTGAACATTCCCTCGGCCGGGACCGAGGCGACCAGTTCAAGCGGAATCATCGGCGCGCCCCTCAGAACTTCAGCAGGTTGGCGTCATCGACCGAAGCCGAGCGACGCGTACGGAAAATGGACACGATGATCGCGAGGCCGACGACGACCTCACAGGCCGCGACCACCATCACGAACAGCGCGCCGACCTGGCCGTCGAGGACCCCCCAGTAGTGGGAGAAGGTGACCAGCAGCAGGTTGGCACTGTTGAGCATCAGCTCGATCGACATGAACGCGACGATGGCGTTGCGCCGCAGCATGACGCCCGAGGCGCCGATGACGAACAGCAGCGTCGCGAGGATGAGGTAGTTGTTCGGGCTCATCGTTCTTCGGTTCCCTCCGCGGACTCGGTCCCGGCGCCCGCCGTCGCGGCGGCCTCCAGCTGCTCACGCTCGGCTGCGTCGGCCTGCGCCTGCTCATCAGTGCGCGCCTGCGCGACCGTACGACCACCGACGGTGTCCTCCGACCCCGGCTCGATCGCCCCGAGGCTCTCCCGGACCGGATCGGCCAGGTTGTCGCCCTGGAGCATCACGCCGCGCAGCTTCAGGGTCCGCGACACCGAGGACTCGGCCACCGACCCGTCCGGCAGCAGGGCCGGCGCGTCGACGCCGTTGTGCCGGGCGAACACGCCGGAGGCGGGCAGGCCACCGGGGTGGGCACCGGTGCGGGCGTACGCCTGCATCCGGTCCCGCGACTGCTCGGGCTGCGACTTCTTCGGGGTGGTCCGCTCGCGGTGGGCGAGCACCATCGCGCCGATCGTGGCGATCAGCAGCAGCGCCGCGGCGGCCTCGAGCACCAGCACGTAGCGGTTGAAGAGCAGGTAGGCGATGCCCTGCGCGTTGCCCAGCGAGTTCGGGTCGGCCAGGCCCTTCGCGGAGCCGCCGACGGCGTTGCCGAGGCCGAGCACCACCAGCACCAGCAGGGCGACGGCGGCCAGCGCGGCGAGCACCCGCTGCCCCTTGATCGTCTCGACGACGGAGTCGGTCGTGTCGACACCGACCAGCATTACGACGAAGAGGAACAGCATCATGATCGCGCCGGTGTAGACGATGATCTGCACCGCCAGCAGGAAGGGCGAGTCGAGGGCGCCGTACTGCACCGCCAGGGCGATCATCACGAACGCCATGAACAGCGCCGAGTGGACCGGCTTGCGCGACAGCACGATGCCGAGGGCGGCGAGCACCATGAACGGCGCCAGCAGCCAGAAGGCCACCGCTTGGGCGGTCACCAGGGGGATCATCGTTCGGCTCCCTTGCGCTCGGCCGGGCCGAGGGCCCGGGCGTCCTCGCCGGCACCGAGCGCCGGGTCAGCGGGCATGCTGTAGTCCGGGTGGAACTGCTTGCGCATCTCCTTGCGCGCCTCCGACCCCTTGCGGATCCAGGGCGTGCCCACCGGGCGGGCCTCGGACTCGTCGACGTACGTGTCCTGCTGTCCAGCCGGCATCCGGGTGTCCCGGGCGCCGGTGTCGGGCAGGCCGAGGAAGTACGCGCGCTCGTCGTCGCCGAGCCGGCGCGGGTGCGGCGGCTGCTCCATGCCGGGCAGCAGCGGGGCGAGCAGCTGGTCCTTCTGCAGGATCATCGCCTCGCGGCTGGTGTCGGCGAGCTCGAACTCGTTCGTCATGGTGAGCGCCCGGGTCGGGCAGGCCTCGATGCAGAACCCGCACAGGATGCAGCGCAGGTAGTTGATCTGGTAGACGCGGCCGTACCGCTCACCCGGGGAGTAGCGCTCCTCCTCGGTGTTGTCCGCGCCCTCGACGAAGATCGCGTCGGCCGGGCAGGCCCAGGCGCACAGCTCGCAACCGACGCACTTCTCCAGGCCGTCGGGCCAGCGGTTCAGCTGGTGGCGCCCGTGGTAGCGCGGCATGATCATCGCCGGCCGCTCCGGATACATCCGGGCCTGGTCGCCCTTGATCTGGGTCTTGCGGAACAGGGTGGAGAACGTCACCCCGAACCCGGCAACAGGATTCACCATCAGGAATCAGCCCTTCGCTGGGAGTCGGACGTTTCGGACAGTGCCGTCCGGGTGGCCTCGTCGGCCGCGGAGCTGACCACGTCGACCAGCCCGGGCACCTGCTGGCCCGGCATCGGCGGGACCGGGTAGCCACCGGCGTACGGGTCGAACGCCGGCTGCTCCTCCGCGGCCTGCTCGGGCTCCCGCGGGCCGCCGAACAGCAACAGGGCGATCAGCACCGCGGCGACCACGATCGCGGCGATCCAGAAGCCGCGGCTGCCGAGCCACCCGTCGGCGACGCCGACGCGGAAGACCGCGACCAGCATCGTCCAGCCGAGCGAGATCGGGATCAGCCACTTCCAGCCCAGACGCATCAGCTGGTCGTAGCGGATGCGGGGGACGGTCGCCCGCACCCAGATGAACAGGAACATGAAGATGTAGGCCTTGATCAGGAACCAGACCGGGCCGAGCCACGGGTTGTTCAGGGCCGCGATGTTGTTGAACGGCCAGATCGGCAGGTAGCCGCCCATGAAGAGCGTCGTCGCCACGCACGAGACCATGAACATGTTGATGTACTCGGAGAGGAAGAACAGGGCGTACGTCATGCCGGAGTACTCCGTCATGTAGCCCGAACCCAGCTCGCCCTCGGCCTCGGGGAGGTCGAACGGCTGCCGGTTGGTCTCGGCGAACATCGAGATCACGTAGATGATGAACGACGGGATCAGCAGCAGGAAGTACCAGCCCATCGAGCCCTGCCACTGCGCCGACCCGAACTGCAGCGGCCGGGCCTGCGCCGCGACGATCTCGCTGGTCGACAGCGTGCCCGCGTAGAGGAAGACCGACACCAGCGACAGGCCCATCGCGATCTCGTAGGAGATCATCGACGCGGTCGAGCGCAGGCCGCCGAGCAGGGCGTACGTGGAGGACGACGACCAGCCGGCCAGCACGACGCCGTACACGGCGATCGAGGTGAGCGCCAGGTAGAGCAGCACCGCGGCCGGGGTGTCCACCAGCTGCAGCTGGGTCTGCACCCCGAACATCTTGACCGTGCCGCCGAAGGGGATCAGCGAGAAGGTGCCGAAGGCGACGACCGTCATGATGAACGGGGCCAGCTTGAAGACGAAGCGATCGGCCAGCTTCGGCGTCACGTCCTCCTTGAACAGCAGCTTCAGGCCGTCGCCGAGGGCCTGGATCAGGCCGAACGGGCCGGCGAAGTTCGGCCCGATGCGCTGCTGCATCCGACCCAGCGTGCGGCGCTCCAGCCAGACGTTGAAGATCGTCGCCAACAGGATGAACACGAACCAGATGATCACCTTGACGATCACCAACCACACGGGGTCGTGACCGAACAGGGAGAGGTCCAGCGGGATCATGCCTTGCCTCCAGTCGAGTCGGTGCGGACGGACGGGTCAGTGGGTGGCGCGGCGGCGACCCCGACCCGGTCGCCGGCGGTCAGACCGAGGTGCTCGGCCACCGAGAGCCCGGGGGCGTTGCGGGGCACCCAGACGACGTCGTCGACCATCGAAGCCTCCACCACCAGCGGCAGCGCCAGCCCGTCGGCCCCGGCCCGGAGCACCACGGCCCCGTCGGCGCCGATCCGGGCGGCGGTCGCCGCGGAGAGCCGGGCGACCGGGGTCGGGGCGGTCCCGGCCAGGTACGGCTCGCCGTCCTGGCCGCGTCCCGCGTCGAGCAG